>DATHSY010000076.1:0-8041 GCA_035463715.1 Actinomycetota bacterium | reverse complement strand
GACAGCACCGTCGTCTTGCCGAGCATCGCGCCGAACGCGCGCGCGAACTCGACCGTCTCATCCGACGTCGTGATCGAACGGACGACCTCGACGAGCCCCATCACCGGCACCGGGTTGAACCAGTGGATCCCCACGACGCGGTCGGGCCGTTCGGTCGCCGCGCCGAGGTCGACGATCGGGATCGACGACGTGTTGCTACCGAACACGACCTCGGGACGCACGACGCCGTCGAGCTCGCGGAACAACGCCTGCTTGATGTCGCGGTCCTCCGTGGCGGCCTCCAGGATCAGCTCGGCGTCGGACAGGTCGTCGATCGACGTGGTGCCGCGGACGCGCTCGAGCGCCGCGCGACGCTGGTCCTCGGCGATCGCGCCGCGTTCGACGGCCCGCCCCAGCGAGGCCTCGAGGCGATGCCGCCCGCGTTCGACCAGGTCCGGCGTCGCCTCGAGGTAGACGACGTCGAGCCCCGCTCGGGCGCTCACCTCGACGATGCCGGCACCCATCACGCCGCACCCGATCACGCCGACCCGCTTGACGTCCTCGGCCCTCACGCTGCCCTCCCGCGCGCTGTGCGAGCGACAGGCTACCCGGGGCGGGCGGGGTTCCGCGGCGCCAGGAAGCCGCACCCGTCGCACCGGACCGCATCGGGCTCGAGCGGGCTGTCGCAGTACGGACAGCGATCGCTCGCCGGCGCGCCGGCGTCCGCCCCCCGCCGCCGCCTCAGGCCGGACACGAGGAGGAACGTTCCGACGGCGGCGACCAGCACGATCAGGTCGTCGATCCCGGATCCGTGCGCGAGCACGCTCACCCCCCCGACAGGATCAGCAGGCCGGTCGCCGTGAACAGGACCATCGCGGCGAGCAGCGCGTACTGCGTCCGCATCGCACGCGAACGGTCGAACAGGGCGATCGCGCGGTCGTGCGCGAGGACCACCCCGCCGATATGCCCGAGCACGATCGCCGCCACCTGCACGTACCACGTCGTCGTCGCCGACACGATCGTGAGGTTCACACGCCACCCGGCGGTGCCGAACAGGTTCCAGCCGAGCCCGAGCGGGTCGGAGATCCGGTTCAGCCCGATCTGGCCCTCGATCAACAGGAACGAGAAGTAGTGCGCGACGACGTACGCGAGCACGATCGGCACGAGGCTGTGCGCGAACCGCACGGCGAGCGGATGCCACGACGCCTCGACCACGCCGGCCGCGACGACCATCGCGCCCGAGTACACGGCGGCGACCGCCAGGATCGTCCCGAGGAGCCCCGCGGTCGCGGCCGCCACCGTCGCACCCTGCGTCAGCGACGCCGTCGCGTCGAGCCACCACGTCGTCCTCGAGAGGCCGTCGAACGTCGTCGATCCGAGCGCCACCACGATCAGCGCGAGCAGCCCGGGACGCGGCTCGACGTGCGGCAGCCCGGAGAGCACCGGGCGGATCGCGAGCAGCCCCTCGTCGTCGCGCACGAGCGGCGAGATCCTGCCGAGCAGCCCGAAGTAGACGCCGAAGGCCTCGCCGTTCTCGAGCCAGGCCGCCCGTCCGAACGCCGCCATCCCCGCGACCGTGATCGCGGTGTACGCGACGATCGCGATCCCGAGCGCGCGAGGCTCCTCGGGAAGCGGCGACGCAAGCTCGAACCAGACGAAGCCGAACAGCAGGACCGCCGCCGGCCACCGCCCGAGCGCCTTGGGGTACGTGCGCGGCGGCCGGTAGGCGGGCGGGTCGAGCTGGAGCAGGCGCCCCAGTGTGTCCCAGGGCGACAGCGCGGCCCACACGTTCCCGAACACGGCCTGCAGGATCGCGAGCCCCACCCAGAACCAGATGAAGACCATCACGGGCGCGATCGTGTCAGTCGGCCCGACCGGGCGGAACGCCGCGAGCGTCGTGACGCCGAACACGACGAGTCCCGCGGCACGGACCACCCATCCGAGGACGGCGCTCGACATGACCGACCGCAGCCATGCTGCGCGGATCGGGCGTGGCCGGCGCTTCTCGAGGCGGGGCTCCGGCCACAGGACGGCGAGCGCGACGAACGACACGATCAGCGCCGTCACCGCGCCGAAGACGAACAGTCCCCGCGGGACGGGTAGGTCGACGCGCCCACCCAGGCCGTGCGCGAGCAGCCCGACGGTCACGGCGTCACGCGCAGGCGGAACAGGAGCTTCCCGGCGTCCTCGAGCTCCACCTCGAACACGCCCGCCGCGTCCGCCCGGAACGCGATCACGGCCGCGCGACCCGGCGAGACGTCGGCCATCAGGTCGTAGCCGTGGACGTGGACCTCGTCCGCGACGTCGGCCTGCACCTCGATCCGCACGCGTTCGCCGACCGGTACGGCGTACTCGGAGCGGCCGTCGACGCGGCCGTCCTCGACCTCGATCTCGATCTCGACGACATCCGGGGTCGGCGCCGCGCTGGGCGCGGCGGAACGCGTCGGCGACGGTCCGCCCGTGTCGGTCGCCGTCGCGGTCTCGGTCGGCGTCGAGGGGGAACGAGAGGGTCCCGGCTCGTCCCCGCCGCCCGGCTGCAGGAGCAGGAACAGGACCACGATCGCGGCCACCGACGCGACCAGGACCGCGATGCGAGCGGACGGCTTCACGCGAGCCAGGCTAGCGCGCGGTGACTAGGCCGGCCTCAGCAGACCTCTTGCAGCAACGGCCACGGGTTCACGGCCGGCTTCGAGCCCGTGTAGATCACGGAGTATCCGTACGGGCTCCGCGGCCACTGGTCCTGGGCCGGTGTGTTGTTCGGGTGCCATTCGAAATGGTCGTGCGGGGTGCTCGTGTCACCCGTCTCCCCGACGTTGCCGATGACGTCGCCCGCCTGCACCGGACCCGTGTATCCGGTCCGCACCAGGTGAGCGTTGTAGACGTATCCGTCTTCGCCGTACACGTAGACGGCGTTGCCGCCCAGCGCGTTGTAGGACGCGCGCGCGTACCCGTCGAACGGAGCGTAGATCGGGGCCTCCATCGGCGCGATGATGTCGTTGCCGGCGTGCGGGTGGTATCCGCCCGAGTACCTCGGCGCTCCGAACCCATCGTAGACCGCCCTCGGGATCCCGACGGGGCACACGCGGAAGACGCCGCTGTCCCGGACGACGACCGACGACAGCTGTCGCTGGAACTCCCGCCAGTCCTTCTTGGCGTCCTTCGCCAGCTCCACCGCCCGCCGCTCCTTGGCGTCGAGCTCGTCGAGCAACGCCTGCTGCTCGGCGAGCTGCGCGTCGAGCTCGGCCTGGTCCCGCTTGAGCTCCATGAGCAACTCGGCGCGGTTGCTCGCGAGCCGTTCCTGGTCCCGCGCCCTCGCGGACAGCTCGTTCTTCAGGTTCTGGTACTCGTTCGCCAGGTCCGCGTCCGATCGCGTCAGCGCGTCGACGTACTCCATCCGAGCGGATAGATCCGAGAAGGAGACCGCGCCGAGCACGAACTCGAGGTTGCTCGCGGGTCCGGCCATGAACGTCTCACGCGCTCGCTCGGCCACCCGGGACTCGAGCGCCGTGTAGTCGTCCCGGGCGGCGGCCAGGGCAGACTTCGTGTCTTGGAGCGTCGCGACGATCGCCTCGAACCGCGCCTGCGCCGCCTGCACGCGCTCCCACAACTGGCCGGCCCTCGCCAGGCTGTCCTGCAGGACCGCGCGCTTGGCCCCGATCTGTTCCCTGACGGCCTTCAGCTCGGCGCGGGCCTCCTGGAGCTCCTCCTTCGGGCCCGCGGCGGCGGGGCCCACGAGCAGCGTCAGCAGGAGCAACGAGGCGAAGACGCCGAGAAGACGGCGCGCGACGACCCCGGATCGCTCCCGCGTGTCGGCCATGGGGAAGCCCCTTCTGTACCGGACGCGTTGCGGTGCTGTCAACGAGGCGTCTCGGCTTTGTCTCAGCGTGCGCTCCCGACGAGCACGGTTCAACCATCTAGGTCGGCCGAGCGGGGACACCCCTTGAGCCGAACGGCCTAGAGCTCGGTCTCCGGCAGCCCGAGGGCCCGGGCGATGAGGACCCGCTGGATCTCGTTGGTCCCCTCGCCGATCTCGAGCACCTTGGCATCCCGGTAGTGCCGGGCGACCGGGAACTCCTCGACGTAGCCGTAGGCGCCGTGGATCTGCACGGCCTCGCGCGCGCAGTCGACGGCGATCTCGCTCGCGTACAGCTTGGCGATCGAGGCCTCGGTCTTGAAGGGCCTGCCCTGGTCGCGCAGCCACGCCGCCCGCAGGTAGCCGAGCCGCGCGTTCTCGACCGCGACCATCATGTCGGCGATCTTGAACTGCAGCCCCTCGAACCCGCCGATCGGGCGGCCGAACGCCTCACGCTCGGTCGCGTACCGCACGCTCTCGCCCAGACAGCCCTGCGCGAGCCCGGTCGCGAGCGCGGCGATCGCCACGCGGCCGTCGTCGAGGATCTCAAGGAACTGCGCGTAGCCGCGGCCGCGCTCGCCGAGCGTGTTCGCCTCTGGCACGCGCACACCGTCGAGCGACAGCTCGTGCGTGTCGCTCGCGTGCCAGCCGAGCTTGCGGTACGACGGCCCGACGCGGAACCCCGTCGTGTCCGTCGGCACCAGGATCGCCGTGATCCCTCCCGCCTCCTCGTCGACCGCGGCGACCGTGCAGACCTTCGACAGCGGCGTGCCGGAGTTCGTGATGAACGCCTTGCTGCCATCGATCACCCACCCGTCACCGTTGAGACGGGCGCGGGTCGAGAGCGAGCGGACGTCGCTGCCGCCGGCCGGCTCGGTGAGGGCGAACGCGCCGAGCACCTCGCCGCGGCACATCCGCGGCAGCCACTCGGCCTTCTGTGCCGGCGTGCCGAAGCGGTGGATCGGGTTGGCGCCCAGACCCACCGCGGCCTCGAGCGTGATCGCGACCGACGAGTCGACGCGCGCCAGCTCCTCGATGCACAGGCACAGCGTGAGGAGGTCGGCGCCGAGCCCGCCGAACTCCTCGGGGAACGGAACACCGAACAGCCCCAGCTCACCCATCTGTCGGACGATCTCGAGCGGGAACGCCGCGTCGCGGTCGAGCCGCTCAGCCTGCGGCGCCACTACCTCCTCGGCGAACCGGCCGACCGCCGCGCGCAGCTCACGCTGCTCCTGCGTGAGATCGAAGTCCACGGCGTCAGATCCCCACGAGATCCGGCTCGCGGAGCGCTTGCTCCTGGTGGCCCTCGGCGAGGGTCCCGCGAACCTCGTCCAGGTGCTCCTGCCCGCCGATCACGTCGGCGCCGAACAGCCTGCCGACCCACCACTCGAGGGCCGCGACGGCACGGCCGAGCCCGCGCTCCCGCTCGATCGCGAGCGCGGACGTCGAGCGTTGCAGCGCACCCTCGCGATCGCGCTCTGCGAGCAGGACGACGGACTCGGCGAGCAGCAGGTCGGACTGGAGATCGCCCTCCCCCATCGCGACACCGGCAGCTTCCTCGATCACCTGCCGAGCCGCCGCGGTCTCTCCCGTCGCCGCGAGCACGCGCGCGAGCGAGCTGGCCGTCCACGAGATCATCGAGCGGTCCTTCAGATCGCGGAACAACCGGAACGCCTCGCGCAGGTCCCCGAGCGCCTCGTCCGTCCGACCGGCGAGCCGGTGGAGGTTACCGCGAGAGGTCAGCGCGCTCGCGAGCTCCCACCTGGCACCGAGATCGCGATGCGCGATCACCGCGGCGTCCAGGTGCGGCAACGCCTCGTCGAGCCGCATCATCCGGCGGAGCGCGTTGCCGACGACCTCGCGCGCCGTCGCCTCCGAGAAGCGGTCGCCGGACGGCTCCGCGACCGCGAGCGCCTGCGAGCCGAGCGCGAGCACGTCCTCCTGGTCACCGACCGGCTCCACGAACCCGGCGAGGGTGATGAGCGCCCGGGCCTCCGCCCACGGATCCGAACCGGGTGCCGACCTGGCGATGTCGAGCGCCTCCTCGACCATCGCGCGTGCGGTCGCGAGGTCGTCCCGCCAGTACGGCGCCCACGCCGCTTGGAGCAGCGACCGCGCGAGCGTCCTGGCGTTGCCCTGCTGCCGTGCCGCGGCGAGCGCGCTCTCGAAGTACTCGGACGCCTTGTCGATGTTCCCGCGGACCGACAGCTCGATGTCGCCGAGGAGCCGAGAGGCGTCCGAGCGGACCGCCGGGTCATCGCCGCCGAGCTCCAGTGCCTTGCGGAGCGGCGCGACCGCGGCGTCGAATTCGCCGAGCCAGTAGCGCGCCTCACCCAGGTGCGCCAACACCCGCGCCTGGTCCGCGCCCCACGCGCGCTCGGGCCCCCAGAGCGCGAGGGCGCGCTCGTACAGGTCGGCTGCGGGCCGGGGCTCGGAGCTGTCGTTCAGCGCGACGAACCCCGCCCGGACGAGCGCCGCGACCGCCCGGTCGGCGAGCGTCCGGTCGCGTGCGTCGAGATCGAGCGACTCACGCGCCGCCCGCTCGCGGTGGTATGCGATCGCCCGCGGGTAGCGCCTGGCCGTGTCGGGATCGGCCTCCAGCCCGTCGGCGACCGCGTTGTGCAGCCGCAGGCGCTCACGCTTGGGGAGGCTGTCGTAAGCCACGTCGCGGACCACACCGTGGCGGAAGCGCCAGACGTCGGGGCGCTCCTCGTCCCGAGCGAGCAGCTCCTCCTCCTCGAGGAGCTTGAGCACCATCTCCTGCGGCTCGCAGATCAGCGCGAGTTCCGACACGTCGAACGTCGACCGCGCGAACACGGACGCCTTGCGGATCAGGTCGCGCGCGTCCGTCGGGAGGTGGTCGATCCGCGACGCGATGACCGCCTGCACGGTCGGCGGCAGCAGCAGCTCGGGCATCGGCGCGGCGCCGGGCGGCATCTCCGCCTGGCGGTGCAGCAGCATGCTGGTCGTCTCGACGATGAAGAACGGGTTCCCGCCGGCGTGCCGGGCGATGCGCTCCGCGGTGTCCTCGTCGAGCCCCTCTCCCGCCTCGCGAGCCAGCATGACCGCATCGTCGAGCGACATCGGCTCGAGATACAGGTTCACCGAGTCCCCCAGGCCGCCGCCCCATTCGGGTCGGTCGTCGAGCAGGTCGAACCGCGCCACCACCAGGACGAGCAGCGGGATGCCCTTCGCCTCGCGGATGACCTGTTCGACGAGGTCCAGCAGCGGCGTGTCGGCGAGGTGCATGTCCTCGAACACCAGCACGACCGGACCGCTGCGCGAGATCCCCTCGAGCAGCCGGAGCAGGCCGCTGCGGATCTCGGCAACACGGTACCGCCGGTCCCCGCGGGATCCCTCGCCGAGGCCGAGCACGACCCCGAGCTTCGCGGCGACCTGCTTCGCCTCGTCGACCGGGCAGCACTCGCCGACCATCTCATCGAGCCGTTCGCGCAGCTCTTCGGCCGACGCCTCAGATCGGATACCCATCTCCTGCAGCAGCATCTGCCCGAGCGGCGCGAACGTGACGTCCTCCCCGAAGGCGCTCGACCGCCCCTGGAGCACGCGCGTGGCCTCGGGCAGCCCGGCGACGAACTCCTCGACGAGGCGGCTCTTGCCGACCCCCGGCTCGCCGACCAGCGTGACGAGGTGCCCGCGATCGGATTCGGTCGCCCGCTCGAGCGTCTCGGCCAGCAGCCGGAGCTCCCGGCGCCGGTCGACGAACGGCACCGCACGGCCGGGCGCGCGGGCCGACAGCGACACGACCGGATGCAGCTGCAATGCGTCGTCGAAGCCCTCCGCCTCGACGCCGCGCCGCTCCTGGAACTGCACCTGGTCGCGCGTGAGGATCCACGTCGTCTCGCCTGCCACGACGGTGTCGGGGTCCGCGCCCTGCTGCAGCCGGGCGGCGGCGTTCACGACGGCGCCGAACAACAGCCCCCGCTCGGCGGCCTCCGAGCCGATGGCCACCGGGCCCGTGTTGACCCCGACGCGCACGCGGAGCGGGACGGGCAGCCCGAGCGCGCCGCCGGCGCGACCGACCCGCTCGACCACGCGCAACCCCGCCCGGATCGCGCGCAACGCATCGTCGGCGTGCGTCTGCGGCAGCCCGAAGACGCCGACGACCGCGTCACCCGCGAAGTTGTACGCCTGACCTCCGAGCGCGGCGAGCTCCTCGGTGACGATCTGGTAGTAGGCCGCGATCACCTC
>DATHSY010000075.1:0-13088 GCA_035463715.1 Actinomycetota bacterium | reverse complement strand
TCGCGGGACTTCCTCGTCCCGTCCCGGCTGTGGCCGGGCGGCTTCTACGCGTTGCCGCAGTCCCCGCAGCAGCTGAAGCAGCTGCTGATGGTCGCCGGGCAGGACCGCTACTACCAGATCGTCCGGTGCTTCCGCGACGAGAACCCACGCGCCGACCGGGGGTTCGAGTTCACGCAGCTCGACGTGGAGATGTCCTTCGTCGACGAGGAGGACATCATCGACGTGATCGAGCCGGTGATGGCGCGGGTCGTCAGGGAGACGAACGGCGTGGACGTTCCCACGCCGTTCCCTCGGATGACGTACGACGAGATGATGGCGCGGTTCGGCTCCGACAAGCCCGACCTCCGCTACGGCATGGAGCTCGCCGATCTCGGGCCGGTGTTCGCGTCGACGGGGTTCCGGGCGTTCGGGTCCGTGCTCGCCGAGGGAGGCGCGATCAAGGGGCTCGCGGCGCCCGGCGGCGCGGAGCTCTCGCGGAAGGAGCTCGACGAGCTGGTGCAGGCGACCAGGGGACGGGGCGCGGCCGGCCTGGTGTGGATCGTGGTCGAGGACGGGGGCGTCCGCTCGCCGGTGGAGAAGCACCTGATGCCCGACGAGATCGACGGCGTCCGGAAGGCGACCGACGCATCGTCCGGCGATCTGATCTTGATCGTCGCGGACCGCGAGGACCGCGCGAACGTCGCGCTCGACGGGCTCCGCCGCGACATGGCGGCCCGCCTGGGGCTCGTCCGCGAGGGCGAGTGGGACTTCTTGTGGATGATCGAGCCGCCGTTGTTCGAGTGGAGCCAGGACGAGGACAAGTGGGTCTCGGTGCATCACCCCTTCACGGCGCCGATCGGCGACGACCTCGACCCGAAGACGGCGCGCGGGCGTGCGTACGACCTGGTCCTGAACGGGTTCGAGCTGGGCGGCGGCAGCATCCGGATCCACGACCCCGAGGTGCAGCGCCGCGTGTTCGAGGTGCTCGGGCTCACGCCCGAACAGACCGAGGAGCAGTTCGGGCACCTGCTCCGGGCGTTCCGCTACGGCGTCCCGCCGCACGGCGGCGTCGCGTTCGGCATCGACCGGATCGTGATGGTCATGGCGGGCAGGGAGGCGATCCGGGACGTGACCGCGTTCCCGAAGGCCCAGTCCGGCCAGGACGTGCTGACCGGCGCGCCCGCCGCCGCGACCCAGGAGCAGCTGCGCGAGCTGCACCTGAAGGTGTCGCTGCCGCCCGAGCGGGAAGGCTGAACGTGACCCGATACCCCCGCTGACGGGCGGACCGACCACGTTAGGCTCGTGTTCGATGGGTGATGTCCCCCTCGCCGCCAGGATGCGCCCGCGCTCCTTCGAGGAGTTCGTTGGCCAGTCCCACCTGATAGGCCCCGGAAAGGCGCTGACCCAGCTCCTGGAGGGCGGTCATCTCCCGTCGTTGATCATGTGGGGACCCGCCGGCACCGGGAAGACGACGCTCGCTCACCTGCTCGCCGGGGCCGTCGGCGGGCAGCTCGTGCAGCTGTCGGCCGTCTCCTCGGGAGTCGCGGACGCGCGGAAGGTCATGCAGGCCGCGCGCGGCGGACTGTTCAGGACCGTGCTGTTCGTCGACGAGGTCCACCGCTGGAGCAAGGCGCAGCAGGACGTACTTCTGCCATCGGTCGAGGATGGGACGATCACGTTGATCGGCGCGACCACGGAGAACCCCTACTTCTCGCTCGTCACGCCGCTGCTCTCGCGCTCGATCCTGCTGCGCCTCGAGCCGCTCACGCAGGACGAGCTGCGCACGGTGCTTCGCCGCGCGCTCGAGGACGAGGAGCGGGGGCTCGGCCGGCATCACGTGAAGGTGACGGACGAGGCGTTCGACCACCTGATCGAGGTCGCCGGGGGCGACGCTCGCGTCGCGCTGACCGGCCTGGAGGCGGCGGTGCTGTCCGCGCGCGCCGCCGGCGAGGACACCGCGGGGCTCGCTCGCGCGGCCGAGGCGGTCCAGAAGAAGGCGATCGTCTACGATCGCCAAGGGGACGCCCACTACGACGTCATCTCCGCGTTCATCAAGAGCATCCGTGGCTCCGATCCGGACGCGGCGCTGTTCTGGCTCGCGCGGATGATCGAGGCGGGGGAGGACCCGCGCTACATCGCGCGCCGGATGATCGTGCATGCGTCGGAGGACATCGGGCTCGCGGACCCGCGCGCCCTGCTGATCGCGATCGCGGCGGCGCAGGCCGTCGAGCACGTCGGCCTGCCCGAGGCGCGGCTGAACCTCGCGGAGGCCGCGCTCTACCTGGCACGCGCGCCGAAGTCGAACAGCGTCTACACCGCGTTGAGCGCCGCGTCCGAGGACGCGCGCTCCAGCGATCCCGTGCCGCTGCACCTGCGCGACGCGAGCCTGCCGACGTCACGTCAGCTCGGGCACGGCAAGGGCTATCGCTATCCGCACGACTACCCGGACCATGTGGTCGAGCAGGAGTACCGGCCACAGCGCTTCAGCGGCAGGATGTACTACGAACCGTCCGGTCAGGGCGAGGACCGGGCCGGGCCGAACGAGACCAAGAACGATGCCAAGAACCAGACCGATATGATGCCCCGACCGAAGCCCTCGCCCGACCAAGGAGACCGCCGATGACCGTCGTCGCCGCCACCGGAGGAGACATCGCGCTGATCGTCCTGGCCGTGTTCTGGGGGCTGCTCGTGCTGTTCCTGTGCGTCGTGCTGCTCAACACGTTCCGCGTGCTCGAGGCGACGAAGATGCTGATCGACGGGATCCGCCAGGAGACCGTCCCGCTGCTGACCGAGGTGCGGAACTCGGTCGTGAAGACCAACCGGGAGCTCGACCGGGTCGACGGCATGCTGGAATCGGCGAGCGCGATCGTCGGTCGCGTCGAGAAGATCTCGCGGCTCGTGGAGCAGGCCGTCAGCAGCCCGCTCGTCAAGCTGATCGGCGTCGGCGCGGGTCTGCGCAGCGCCGCGACGAGGTTCCGGGGCGGCAAGGCTAAGCCGTGAGGCGGCTGTTCTGGCTGGCCGCCGGTCTCGGCGCCGGCGCCGTGGGGGCCGTGCTCGGGTCGCGGTTCGCGAAGAAGCAGATGCGGAAGATGGCGCCGACGACGATCGCACGCGGGGCGGGCGAGGGGCTCCTCGATCTCGGCAAGCGGGTGTCGGAATCGCTCGCAGAGGGCAAGCGGGCGATGGAGGAGCGCGAGCGCGAGATCCGGGAGGCGCTGGACGAGACGGCGGACCGTGGCGGTCGCCGATCGGCCTGAGCGCGCATCGTTGCATCGGCCGCCGGGAGCCCACCGGTAGACTGGCCGCCCGATGGACGGCGCGGCGATCCGGGAGTCGTTCCTGCGCTTCTTCGAGGAGCGCGGGCACAAACGCGTCCCGTCCTCGTCGCTGATCCCGCCGCCCGAGTCGGGGCTGCTGCTGACCAACGCGGGGATGAACCAGTTCATCCCGTACTTCCTCGGCCACACGCCGGCGCCGTTCCCGCGCGCGACGACGGTGCAGAAGTGCTTCCGGGCGAACGACATCGAGAACGTCGGGCGGACGGCGCGGCACCTGACGCTGTTCGAGATGCTGGGCAACTTCTCGTTCGGCGATTACTTCAAGCGCGAGTCGTGCGGATGGGGCTTCGAGCTCGTGACCGAGGTCTGGGGCATCGACCCGGACCGGCTCTGGGTGACGGTGTTCGAGACCGACGAGGAGGCGATCGAGGTCTGGCTCGACATCGGGATCACGGGCGAGCGGATCGTGCGCCGTGGCAAGGACGACAACTACTGGTCGACGCATGCGGCGGGTCCGGCCGGGCCGTGCTCGGAGATCTACGTCGACCGCGGCGCGAGGTACGGCCCTGAGGGGGGGCCGGCCGTGGACGAGGAGCGCTTCGTCGAGATCTGGAACCACGTCTTCATGCAGGATGAGGTCGACGAGCACGAGCGGATCGTGGGTGAGCTCCCGGCGAAGAACATCGACACCGGGTCCGGCCTCGAGCGCGTCGCGATGGTCCTGCAGGACCGCGACGACTACTTCGAGACGGACCTGCTCCGGCCGCTGGTCGAGGTGGCCGAGGCGTTGGCCGGCCGGCGGCACGGCGAGGACGCGCGGACCGACGTCTCGCTCAAGGTGATCGCCGAGCACGGTCGCGCGACGACGTTCCTGATCGCCGACGGCGTGCAGCCGTCCAACGAGGGCCGCGGCTACGTCCTTCGCCGGATGCTGCGCCGGGTCGTGAGCCACGCGCGCCGGCTTGGGATCGAGCAGGTCGTCATGCCACGGCTCGTCGAGACCACGGTCGAGCGGTTCGGCGACGCGTACCCGGAGCTCCGTGAGAACCGGGCGTACATCGAGCAGGTGACCGCCTCCGAGGAGGAGCGCTTCGCAGGGACGCTGCGGCAGGGGCTCGCGTTGTTCGAGTCCGAATCGGCCTCGGCCTCGTCGTCCGGGCGTCTGGCCGGCGAGGTCGTGTTCAAGCTGCACGACACGTTCGGCTTCCCGAAGGAGCTGACGGCCGAGCTTGCCGAGGACGCCGGGCTCGAGCTCGATCTCGACCGGTTCGAGGAGCTGATGGCCGAGCAGAGACGGCGCGCCAAGCGCGCGGCCAAGCGCGAGCGGACCGAGGACGACCTCGCCGAGGTGGCGGTGGCTGCCGGTGGGAGCGAGTTCGTGGGATACACGACGCTCGAGGCCGATGGCAGGATCGTCGGGCTGATCGGCGCGGGCGGCCGCGCGGACGTCGCGAGCGAGGGCGACGAGGTCCGTGTCGTCCTCGACCGGACGCCGTTCTACGCGGAGTCGGGCGGTCAGATCGGCGACCACGGGTACCTGCGAACGCCGGGCGGGCTGATCCGGGTGCTCGACTCGCAGTTCGGGCCGGGCAGCACGATCGTGCACTCGGGCGTCGTGCAGTCCGGTGAGGTCCGGGAGGGCGAGGAGGCCCACGCGGAGGTCGACGCCGTGCGACGCGAGGCAACCGCGCGGGCCCATTCCGCCACGCACGTCGTGCACTGGACGCTGCGCCACGTCCTCGGGGAGCACGCCCGGCAGGCCGGGTCGCTCGTCGCGCCCGGACGCCTGCGGTTCGACTTCCCGCACCACGCCGCGGTCCCTCGCGACCTGCTGGAGCAGTCGGAGGAGATCGCGAACACGAGGGTTGCTGCCGACGATCCCGTCCGGATCTACGAGACGACGTTCGAGGAGGCGAAGAACCAGGGTGCGATCGCGCTGTTCGGCGAGAAGTACGGCGACTTCGTGCGCGTCGTCGAGATCGGCGACTACTCCGTCGAGCTCTGCGGCGGCACGCACGTGGTCCGCAGCGGCAACGTCGGGACGATCAGGCTCCTGGGCGAGGCGAGCATCGGGGCGGGCATGCGCCGGGTCGAGGCGCTCGTCGGCCCCGACGCGCTGCGCGAGATCAACGTGGAGCGTGCGCTGCTCGACGACATCCTCGAGGCGCTGCGGACGACCGACCGCAACGGCGCCCCGGAGCGGATCCGCGAGCTGCTCGAGGAGAACCGACGTCTGCGGAGCGAGATGAGCAGGCTCGCGGCGGCCGAGCGCGGGAGCCTGGTGGACGACCTGTCCTCGGGGGCGAACGAGGTCGCCGGCGTCCGGCTGGTCACGTCGGTCCTGGACGGCGAGGCGGACCAGCTGCGGGACCTCGCCCAGAAGGTGGTCGGCAAGCTCGCCGGCGCGACCGGCGCCGTCGCCGTCCTCGGCAGCGCGAGGGGCGGCAAGGGCCTGGTCGTCGCCGCCGTCAGCAAGGATCTCGTCGGCCGCGGTGTGACGGCGCCGCTGCTGCTCGAGCCTGCCGGCAAGGCGATCGGCGGCGGCGGTGGCGGCAAGCCGATCCTCGGGATCGCGGGCGGCCCGAAGGGCGACGGCGTCGAGACGGCCCTCGGGCTGATCCCCGCGCGCCTGGAGGAGCTCCTTCGGGGCGGCTGACGTGACCGATCGAGGCGAGGGTCCCGTGCTCGCCCTCGATGTCGGCGACGCCCGGATCGGCGTCGCGGTGTCGGATCCGGACCGAAGGGTCGCGGTGCCTGTCGGGACGATCCGGACGGGCGCCCCAGACGACCTGAAGGCAGTCCGAGCGCTCGTCGAACGGCACGGCGCCACGACGATCGTGGTCGGGCTGCCGCTGTCGATGTCCGGCCGTCCCGGGACGCGGGCCGCCCATGCCGAGGCGTTCGCCGACGCGCTCCGCGCGTTCATCCCGGCCGTCGCGGTCGTGACGCACGACGAACGGCTCTCCACCGTCGAGGCCGAGCGCGCGCTCCGCGACGCCGGCGCCCCGGGTAGGCGTCGGCGTCGGGTCGTCGACCGGAGCGCCGCCGCCGTGATTCTCCAGTCGTACCTCGACGGCTTGCGGGGGGACGGATCGCGCGGGCGGTGACCCGGGCGGGCGACGGCCACAGGGGCGGGGCGACGGCGGCGAGCGGGTATCCTCGCCGCGATGTCCGACCCTGCCACGCCGACCTCCGCGCCGCCCGCCCCTCCGCAGCCCCCCGCGAGACGCCGCCGCCGGCCCTGGACGCTGTGGATCTCCCTTTTGGCGCTGCTGCTCGGGGTGGGCACGGTGATCGCGGGCGTCCGCTACTACGACTGGTGCCAAGGAGCTTCTGGGCCTCGGCGACCGGTCTCGTTCACCGTGCCGGATGGGGCGTCCGGCAGCGACGTCGTGGGCGCGTTGCACGAGGCGGGCGTCGTGCGGTGCGGGCTGGTGTCCGAATGGCTGCTCCGTCGCAGCGGGCTCTCCGCGGAGATCCTCGCCGGCGACTACGAGCTCACGACCAACATGGTCCCCGATGAGGCCTTCCGGGCGCTCACGGTACCGCCCGATGCCGTGCCGACCGTTCGGCTGACGATCCCCGAGGGCTACCGGCTGACGCAGATCGCCGAGCGGGTGAGGCAGGCCCTCGGTATCCCCACCGAACGGTTCCTCGACGCGACCCGTCGCGGGTGGTCCCTGCCGCCGTACCTGCCCGATGGCGAGCCGCTCGAGGGGTTCCTGTTCCCCGAGACCTACGAGTTCCGCAGGCGGGGCACGACCGCCCAGGACGTGATCCGGCGCCTCCTCGCTCAGTTCGAGACCGAGGCCGAGGGGCTGCCCTGGGACAACGCCGCCGCCATGAACCTGACGCCGTACGAGATCGTGATCGTCGCGTCGATGATCGAGGAGGAGGCGGCGCTCGAGGAGGAGCGCCCGGTCATCGCCGGCGTCATCTACAACCGGATCCGCGAGGGCATGACGCTCGGGATCGACGCGACGCTCCTGTACGACGACCCGACGCCCGACGGCCAGCTGTCGACGTCCGACCTGGAGTACGACAGCCGCTACAACACGCGCCTGCACGCGGGGCTGCCGCCGACGCCGATCGCGAGCCCCGGTCTGGCGTCGCTGCGCGCGGCGCTCGAGCCGGCCGAGACGCCGTACCTGTATTACGTCCTCTGCGGCGCCGACGGCCACCACCGGTTCGGCCGGACGCTGGCCGAGCACGAGGCGAACCGCGCCGCCTGCGGTGAGTGAGGTGGCCCCGGCCGGCATCGGCGGCTCGACGCGGGTCTACGGCGTGATCGGGTGGCCCGTCTCCGCAAGCCTGTCGCCACCGATCCACAACGCGGCGTTCGCCGCCCTCGAGCTCGACGCCGTGTACGTCGCGCTTCCCGTGGCCCCGGGCGAGATGACCGCGGCGGTCCCGGGGCTCCGCGCGCTCGGCCTCGCCGGCGCGAACGTCACGATGCCCCACAAGACGGAGGCGGCCCGGCTCGCCGACCGCCTCTCGGACGATGCCGGGCGGCTGGAGGCGGCGAACACGCTCGAGGTCACGCCGAGCGGCGTCGTGGGTCACAACACCGACGCTCCCGGATTCGAGCGGTTCCTGCGCACCGACGCGGGGTTCGATGCCTCGGGCAAGCGCGTCCTGCTGTTCGGCGCCGGGGGCGCGGCGCGCGCCTGCGCGCTCTCCCTCGCGCGCTCGGAGGTCGCACACGTCGACGTCGCGGTACGCGACCCGGCCCGGGCCGGATCGCTGCGTACGATCCTCGATGAGCACGGCGTCGGGAACCGTGCGGTCACCCTTGGCGACGAGGCGGGGATCGCCGGGCTGGAGCCCGACCTGGTGGTGAACGCGACGCCGGTCGGCGCCCGGGGAGAGGCGCTGCCCGTCCCGAAGCTGTCGGGCTCGACGCTCGTCGTCGACCTCATCTACCGCCCGGCCGTGACACCGTTGCTCGCTGCGGCGCGCGAGGCCGGGGCCGGGGCGTTCGGCGGCCTCGGCCTGCTGCTTCACCAGGCCGCGCTCTCGTTCCAGATCTGGACCGGGCTCGAGCCGCCCATGCCCGTGATGTCGGCGGCCGCGATGGCGCATCTGGGCCGCTCACCGGCCGACACCGACCCGGCCTGATCTGCGCGGCTCAAGGGCACGTCGGGCCTCCCCGATACCGAACGAGGGAGCAGGCTATGGAAGAGTTCTCTGGCCTCGCGGCACGGGTCGTGGCCAGCGTGAGCGACCTTCGTGGTTGCCTCATCCTGGATCGGGACGGCCTGGTGCTCGGGGCGTATCCGGAGGGCCAGGAGGTTGCCGTCAAGGGCGCCTGGCTCCGGTTCGCCGCGCTCGGCGAAGCCGACAAGGGCTTCGTCGAGTTCGGCGACGTCCTGTGGGCGTACGTCCGGCGGGGTCACTACGCCGCGTTCGCCGTGTCCAGTACCAACGCGCGTCCAGGCTTCGTGATCGACCAGCTCGAGCAGATCCTCCTGACCGCCGAGGAGATCCGGTCCAAGCGCGACGCGCTCCGGCTCCCCGAGGTCGCCCCCGCGCCCAGCAGCCGTCCCCGCACGCCGCTGCACCCGGAGCCCCGCCCGGCGGCGCCGTCGCCGCAGCCGGAGACCGGGCGGCCGGCTCCGGCCGGCTCTCCGGCCGACTCTTTGGCGGTCTCTCCGGCTGGGCCGGCTCCCCCTGCCGGCCCCCCCGCGTCCGCGTCGCCTGTTCGTCCACCGGTCCGACCGTCACCGACGTCCGTCCCCCCGGTCGTCCCGACACGGGTCGGCCCTCCCGGACCGGGTCCACAAGGCCCTCCCGGCGTGCGTCCATCGACGGCGCCGGCCCGTCCTGCCTCCGGTCCTTCGGCCGCGCCCTCGCCTGCTCCCGGGCCGGCCTCGGGGCCGGAGGCAGCACCTCCGACCGAGCCCGTCGAGCGGGACGACGACAGCGAGGTCGACCCCGTCATGCTCGCGCAGGAGTTCTCTCGACTCCTACAGGAGAGCGGGAACGGTGACGAAACATGAAGCGACCCACGGCCGAAGGGCGTAACCGGTGGTAGCGGCTGCCAAGCGGAAGCCGAAGCAGCTCGGGCAGATCCTGCTCGAGGAGGGCCTGCTCACGCAGGAGCAGCTCGACCGCGCTCTGGAACAGCACCGGAACACACCCAAGTCGCTGGGCCGCGTCCTGATCGACCTCGGCTTCATCCGCGAGCGAGACCTCGTGAAGGCGCTCGCGCAGCAGGTCGGGCTCGACTTCGTCGACCTCAGCGAGTTCCCGATCGAGGCGGCGGCGACCACGCTGCTGCCCGAGGCCCTGTCGCGGCGGTACCGGGCGCTCCCGATCGCGGAGCGCGACGGGAAGCTGCTCGTCGCGATGTCGGACCCCGCGAACGTCTACACGCTCGACGACATCCGCACGGTGACCGGCCGAGACGTGCAGCCCGTCGTCGCGACCGCGAGCGACGTCGAGCAGGCGATCCAGAAGTACAGCACGCTGGGCGAAGAGGTCGAGCAGCTGGCCAGCGAGGCCGCGAGCGCAGCAGACGTCGGTGAGGACGCCGCCAACGTCGAGGCCGCGATCGAGGACGCGCCGATCGTCAAGCTCGTGAACGCCATCATGACCCAGGCGGTCTCCGACCGCGCATCGGACGTGCACATCGAGCCGACCGAGAAGGACGTCCGCGTCCGGTTCCGCGTCGATGGCGTGCTCCACGAGGTCATGCACTCCCCGAAGAACATCCAGAACGGGCTGCTCAGCCGGCTGAAGGTCATGGCCGATCTGAACATCGCCGAGCGGCGCGTCCCGCAGGACGGGCGGATCGGGATGAAGGTCGCCAACCGCCAGCTGGACCTGCGCGTCGCGACGCTGCCCACCGTCTACGGCGAGAAGATCGTGATCCGAATCCTGGACAAGAGCCAGGGGCTGCTACAGCTGACCGATCTCGGCTTCCACCCCGACGCCTTCAAGCGGTTCGAGGTGGCCTACCGCAAGCCGTACGGGGCGATCCTGGTCACCGGCCCGACCGGATCCGGGAAGTCGACCACGCTGTACGCCACGCTCAACGTCCTGAACGAGATCGATCGCAACATCATCACCGTCGAGGATCCTGTGGAGTATCGCCTGCATGGGGTCAACCAGATCCAGGTGAACAACAAGGCCGGCCTCACGTTCGCGTCGGCGCTGCGATCGATCCTGCGAGCCGACCCCGACATCGTCCTGATCGGTGAGATCCGTGATCGCGAGACGGCGATGATCTCGATCGAGGCGGCGCTGACCGGCCACCTGGTCCTTTCGACCTTGCACACGAACGACGCCCCGTCGGCGATGACGCGGCTGACGGAGATGGAGGTCGAGACGTTCCTGGTCGCGTCGGCGGTCGACTGCGTGATCGCGCAGCGGCTCGCGCGCAAGCTCTGCGAGCGCTGCCGGGCACCATACGTGCCCGAACGCTTCGAGCTGATCGAGGCGGGGGTCCCGGAGTCGAGGCTCGATTCGGTGGACCAGCTGTTCCGTCCGGCCGGATGCTCCGCATGCGCCAACACCGGATACCGGGGCCGGATGGGCCTGTACGAGGTGATGCCAGTGACCGAAGAGATCGAGCGGATGACGGTGGAGCGTGCCTCGTCGGACGCGATGCGAACCGTCGCGATCCAGCAGGGGATGCTCACCCTGCGGGACGACGGGATCGACAAGACGCTGCGCGGGCTCACGTCGCTCGAAGAGATCGCGAGGGTGGTGAAGTAGATGTCGATGGTGTCGGCGCTCGACGAGCCTGACGTCCAGATCCCCATCGCCGAGCTGCTCGAGATCGTGCTCGAGCAGGGTGCGTCGGACCTGCACCTGACGGTCGGCGCGAACCCCACGCTGCGCCTGAACGGGGACCTCGTCCGGATGGACGAGTACCCGATCATGACGCCTCGGGCGCTCCAGGGCATGATCTACGCGATCCTGCCGCAGAAGATGCGTGAGCGGCTGGAGCAGGAGCTCGAGCTCGACATGTCGTACGCGCTGCCGGGTCGCGCTCGCTTCCGGGTCAACGTCTATTTCCAGCGCGACTCGCTCGGTGCCGCCTTCCGGCTGATCCCCTACGAGATCAAGCCTCTCGGCGAGCTCGGGCTGCCGAGCATCGTGGGCGACCTCGCGCGCTACCCACGCGGCTTCGTGGTCGTGACCGGGCCAACCGGTTCGGGCAAGTCGACCACGCTGGCGGGGATGGTCGACATCGTCAACCGCGAGCGGGCGGCACACATCATGACCGTCGAGGACCCGATCGAGTTCCTGCACCGGCACGAGCGCTGCATCGTGAACCAGCGCGAGGTCGGCGCGGACACGCACAGCTTCTCGATGGCCCTCAAGCACGTCCTTCGGCAGGACCCGGACGTGATCCTGGTCGGCGAGATGCGTGACCTCGAGACGATCGCGACGGCGATCACCGCCGCGGAGACCGGCCACCTGGTCTTCGCGACGCTCCACACGCAGGACGCGCCGCAGACGATCGACCGGATCATCGACGTGTTCCCGCCACACCAGCAGCAGCAGGTCCGCGTCCAGCTGGCCACCACGCTGCAGGGCGTGGTCACGCAGCAGCTGCTGCAGACCGCGGACGGCCGCGGCCGCTGCATCGCGGTCGAGGTCCTGATCTGCACCCCGGCGGTCCGCAACCTGATCCGCGAGGGCAAGGTGCACCAGATCTACTCGATCATGCAGGCGGGCGGCCGGTTCGGGATGCAGACGATGGACCAGTCCCTGGCCAACCTCGTGAAGGCCGGGAAGATCACGCAGCAGCTCGGCTACGAGCGCGCGCACGACCCCGAGGAGCTCAACCGGCTCATCGGCGGCGGTGGCGCCGGGTACAACGCCGGGGTCGGCACGGGGGCGCCCGCCGGAACCCTGGACGGCGGCTGGGCGAGCGCCGGCACGAGCGGGGGGTTCTAGGCGATGGCAGCCACCTACGAGTACAAGGTCCGGGACCGCTCGGGAAACCTCGTCAACGGACAGCTCGTCGGCGACAACGAGGGCCTGGTCATGGCCAAGCTCCGAGAGATGGGCCTCACGCCGATCGAGGTCAAGAAGGCCAACACCGGCCTCAAGATGGAGATCAACCTCCGTCCGGGTCGCGTCAAGCTCAAGCACCTCGCGGTCTTCTCGCGCCAGTTCGCGACGATGGTCAACTCGGGTCTGCCGATCCTTCGCGCGCTCTCGATCCTCTCCGAGCAGACCGAGAGCAAGGAGCTCGGGAAGGTCCTGATGCAGGTCCGCGTCGACGTCGAGCAGGGCGCCTCGCTGTCGGGCGCGATGAGCAAGCACCCGAAGAGCTTCAGCGACCTGTTCGTGGCGATGATCCGATCCGGTGAGACGGGCGGCGTGTTGGACAACGTGCTGCTGCGTCTGGCGGACAACATCGAGCGCGAGGTCGACCTCCGCCGCAAGATCAAGTCGGCGATGACCTATCCGATCGCGGTCGTGGCGCTCGTCGTCTTGCTGATGTCGGCGATGCTGCTATTCGTCGTCCCGCAGTTCGAGTCGATCTACGAGCAGCTCGGCGGCACCCTTCCTCTGCCGACCAGGATCCTGCTCGGGATGTCGCGGGGGGTGCGGACCTACTGGTGGATCGTGATCGCGCTTGCGGTTGGCGCGGGGTTCGGCTTCAGGCGGTTCAAGAGCACGCCGCAGGGTCGCGCGATCCTGGACTCGATCAAGCTGAAGACGCCCATCTTCGGCAACCTGTTCCACAAGACCGCCCTGGCTCGGTTCTCCAGCACGCTCGGGATGCTGCTGCGCTCGGGCGTCCCGATCCTGCAGGCCATGGACATCGTCGTCGACACGGTCAACAACCAGGTCATCGCGAAGGCCGTA
>DATHSY010000074.1:0-10283 GCA_035463715.1 Actinomycetota bacterium | reverse complement strand
CGGTCCGTACCCGAACGGACGGATATTCCGGATGGAGCTCGACCCGTCCGAGCCGCGCAAGGTCGTCAGCTTCTCGATCCTGCTGGATGCCGATGCCGGTGGCTACAACAACCAGGCCGTGATGCACCAGCCGGACAACATCGACACCAGCGCGAAGAGCCTGATGGTCCAGGAGGACTCGAGCCAGGCGCCGAACTCTCGGATCTGGCGGTACGACCTCGCGACGCAGACCTGGAGCGTGGTCGCGTCGGTCAACCAGTCGTCCTGGGAGTCCAGTGGGATCGTCGATGCGTCGGCGGTGTTCGGCGACGGAGCGTGGCTCGTCGACGTTCAGGCGCACGGTTCCGCGTACTGGGTCGATAGCGAGGTCGTCGGCGCAGTGACGTACAAGCGTGAGGCCGGCCAGCTCCTGCTGATGAAGCTCCCCGGCACGTAGCGCTCGCGAGCATCGGGTAGCCTCGGCCGGCGATGGCGACCGGCCGCGATCTCCGCGCGCTGCCGAAGGCGCACCTGCATGTGCACCTCGAGGGCTCGATGCGGCCTACGACGGTCGTCGAGCTCGCACACCGGCACGGTGTGGAGTTGCCGGAGGGGCTCCGCGAGGGGCGCTACGAGTTCCGCGACTTCCGCCACTTCATCGCCGAGTGGGTCGCCGGACTGCGGTCGCTCCAGCGCCTCGAGGATTTCCGCCGGATCGCGTACGAGTTCTGTGAGGACGAGGCACGCGAGGGGGTCCGGTACGCGGAGGTGTCGTTCTCGTTGCCCGAGCATGCGGCGAGGTCGGGGGACTGGGACGGCTCGGTCCTCGCGGTCCTCGACGGGTTCGCCGACGGCGAGCGCGACCACGGGATCGTGTGCCGGCCGTACGTGGACGTCGTGCGCGGCGTCGGGATGGCGCTGTCGCGGATGGCGATGGAGTCCGCGGTCCGTCACCGCGACGGAGGCGTGATCGGGATCGGGCTGGGCGGCGACGAGCGGCACCCGCCGGAGGCCTACGCCCATCTGTTCCGTCACGCGACCGAGGAAGGGCTCCACTCGCTGCCGCATGCGGGGGAGACCGGCGGCCCCGCCTCGATCGCGGGTGCGCTCCACGCGCTCGCGGCCGAACGGCTCGGCCACGGCATCCACGTGCTCGAGGACCCGATGCTCGTTGCTGAGGTCCGCGAACGACGGATCCCGCTCGATGTCTGTCCCACGTCCAACGTGATGACGAAGGTCGTGCCGTCGGCCGCGGCGCATCCCTTGCCACGTCTCCTCGAGGAGGGCCTCGTCGTGACGCTGAACGCGGACGACCCCTCGATGTTCGCCACCTCGATCACCGACGAGTTCGGGTTCGCACGCGACCTCGTCGGGCTGAGCGACGAGGAGCTGGCAGATATCTCACGGACCGCGATCCGGGTGTCGTTCGCTCCGCAGGAGCTGAAGGACGGGTTCTGCGGCGATGTCGATGCGTGGCTGACGGGCTGACGCCGTCGGAGCGGGTTCGTGCCGCGGTTCAGGGACCACGACGCCGGTCTACAGCCGTGGCGAGCTGGTAGGCGCCCTCCACCCGGACCGCCGTCCCCGTGGCGACGAGCTCGTCGAGCGCCGCCCGCGCGTCCTTCGCGCTCCAGCCGAACGCGGCGCCGAGCTCGCCCGGCTTGGCGAGCAACACCGTGCCGAGGAACGTCTCCGCCGCGCGGAGGCGACCACGTGCGGGGTCGCGCCGCCTGGGGATCGTGAAGGCGCGGGCGGTCAGCTCGAGCGTAGCGCTGGGCCAGCCGGCGCCCTCGTCTTCGACACCGAAGTTCGTCACGACGAGCCCGCGGCCGAGCTCGGTCAGCGCGCCTGCGAACCGTTCGCTCCCCCGGCGCCCCTCCACGTCGAGCGCCTCGCGGATCGCGCCGGTCGGCAGCGCGCCGCTCTTGAGCAGCATCCGCGCGATCCGGTACGCGGTGGGGGAAAGGACCGCCTCCTCGAAATCGTCGGGCCGCCCGGCGCGCGGATACAGATCGGCCAGGAGCGAGGGCGACAGGAACGACGGGTGGCCGCGGAGGAACCGGCCGTACCAGGCGAGCCCCTCCTGGGGGAGCTCGTCCTTCCATCCCCAGATCCGCTCGGCGTCCGGACCCCACTCGCGTCCGAGGTCACGGATCTCGCGGTCGCTCGCCGCCTCCCACAGCGAGGGCAACGCGACGTTCGCCTTCGGGAACAGCAGCGCGAACCCGACGTCGTCCAGGAACGCCGCCGCGCGCTCGAGGCTCGCGATCCGCCGGCCGGTCTTCCACCAGCGCTTGGCCCGCGCGGCGTCCAGATCCTGCACGCGCGAGCCTCAGGCGATCAGATCGTCGACCAGCGAACCGTACGCCTCGACGTACCGATCGACGTCGTGCGACGTCGCCGGCACGGACACCGTCGGCCCTGCGCCCGGGATCGCCTCCCAGACGCCTCGGTTCGCGAGGTAGACGCGGAACAGGTTGGTGAGCAGCCGGTCCTCCATCCTGACCGCCTCGGCGGCGCTCTGCGGCATCGACGGTCCGAACGTCGTGCCCGACCTCGCGTACAGCCGGTGGATCGTCCAACCGACGCCGGCCTTGGTCACGATCGTCTCGAGCCCGTCCGCGAGCTCCGCTCCGAGCGCGGCGGTGTGGTCGTACGCCTCATCGGTCAGTACCTCCTCGAGCGCCGCGCGTGACGCCGCCATCGTGAGCGCGTTCGCGAACAGCGTGCCGCCGGTCGCGACCGTCGGCGCCTCCTCGCCGTCGTCGGGGTGATACGGGTGCGCGAAGACCTCAGCCACGTCCTCGGTCATGCCGTACGCGCCCATCGGGATGCCGCCCGCGACCGACTTACCGAGCGTGACGACGTCGGGCTCGAGGCCCCACCGTCCGACCAGACCGCCCAGGCCGGTCACGAGCGTGTGCGTCTCATCGAACGCGAGCAGCGTCCCGCTCTCCCGCGTGATCCGGCGCAGCTCGGGGTGGAACCCCGCGTCGGGCACGATCAGCCCGTGGTTGTTCGTCATCGCCGGCTCGCACAGGACGAGCGCGACCTCGCGCGTCTCGAGTGCTCGCCTCAGCGCTTCGACGTCGTTGAACGGCACGATACGGGTCTCCGTGGCCACCTCGCGCGGGAGGCCGAGCTCCTCGGGCACGACGTGGCCGTCCTCGAGCTCGACGAGCGCCTCGTCGAAGTGGCCGTGGTACTTCCCCTCGAACATCAGCACGTCGTTGCGCCCGGTCGCGACCCGTGCCACGCGGATCGCCTCGACGTTGGCCTGCGACGCCGACAGCGTGAACTGCCACTTCGGCAGCGACCAGCGCCGCGCGAGCTCCTCGGCCACCCGGACCGAGTCCTCCGTCGGGAGCAGGAACTGGGTCCCGGTGGCGACGCGTTCCGACACGGCGCGCACGATCGGGTCGGGTGCGTACCCGCAGAACGTGCTCATGTCCGCGATGTTGAAGTCGACGTACGACCGCCCGTCGACGTCGGTGAACGACGCGCCTCGGCCGTGCGCCACCCACATCGGCGGGTGCGAGTAGCTCGTCGCGAACCACTGCATCGGGACGCCGTTCGGCATCGACGCGCCGGCGCGTTCGAGCAGCGCCACGCTGCGCGGATGCTCCTGGACGAACCGGCGGTCCTCACGGTCCTTCAGCGAGCGGATCCGTTCCCGTTCGAGCCCGTGCACGGCCGGAGGCTAGCAGCGCACCGACCCCTGCGGGCGGTCTGCTAGCGTGCGGCCGTGTCGGACCCGTTCTCGTGGCATCCCGAACCCGAGCTGATCGGCTTCCTCGACCCGGAGCGTTCGCGGCCCGCGCTGGAGACGCTCGGCCGCGACACGTGGGACGCCTCGCTGGACTGGCTGTACGAACACGCCGCGCGACGGCCGGTCGTTGCAGACACGTACGTCGAGATGCGCCGGCGCTTCTTCGGCGACTCGAACGAACCCGCGCGGGCGCCCGAGGACGCGACATCCTCGGACGCGCTCCTGCGCGAGTTCACCGAGCGGGTCGCGCCGCTCGTGTTCGCCGCGCAGCATCCCGGTTCGTGGAGCTACTTCACGCCGCCGCCGCTCGTCATGTCGATCGTGGGTGAGGTGCTCGCGCAATGGGTGAACCAGGGCGTCGACATCTGGCACGCCGGGCCCGTGGCCGCGTTCGTCGAGGAAGAGGTGGCCTCGTGGCTGCGCGACCTCGTCGGGTTCGACCAGGACGGCTGGGGCGTGCTCGTGTCCGGCGGTGTGATGGCGAACATCATGGCGATGACCGTCGCGCGGGACGTCCATCTCCCGCGCCTGCTCGGCACGAGCGACCCACCTCGCGCGCAGGCGCTCGAACGGGCCCGCGTCTACGCGAGCGACCAGGCGCACTTCTCGATCGCGCGGGCGCTCGACGTCCTCGGCTTCCGGCCCGAGACGCTCCGGATCGTGCCTTCGGACGACCGGTTCCGTCTTCACGCCGCACCCGTCGCCGAGGCGATCGCGGAAGATCGAGCCGCCGGTGACGTCCCGTTCGCCGTCGCGGCGGTGAGCGGCTCGACGAACACCGGCAGCGTCGACCTGGTGGGCGAGCTGGCGGATCTCTGCGAACGAGAGGGCCTCTGGCTGCATGTCGACGCGGCGTACGGGGGCGCGGCGCGGCTGTCCGAGCGGGAGGCGCGCCGTGTCCCGGACCTCGAGCGCGCCGACAGCGTCACGCTCGACCCGCACAAGTGGTTCTTCCAGGCGTACGACGTGGGCGGCCTGATCGTGCGTCGACGCGAGGACCTGCTGCAGACGTTCCACCGGGAGCCCGAGTACTACCGGCACCCCCGGCCGGAGGAGTCGCCGCTGCACTGGTACGCGTACTCGATCGAGGGCACGCGCCGGTTCCGCGGCCTCAAGCTGTGGTTGTCGTGGAAGCACCTCGGCACCCAGGGGCTCGG
Organism: Actinomycetota bacterium; assembly: GCA_035463715.1. Lineage (GTDB taxonomy): Bacteria > Actinomycetota > UBA4738 > UBA4738 > HRBIN12 > DATHSY01. Next base: position 5,378 of record DATHSY010000074.1, on the reverse strand, counting down.
CCGGCTGATCGAGCGCAACGTCGAGCTCGCCGCGCATCTCGTGTCGCGATGCCGGGACGCCGACGACCTCGAGGTCGTCCCGGAGGATCCCGAGCTGTCGGTCGTCTGCTTCCGCGTGCTCGCGCCGGACGTCGGCGGCGGATCGCTCGAGGGCGAGGCCCTCGACGCGCACCAGGACCGGCTCCAGCAGGCGCTGGCGGCGAGCGGCCACGGCTGGGTGTCGACCACCACCCTGCGGGGACGGCGGTACCTCCGGGCGGGGGTGGTGAACTACCTGTCGACGGAGGACGACGTGGATCGGGTGATCGGGACGCTCCGGCGGCTGTCGGCGGAGCTCGCCTAGGCGGACCGCGAGCCGCGGGCGCGGCGCTCGTCCAGGTCCACGACATGAGGGTCGACGTCGCGGTGCCCGAGGAGCCGAGCCAGCGCCTTCGCCGCGGAGTCGCGCGTCGAGAACGAGCCGCTCTCGGGCGTCGAGTACCCCTCGCGGACGGCGCGGAACTCGCGGCCGTCCTTGAAGACGACGCCCACGCGGAGCCCGTCGACGCGGACGTGCCACGCCGGCCGGTCTCCCCAACGCTCGACGGTGACCCGGTTCGCCATGGCTCCACCGTACCCGTTCCGTGCGTCTGCGACCGGACGGCCACCCGTGTACGGTTCCCGCTACGTGTCTGGCGAAGGTCGCCGGGAGGATGTGGCGATGATCCATGAGATCGTCGACTGGCTCGGACCGCTGTTCGCGTCGGCCGGCTACCTGATCATCTTCCTGGCCGTCCTCTCGGAGCGGTCGATCCTGATCGGTCTGCTCGTGCCGGGCGACGTGATCATCGCGCTCGGCGGGATCTACGCTGCTCGCGGAGACCTGAACGTCGTCGCGGTCATCGCGATCGCGTTCGTCGCGGCGCTGATCGGCGAATCGATCGGGTTCTGGCTCGGGCACCGGTACGGGATGCGGCTGGTCCGGCGGCTGCCGTTCGTCAACCGGTTCGAGCACAAGCTGGAGGCGGTACAGGATCATTTCAAGCAGCACGGCGGATGGACGGTGGCGCTCGGTCGGTATGCGACGGCCGCCGGCGCCGTGATCCCGTTCACGGCCGGGATGGGCAGGATGACGTACCGCCGCTTCCTCATGTTCGACGCGCCGGCGGTGCTGCTGTGGGCGATCGGCATCACGCTGGTCGGCTACGTGTTCGGGAGCAACCTCGGTCTCGTCGAGAGGATCCTGTCGCGGTTCGGGTGGGGGATCCTCGCGCTGCTGGTCGTCCTGATCGCCGCGCGGATCGCCTGGAGCCGGATCAGGCGCGGTCGCGAGCGACCGGTCTAGACTCGCGGGATGCAGGAGCCGGATCAGGCCAGCGTCGTCGTCACCAAGGACGGACCGTATCGGATCACCGGCGGCGTGCGCCTGACGCGCACCGCGATCGTCGAGACCGAGTACGGGGAGCCCGTCGACTGGGACGAGGGGCCGGATTTCCGCTCCCGCGCGACGTACGACCTGTGTCGGTGCGGACGCTCGAGCACCAAGCCGTTCTGCGATTCGACGCACGAACGCGAGCCGTTCCGGGGCGACGAGACGGCGGACCGCGGCGCCACGGCCGGCCGGCGGATCACGTACCAGGGCGACGGCGTCTCGATGACCGACGACCGGATGTTCTGCACGCACGCCGGCTTCTGCGGCGACCGGTTCACGACCGTCTGGGTGATGATCCGGCAGACCGGTGACCCGGAGGTCCGCGCCCGGCTGATGGACATGGTCTGGAAGTGTCCCTCGGGACGGCTGGCCTTCCACGTGCCGCCGGACGCGACCGACGTCGAGCCGGCGTACGAGCCGCCCTCGATCGGCGTCGAGCCGAACGGGCCCCTGTGGGTCCGCGGCGGCGTCCCGGTGGTCTCCGAGGACGGCACCGCGTACGAGGTGCGGAACCGCGTCACCCTCTGCCGCTGCGGGCGTTCGAGCAACAAGCCGTTCTGCGACGGCTCGCACAAGCGCGTCGGGTTCGAGGACCCGGCGATGCCGCGGACCTAGCGGGCTCGGCAGGTGGCCCTGGCGGCGGTCGGGCACGCGCACGCAGTCGAGTAGGCTGAGCAGCGTGCCTCCCGCGGTGACCGGGTCGTCGACCGACCGACCGATAGTGCTCGCATGTCACGGCTTGCGCCGGAGCTTCGGCGACCGCGTCGCCGTCGACGGGGTCGGCTTCTCGATCGCGGACGGCGAGACGTACGGGCTGCTCGGCCCGAACGGCGCGGGCAAGACGACGACGATCTCGATGGTCTGCGGGCTGCTGGAGCGGGACAGCGGTGAGGTGTACGTCGACGGCCGCGCGGTCGACACGTCGACGCCCGAGGCGCGCGCCGCGATCGGCTACGTCCCCCAAGACATCGCCATCTACCCAGACCTCACGGCGCGCGAGAACCTGCGCTTCTTCGCGAAGCTCTACGGGCTCCGCGGCGTGGACCTGGACGCACGGATCGCCGAGATCCTGGAGATCGTCGAGCTCTCGGATCGCGCCGACGAGCGCACCGACCGGTTCTCGGGCGGGATGAAGCGGCGCCTGAACATCGGGCTCGGGTTGCTGAACCGTCCGAGGCTGCTCGTCCTGGACGAGCCGACGGTCGGCGTCGACCCCCAGAGCCGCAACGCGATCCTCGCGAGCGTCGAGCGGTTCCGCCAGCAGGGGATGGCCGTCCTGTACACCACCCACTACATGGAAGAGGCCGAACGGCTGTGCGACCGCGTCGGGATCATCGACGTCGGTCATCTGATCGCAGAGGGGACGCGTCGTGAGCTGGTCGCCATGGTAGGCGAGCGCGATCGCGTGGCGCTCGACGCCAGGGGTGACGTCCAGACGGCGGCGAAGGCGGCGGCCGACGTCGACGGCGTCGAGCGGGCGACCCCCCGTGAGGATGGGATCGACCTCGTCGTCCGCGACGCGGGCGCCACGCTGCCCGAGATCCTGCGGGTCGTCGGCGCGCACGCCCACGTGACCGGCGTGGACATCTCCGAGCCGAACCTCGAGGCCGTGTTCCTGCACCTCACCGGCAAGGCATTGCGGGAGTAGGCGGTGCGCGCCGCGGTCGCGATCGCCCTCAAGGAGCTGAGGCAGCGCCTCCGCGACCGGTCCGCGATCGTGATCGCGTTCGTCGTGCCGTTCGGCCTGGCGGCGATCTTCAGCCTGACGCTGGCGAACGTGGACGAGGAGTCCGAGTTCACCGCCACGTACGCCGTCGCGGACCTCGACGGCGGCCCGCTCGCCGACGCGTTCCGGTCGACGCTTGCGGAGCTCGACTTCGCCACGATCCGGCAGGTCGGAACCCGGGAGGCGGCAGACGAGCTGACCGATGACGGCACCGTTTCGGCCGCGTTCGTGGTGCCGGAGGGATTCTCGGCGGCGGTGCGCTCGGGCGAGGCGGCGGAGCTCGAGGTCATCACCGACCCGGACGCGAGCGTCGCCGGTGCGATCGCACGATCGGTCGCCGGTTCGTTCGCGAGCGAGCTGAACTCCGTGAACGCGTCCGTCACGCTCGCGCTCCGGGGCGGGGGGCACGACCAATCCGAGGCCCAGACGATCGTCGACCGTGCCGCGGACGTTCCCGCGACGGCGGTGCTTCGCGAGGACGTCACCGAGAGCCGCCTGCTGACGTCGACGACGTTCTACGCGATCGGCATGGCGGTGTTCTTCGTGTTCTTCACGGTCGAGTTCGGCGCCCGGGGCATCCTGGAGGAACGCCAGGCCGGGACGCTCGCGCGGCTGCTCGTCGCGCCGGTCCGCCCGGCGTGGGTGATCGCGGGGAAGACGCTCGGCGGGTTCGTCGTCGGGATCGTCAGCATGTCGGCGCTGGTCGTGGCGACGACGCTGCTGCTCGACGCCGACTGGGGCGATCCCCTCGGCGTCGCCGTGCTCGTCTTCTGCGGCGTGCTCTCGGCGATGGGACTGAGCGCTCTCGTCACGACGCTCGCGCGGACGCCGGCCCAGGCGAGCAGCTACGCATCGGTCGCGGCGGTCGTGCTGGGGATGCTCGGCGGCACGTTCTTCCCGACCTCGCAGGGCCCCGCGCTCCTGCGGGCGCTGTCGCTGCTGGCTCCGCAGGCGTGGCTGATGCGCGGGTTCCAGGACCTCGCGGGCGGAGGTTCGCTCGCCGACATCTGGGCCTCCCTCCTCGCCGTCCTCACGTTCGCGGTCGTGCTCGGCGGCATCGCGGCTCTACGTGCCGGGCGGCTGGTGCCGAGATGACGAAGGCACTCTCGATCGCGTGGATCAACCTGGTGCGGATCCTGCGCGACCGGACGGCCGCGTTCTTCATGGTCGTGTTCCCGTTCGCCATCATCCTCACGATCGGGTCGGTGTTCGGGGCGGCGTTCACTCCCGTCGTCGGTGTGGTCGCGGGCGACGACCCGTTCGCCCGTGACCTGGTCGCGCGGCTCGACGCGACCGACGGCATCGCGGTCCGCGCGTTCGAGGAGCGAGCGACGCTCGTGAGCGCCGTCGAGCGCGGCGAGGCCGAGGCCGGTCTGATCGTCCCCGACGGGTACACCGATGCCATCCGCGCCGGCGAGACGGTCGAGCTGCCGTACGTCGCGCGGCCCGCCGGCGTGGGCGCCGACGCCCGGCTGATCGTGGCCGCCGTCGTGGACGAGCAGTCGATCGAGCTGCGGGCGGCGCGGTTCGCGTCGCAGGAGCGGCGCGTCGCGTTCGCCGACGCGCTCGCCGAGGCACAGGACGTGATGCCGACGATCCAGCGCGTCGAGGTCGCGGCCACCAGCGCGGGCGGCAGCTCGGTGCGACAGTTCGACTACGGCGCCGCGCAGGAGCTGATCCTGTTCGTGTTCATCGTGTCGTTGTCGGCGTCGTCGATGCTGATCGAATCGCGACGGCTCGGCGTGTCGCGCCGGATGTTGTCGACGCCCACCGCGGCGCGGACGATCGTGGTGGGAGAGACGCTGGGCCGGTTCGCGATCGCGCTGTTCCAGGGAGTGGTGATCGTGGTGGTGACGGCGCTCCTGTTCGGCGTCGACTGGGGCGACCCCGTCGCGACCGGGGCCGTCGTGGTCGCCATCGCCGCCGTCGGGACCGGCGCGGCGATGCTGATGGGGTCCGTGCTGGAGAACGCGAACCAGGCCGGATCGCTCGGCGTGTTCTTCTCGCTCGTCCTGGCCGCCCTGGGCGGGTGCATGGTCCCGCTCGAGGTGTTCCCCGGTACGATGCGGACCCTCGCCCACGTGACCCCGCACGCCTGGGCGATCGATGCGTTCGGAGAGATCCTCGGGGACGGGGCGGGCCTCAGGGCCGTGCTGCCGAACCTCGGCGTGCTCTCGCTCTACGCCGCAACGCTCCTGGCGCTCGCGACCGTGCTGTTCCGGCGTCGGCTGACCGCCTGAC
>DATHSY010000073.1:0-53844 GCA_035463715.1 Actinomycetota bacterium | reverse complement strand
TCTCCCTCTAGAGCTCGACGGGGCGGTACGGGGCGTAGGCCGGGTACCACATCATCGAGTCGACGGCGCCCGGGATGTCGTCGTCGGCGATCACGCGACCGACGCCGCCGTCACGAGCCACCGCCACGACGCGCTCCGCGATCTGACGAGAGACGACCCTCAGCTCCGACTGGTGCGGGTACAGCGAGCCCCGCTCCAGGCGGTCCGCGCTCACGCTGTTGGCGCACGCCTCGGCCGCCGCCAGGAACATCTCGTCGACGATCTCTCGTGCCTCGGCGACGATCACGCCGAGCCCGATCCCGGGGAAGCAGAAGGCGTTGTTCGCCTGCCCGATCACGTGGGTCCGGCCATCGAAGGTCACGGGCTCGAACGGGCTGCCGGTTGCGACGATCGCACGTCCTCCGGTCCACGCGATGATGTCGGCCGGCGGCGCCTCGGTCTTCGACGTCGGGTTCGAAAGGGGGAAGACGATCGGCGTCTTCACGTGCTTGGCCATCTCGCGGATCGCGCCCTCCGTGAAGGCGCCCGGCGTGCCGCTGGTCCCGATCAGCATGGTCGGTCGGACGCGCTCGATCACCGTCTCGAGCGGGTACCGATCGGCGCCCTCGAACCGGAAGTGCTGCATCACGTCGGGCGCCAATGCGAACTCGACCTTGTCGTCGTCGAGCGGCTCACGACCGATGAACGTGAGCCCGTTCGAGTCGAGCATCACGATCGCCCGGCGGACGTCCTCCTCCGACGCGCCCTCGCGCTTCATGTGCGCGCGCACGAGCCGTGCTATCCCGATCCCGGCCGCGCCGGCGCCGAGGAAGACGAACCGCTGCGCCGACATCGGCTCGTTCAGCACACGCAGCGCCGCGAAGATCCCGGCCAGTACGACGGCCGCGGTGCCCTGGATGTCATCGTTGAAGCTCGTGATCCGGTGGCGGTACCGGTCGAGCAGCCGGATCGCGTTGTGCTGCTTGAAGTCCTCCCACTGGAGCACCGCGTGCGGGAACACTTCGAGCACGCCCTCGACGAACGCCTCGACGAACTCGTCGTAGCGCTGTCCGCGTAGGCGTGGCTGCCGGTAGCCAAGGTAGAAGGGATCGTCGAGCAGCGCCTGGTTGTCTGTGCCGACGTCGAGCGAGATCGGCAGCGTCAGCGCCGGGTAGATCCCCGCCCCGGCCGTGTACAGGGCGAGCTTGCCGACCGGGATGCCCATCCCGCCGGCACCCTGGTCGCCGAGCCCGAGGATCCGCTCGTTGTCCGTCACGACGATCAGCCGGACGTCCTCGTGTCGCGCGTTGCGCAGCAGCTCGGGGATACGGTCGATGTCGTCGGGCGTCAGCCAGAGCCCGCGGGGGCGGCGCAGGATGTGGCTGTACTCCTGGCATGCGCGGCCGACGACCGGTGTGTACACGATCGGCAGGAACTCCTCCAGGTTCTCGATCAGCACCCGGTAGAACAGGGTCTCGTTGCGGTCCTGGAGAGCGGCCAGCCCGATGAACTGCTCCAGCTGGTCTGCCTTGCGTCGGATCTTCTCGAGCTCGAGCGTCGCCTGCTCCTCGATCGAAGTCGGGCGCATCGGCAGAAGCCCATGGAGCCCGAACACGTCGCGCTCGTGGTCGGTGAACGCGGTGTCCTTGTTGAGCAGCGGGCTCTCGAGCAGCTCCGCCCCGCGGTAGGGGATCGCCGCCGGCTGGCCGCGTTCCAACGCCCGGATCCACGCGTGATCGATGGAGCGGGCCCGCTCATCCGTGATGGTCATCGGTCGCCACCTCCTCGGTGAACCCGCACGCGCGCGGACGAGCGCCCGGCGGGCACGCTCACATTCGCACGGGCGAGGCGCGGACGGGGGTGGCGTGCGGCCCGCGGCGGCGGGGACGTTCGGGCCCCTATGAACGTGAGTTCCGGAGCGGGTGGTCCGGTCGCCCTCAGTCGGCGGTGCCGAGCTCCCGGCGGAGCGCCGGCAGGGGGAGCGATCCCAGGGCGAGCAGCCGGTCGTGGAAGTCGGACAGCGAGAACGCGTCGCCGTCGCGTTTGGCGGCCTCGGCCCGCTCGCGTTCGATCTCGAACTGGCCGATCTTGTAGGACAATGCCTGGCCCGGCAGCGTGATGTAGCGGTCGGTCTCGATCAGGGCGTCGACGTGCGGGACGCCGGCCTCTTCGAGCGTGGCGATCGCGCGGTCGCGGTCCCAGCCGAACGCGTGGATCCCCGTGTCAACGATCAGCCGGGCCGCGCGGTGGGCCTGCGCGTCGAGCATCCCGAGGCGCTCGGCCTGGTCCACGAACAGCCCCATCTCGTCGGCGAGCCGCTCGCTGTACAGGCCCCATCCCTCGGCGAACGCGCTGCCGGCCATCAGCCCTCCGAACCGGCGAAGGTTCGGCCGGTCGCCCATCTCCTGCTCGATCGCGATCTGGAAGTGGTGGCCGGGGTTGGCCTCGTGGTAGGTGGTCGTCGCCAGGTGGTGGCGCGGCCGGCTCGACAGCTCGTAGCCGTTCACGTAATAGACGCCGGGTCGCGACTCGTCCTCCGAGGCGGGCTGGTAGAAGGCGAACGCCATGTCGGCCTCGCGGTACTCCTCGACGAGGCGGACCTCGCAGTTGCGGTTCGGCAGGTGCCCGAAGAACCGGGGCGCCACCTCCCACCCGCGGCGCACCTGATCTTCCGCGAGGGACTTCAGATCGTCCTTCGACGCGATCGTGTTGCGGCCGGTCTCGTTCAGCCGAGCGACCGCATGCTCCGCGTCGTCCGCGCCGAGCGCGTTCGCGGCCTGGTGGCGCTCCTCCTGGATCTGCTCGAGGTCCTCGACGCCCATGTCGTGCACCTGCTGGGCGGCGAGCGTCATCGTCGTCCACGACAGGATCTCCGCCTCGTACATCGCCTCGCCGCCCGGCAGCGCGTACAGGCCGATCGTGTCGCTGGCGTGCGGCACGTACTCGCGTAGCACCCCGAGGTAGCCTTCGAGGGCGGGCAGCGCGCGCTCGCGGAGCACCTCGATCACGCGGCCGCGGCCGTCGGTGTCCTCCTCGGGCACCGCCATCAGTGAGGGGAACTCGTGCACGGGGGTGGCGAGGAGCCGCTCGACCTGCGCGGCCGTCCGCTCGACCACGACCTTCGGCGCCACCACGCCGGCCGCCAGGCCGTCCCGCGCCACCTCTGAGGTCGCCTGGTAGAACGCCGGTGTGGCCCGCAGGCGCGCGAGGTACCGCTCGAGCCGCTCGGGCGTGTCAGCGCGCTGGATCGACCCGAGGTCACCGAGCAGCTGGGCCGGCCCCCAGAAATGGCTGACGGCCTGGAGCCGGTCCACCCGGTGCTCGATCTCGGCGAGGCCCCGGCTGGCGATCGTCTCGAGCATGTCGAGCGAGGTCCGGAGCGCCAGGTCGTCGAGGCGGCGGTCCAGGAGCGCGAGCTCCTCGAGCGCGCTGCGGTGCAAGACTTCTCGCGCGGCGAGGCCCTTCTCGCTTGGGTCGGGGAGGGTATCGTCGAACCGCTCGTCGCCGATCTGCGTGCCGAGGAGCGGGTCGGTCTGGAGCAGCCCTTCCCAGTAGCGATCGACGAGGTCTCGCGCTGCACCCGCGGCTTCACTCACTCCGAGCACCCCTGTCTGACGGCCGACACATCCTAGTCGTGAGCGATGGACCGTAACGAGGCAGGGCCAACGTCCCCCGATCGGGTTGACAGCAGGCGTAGCCTTCGGAGCCACGTTGTCCCGAACCAGCTTCCGCGCCGCCGCCGCGCTGCTCGCGGCCATCACCCTGATCGCGATCGCGTTGACCGCGTTCGCGCGCCCTGACGGCGACCGTCCTCGCCGGCCCGCGCGCGCCCGCGGCGATCCGCTTGGACCCGCCGCCGACCCCGTCCACGCCCCGTCCCGCGAGGAAAGCACCCGCGGAGAGATCCTCGACACGACCGACGTCTACCGCGGGCTGGGGACGTGGATCGACATCTACGACGTCGCATGGGAGCACCCAGGCGCGTACGTCCGGAAGATGGCGGCGCGGGGGATCCGGACGCTGTACCTGCAGACGTCGAACCACTCGCGCGGCCGGCCGTTCGTACACCCGGAGGGGGCGGCCGCCTTCCTCGATGCCGCCGAGCGCCACGGGATCCGCACGGTGGCGTGGTACCTCCCGGGGTTCCGCGACATCGAACTCGACCTCAAGCGGTCGCTCGCGGCGGTGCGGTTCCGCACGCCGGCCGGCAACGTGTTCGACTCGTTCGCGATGGACATCGAGTCGCCGGAGGTCGTGCGCGTGTCGGCGCGGACCGACCGCACGATGCGGCTGTCCGAGAGGCTGCGCCGGATCGTCGGCGAGCATTACCCGCTCGGCGCGATCATCCCGTCGCCGCTGCGGATGGAGGTCGACCCCCGCTACTGGCCCCGGTTCCCGTACCGCGGGCTCGCGCGCCTGTACGACGTGATCCTGCCGATGACGTACTTCACGTTCCGGGTGAACGGCGGCGATGGCGCACACGCCTACACAACGGGGAACATCGACATCATCCGCCGCGAGACGGGCGATCGGTCGGTGCCGATCCACGTGATCGGAGGTATCGGCGCGAACCGTGAGGAGACCGCGGGGTTCGTCCGTGCGGTCCGCGAGCGCGGGATCATCGGCGCGTCGTTCTACACGTTCCCGCTGACGCCGCGCGAGTCGTGGGAGGCGCTGCGCTTGGTCCGTCCCAACCCGGTGCAGCGGCCGGCGCTGCCGGTGCCGCTGCCGTTCGACGGGCCGCTCGGCAACGTGCCGGACGAGGAGACGACCCATCCCAAGGAGGTCGTGTTCCGGGTGGACGGTCGCCGCGGCCGATACCGCGTGTCGTACGAGGCATTCGACCTGGAAACAGGCGAGGTCTCGATCCTCGTGAACTGGACGAGGGTCGGCGTCGCGGAGCCGACGCTCGGACATGACTGGGGCGACCCTCGTACGGTCGCGATCCCCAGGCGGGTGTTGCATCCGAAGGGCGTCAACTACATCTCATTCGTCGCGCTGGGGCAGGACCCCGATTGGTCCACGTGGGGTGTGCGGGCTGTGCGCCTGGTGCGACCCGGCCGCTCGAGATCGACCGTCGCCGCTACAGACCCACGGGCTGCCTGATCACGGTCTTCATCCGGCTCGGCGCGCAGCGCCTCGGATCCGAGAGGTAGATCTCATGATGCTTGCCCCGGAGGGGGTAGTCGTGCTCCGCGATGAACGCGTGCAGCTTCTCGATCGTCGGCCGCTCGTCGGCGTACGGCCCGACGTGCATGACCTGCGCGGCGAGCCCCTCGCGGAACGGCTCGAACCGTAGCTTCTTCGCGGCCCGGAGGCCACGCTTGGCAACGGCGTCGGCGATCGCCTTGTGCGTGAGCTCGCCGGTCACGGCCGGCGGCTGCGCGACCATCGCGGTCCAGCGCCACTGCGACCGGTCCTCCGGGAACCAGTCATCGCGCATCCTCGGCGCCCACCAGAGCGCCTCGACCGGCATCACCGTGAAGTCGTCCGTCGCGTCGAGCCGCTTCACGGCGAACTTCACGGAGAACGACACGGACATGAGCGCTTCCATCGCGTGCGCGAACGCCGGCTCGCCTGGACCTCCGCGACCGTCGATCATCAGGAACGCCATCTCGGGAACGTCCACCAGCACCGGTTGGTCGGTGGGGGGGAAATAGAGCCGTCGCATCGCGCGCTTGAGGTCGAGCTTGGGCACGCGGGCCTCCTTGTCCGGGCCGAGCGTGGCAGCGGCACGGGGCTGCCATCAGGGTCGAACGGCCCGCGTGCCCAGGCCCGGACGCCCGCCGGGCCCAGCCGGAACCGTTGCGTCGCCTACATGAGCGAACCCTGGTCGCGCATCGCGCGAGACCGGCCCCGCCGCCCGGGCGGCTCCTCGGCGGGGTGCTCCACGAGCGCGATCACGCGCGAGGTCATGAAGCGCCCGGTGCGCACGGCGGTGCCGCTGCGGGTGACCTCGGCGACTTCCACGACGCCGCGCGACGTCGCGACATCCACGCGGCGGCCGGCCTTCGTGGCGGCGATCTCGTAGACCTGTACGCCGTTGCCGGTGTCGACGACGATCTCGACGCGGTCGCCCTTCACCCGTCGAATCCTACGCCGCAGGCGCCCGCCGCGCCGGGCCGTTAGCATCGGGCGCGACCGAAGGGGAACGCGGATGCTGCTGGAGGGCAAGAGGCTCCTGATCACCGGCGTGCTGACGCGCGACAGCATCGCGTACGCGGTAGCCGAGACCGTGCAGCAGCAGGGCGCCGAGATCGTCCTCACCTCGTTCGGCCGGGGGATGAGCCTCACCGAGAAGAGCGCGAAACGCCTACCGGAGCCGGTCGACGTCCTCGAGATGGACGCGAACGACCCCGCGCAGGTGAGCGCCGTCCGCGAGGATCTCGAAGGGAGATGGGGCAGCATCGACGGCTTCTTGCACGCGATCGCGTTCGCGCCGCAGGACGCGCTCGGCGGCAACTTCCTGCAGACGCCGTGGGAGAGCGCGCAGGTCGCGTTCCAGACGAGCGCCTACTCGCTGAAGGCGATCGCCGTCGAGCTGCTTGCGTTGATGAGGGATCGCGGCGGCGCGATCGTGGCGATGGACTTCGACGCCCAGGTCGCATGGCCTGCGTACGACTGGATGGGCGTCGCCAAGGCGGGTCTGGAGGCGGTGACCCGGTACCTCGCGCGAGACCTCGGTCCGCACGGGGTCCGTGTGAACTGCGTGTCCGCGGGTCCCCTCCGCACGATCGCGGCGAAGGGGATCCCCGGGTTCTCCGAGATCGCGGACGGATGGAACGCGCGTGCCCCGCTCGGCTGGGACACCGGCGACCCTGCACCGGTGGCGCGGGCGGTCGCGTTCCTTCTCTCCGACTGGGCCTCGGGCATCACCGGGGAGATCGTCCACGTCGACGGCGGGTACCACGCGATCGGCGCGGCCTCGCCAGCCCCGCCGGCCGACTGAGGTCAGCGCAGGGCGACGCCCAGGTCGGTCGCGAGCTGCCGCTGCGCGCGGCCGATCACGCGGAAGGCCTCCTTCAGGCCGTGCCGCGCAACGGGCCCGAGATCGCCCGGGTTGATGTGGTCGTCGACCGGCTCGCCCGCGCGCCAGCGTTCGGCGTGGTGTCGAAGGCGCACCCCCCATAGGAACCGGAACGCCTCCTCGAGCCCCTCGGACGTCTCGAGGTCGACGGTGCCGGCCGCGGCCGCGCCCCGGAGCCGCGCGATCGTCCGTCGTTCGGTGTCGCCGCGCGAGATCGCGTACGCGCGCGCGAGGTTCGTCACGATGGTGATGCCGCCCCGCTTCACGTCGACGCGGCCGGCGTGGTCGCCGTGCGCCTCGACCACGAGGTCGCGGAAGAACCCGGTCGGCGGGCGATCGTCGAGCGCGCGGCGGGCGAGCTGGCCTACGAAGGCCGGGCGACCCCGAGCCGCGCGGACCACCGCATCGAGCGGCGTCTCGATGTCGAGCGGGCCGGCGACGCGACGGTAATCGAACACGATCGACAGGAAGATGCTCCCCGGGCCGGGGTCGGTCATCCACGCGTCGAACTGCCCCGTCCAACCTTCGACCGAACGGCGGAGCGCGGGGTTCGTCGCCATCGCGTCGCCGAGGCATCGGGGGATCCCGGCTCGCTCCAGGCCGTCCACGACGCGGGAGCTGAGCGCTGAGAAGTAGGGGTCGACCTCGTCGGTCCGTCGCCCGCCGGGCTCGTACGCGAGGGCATGGTCCTGATCCGTGAGGATCGCCTGCTCGTGACGGGCGGCGCTGCCGAGCGCGATCCACGCCCACGCGACGGGCGGTGTGCCCAGTTCGTCGACGGCGAGCTCGAGGAGCCTACGGGTCAGCGTGTCGATCGCGAGCGAGACGACGTGGCCGGCGTCGACCGGGTCCGTGCCCGACGCGACGAGCGCCGCGAGGACCTCCGGTAGGTCGCGCGCCGCCGCGACGACGTCGTCGACCGTGCGCGCACGTTCGATCGTGCTCTTCACCGCGAACGGCGTGTGCCGGCCGAGCCCCATCAGGTCCGTGTCGGTCACGACGCCGGTCACGCGCCCGGTACCGTCCACGACCGGGAGGTGGTGGAAGCCGCCCTCGAGCATCCGCAGCAGCACCTCGCCGGTCGGCACATCGGACGCGACCGTCGACACGGGGTGCGACATCACCTCGTCCACGCGCGTGGTCGACGCGTCCCGGCCGGCGGCCACGACGCGCGAGCGCAGGTCGCGGTCGGTGATGATGCCGAGCCCCTCGCGCGTGTGGATCAGCAGGCTCGAGACGCGCTCCTGTGTCATCCGCGCGGCGGCCTCAGACACGGAGCTCGTCGTGGGCGTGAAGACCGGCGGGCGTCGCACGAGCGACCCGACCTCGCGATAGGTCTCGGTCGGCCGTTCCGCCTGCCACACCTCGTCGATCCGGACGATCCGCCGCCGGAGGCTGCGCATCACGAACGCGATGCCGGCCGACGTGCCCAGGATCTCCGTCGCGACCGACTCCGGGATCAGGTAGCACAGCGTGTCCTCGTGCGCGCGCACCGTCGCGGTCGGGCTGAAGCGCCCGAGCAGCGACCACGCTCCGAACACCTCGCCCTCGCCCATCAGGTCGATCAGGCGCCCGTCGTCGAGGATCTCGACCGAGCCCTTGCGGACGACGTACAGGTACCGCGCCGGCTCGCCGGCCTCGCGCAGGAGCGTCTGGCCCGGCGCGAAGTGCTCGATCTCGACGTTGCCGGCGACCTTGGCCAACCGCACGTCGTCGAGCGAGTCGAACGGTGCGTACCCACGCAGGAACGTCGCGACGTCCATCGGCCGGAGCCTACGCTGCGCGCGGTCCCGGCGGCGGTCGTTTACCCGGTGACGACGACCTCGTACACGCTCTGTGCGCGCGAGATGCCTGCCTTCGCATCGCCGACCGTGTAGTCCAGGACGTATCCGGTGGTGCGGTCGTCGGTCCACTGGCAGACGGTCGACGCCATGTCGGTGACCGGGGCGCAGATGTAGTTCACGCCGTCGATGGTCGCGGTCTCCTGGCCCTGGAGCTGGACCGAGGTGCCGCTCGTCGATGCGAACCCGCCGCCGAAGCCGCTCCACGACTCCTCGGGGTTCGACAGCGAGGAGGAGTCGGCCACGACGATCATCAGCGTCGGGGTGCCCGAGCCGTAGAACGCGGCGCGGAAGGTCTGACCGCCGATCCGCGTGTCCTCGAACGTGTCGACGATCGCGTCGATCTCCGGGCCGGTCATCTTCGGCTGGCCGAGGACGCTGTCCGGGAACGTCAGGGGGCCGCCGCCCATCATCCGAGTCGTGGCGAACGCCGCGACCGCGGCGACCAGCGCGATCATCACCCAGACGAGCGGGTGCGTGCCCGCTCGCGCTGCGGTCGGCGGTGGGGTCCAGGTCGGCGCGGCCGTCAGCCCGGGAGGCGGTTGCGGGACCTCGGAGACGATCGGCGCGGCCCTGGCGGCGGTCTGTGCCGAGGGGGCTCCCACGACCACCGGCGGTGCCCAGCTCTGAGCCGGCTCCACCGTCGCGTCGTTTTCGGACGCCCCGGCAAGAGGCGCGACGCGCGCCCCGCACGAGGAGCACTTCTGGGCGCCGTCCACGATCTCGGTGCCGCACCAGCGGCAGGCGTTCGCCTCCAACGCAGCCTCCTTCGGGCGTCCTGGTGGTATCGGCTCTGGGAGGCGGGGACGTTAGTCCGTCGAACGGCGGAGCCCGTCGGCCGTGAGCTGGCCCGAGTACGGTCCGCGGCCGGCCACGCAGGCGGCGCCACACCGGGCGGCGAGGTCGAGGGCGTCGGGAGCGTCGAGCCCCCCGGCGAGCGCGAACGTCAAGCCGGCCGCGAAGCTGTCGCCGCCGCCGTAGGTGTCGACGAGGGGGCCCGGCAGGGGGGCGGCCTCGAAGCGACCCTTGCGTCCGTCCGGCGTGGCGAAGACGCCGCCCCGAGCGCCGTCCGTCAGCACCACGAGGCCCGGCGGGTGCGAGAACGCCGCGGGGTCGAAGCGTTCGGACGGATCGCGTCCGCTGCCAACGACGGCGTCCAGCCGCACATCCGCGCGCGCGAGCAGATCCATGATCCGGATCGTCGCCACGACGACCCGCGCGCGGCGGGCCGCGCGGATGGCGTCCCCGTCGCCCGCCGTGACGTACACCGCGTCGATGTCGGTGAGCTCGTCCCATGGCAGGGGGTCCTCGATCCTCGGGTGCAGGCGCTCGCCGAGCGTCGTGATCGTGCGCTCGCCGTTCGCGTCGATGAACGTGACGCCGCGCCGGCTCGGCTCGCGGCGGAGGGCGGCCTCGACGCGGGGCCCGAGCGTCTCGAGCTCGAGGTGGGCGCGCTTGCCGACGGCGTCGCGCCCGAGTGCCGTGAAGAACAGGCAGTCGCCCGAGAGCTTGTGCAGCTGCACGGCCGCGACGGCTCCCCCGCCGGCCGGTTCCTCCCACCAGTCGGTCGAGTGCACGATCTCGCCCGCGACCGGCACGTGCTCGACGATCGCGAACTCGATCCACTCGGTGTGACCCACCACCGCCGTTCGCATCGGCGAAGCGTATCCTCGGACGGTGGGGGAAGAGCGGCGACTCACCAGCTTCAGCCACGGCGCCGGGTGTGGCTGCAAGCTCGGCCCCGAGCAACTCACGGAGTTGCTCGGCACGCTGTCGCTGCCCCAGGCGAGCCGCGACCTGCTCGTGGGCAACGATACGGGCGACGACGCGGCCGTGTACGCCCTGCCCGACGGTCGTGCGCTGATCGCGACCCTCGACTTCTTCACGCCGATCGTCGACGACGCGTACGACTGGGGGCGGATCGCGGCGACGAACGCGCTGTCGGACGTCTACGCGATGGGCGGGACGCCGTTCCTCGCGCTCAACGTCGTGAACTGGCCGGTCGACGACCTGCCGATCGAGCTCCTCGGGCAGGTGCTCCAGGGAGGGATCGACGTCGCGGCGAAGGCCGGCGTTGCCGTCGCGGGCGGACATTCGATCACCGATCCCGAGCCGAAATACGGGATGGTGGCGCTCGGGCTCGCCGAAGCCGGCCGCGTCGTTCGCAACTCGACGGCTCCACCGGACAGGGACCTGTATCTCACGAAGCCGATCGGGCTCGGGATGATCTCCACCGCCGTCAAACGCGGCGTTGCGACCGACGAGCAGCTCGCCGTCGCCGTGGACGTCATGACGACGCTGAACGACACCGCGGCCGCTGCGATGCTCGAGGCCGGCGTCGGGGCCGCGACCGACGTCACGGGGTTCGGGCTGCTCGGCCATCTGCACCGGATGCTCTTTGCGTCCGGCGTGGCGGCCGACCTCGACGCGGCCGCCATCCCGCTGCTGCCCGGCGTGCTCGACCTCGCGCGGTCCGACGTCGTCGCGGGGGGCACCAAGCGGAACCATGCGTACGTAGCGCCCCACACCGACTTCGGCGACCTCACGCATCCCGAGCAGCTGGTGCTCGCCGACGCGCAGACCTCGGGCGGGCTGCTGATCGTCGCGACGGACGGGGACAGGCTGGCCCAGGCGCTCGCCGGGCGGGGGGTGAGGGCGGTCCGGCTGGGACGGACCGTGGCCGGTGAGCCCGGCCTGATCCGGGTCCGCGGCCGCCTGCCGGACGGACTCGCGGACGGGCCCACGGGTCCCTGAACGGCGGTTCAGGGAATACCAGCGCGCTGGTAGAGTTTTGCACCTGCATATGCCTGAACCCGTGGCCGAATCGACGATCGACCCGGTGGCGTTCGACGCCGCCCTGTTCGAGGAGGTCGTACGGCACGGCCTGGGCGAGTTCCCGAACGAGTGCTGCGGCCTGATCGCCGCGCACCAGGGCCGTCCCGTGCGCGTGTTCGTGATGCGGAACGCCGACGCGAGCCCCGTCTCATACCGGCTGGACCCCAAGGAGCAGCTCGACGTCACGCAGCGGATCGAGGACGAGGGTCTGGAGCTGTGGGCGATCTACCACTCCCACACCCACTCGGAGGCGTACCCGTCCGAGACCGACCGGCGCCAGGCGGGGTGGGTGCAGCCGTTCTACCCCGACATCCGGTACCTGTTGCTGTCGCTCGAGGAGCGCGAGCACCCGGTGCTGCGCGCGTTCCGGATCGTCGACGGCGAGGTCGCCGAGGAGGAGCTGAGGATCTCGTGAGCTTCGCGTTCACCGAGGAGCAGGTTCGGCGCTACGCGCGCCACATCATCCTGCCCGGGATCGGCGGGCAGGGGCAGCGCAGGCTCCTCGACTCCAAGGTGCTCGTGATCGGCGCCGGCGGCCTCGGCTCACCGGTCTCCATGTACCTCGCGGCGGCGGGCGTCGGGACGCTGGGGATCCTCGACTTCGACACGGTGGATGAATCCAACCTGCAACGCCAGATCCTCCATTCGACCGCGGACGTCGGCCGCCCGAAGGTCGAGAGCGCCGCCGATCACCTGCGCGCGCTCAACCCGACGATCGAGGTCGTGCCGTACGACACGATCCTGTCCTCGCAGAACGCGTTCGAGATCATGGAGCCGTGGGACGTGATCGTCGACGGCACCGACAACTTCCCCGTGCGCTACCTGGTGAACGACGCGACGCAGTTCCTCGGCAAGCCCCTCGTGTACGGCTCGATCTACCAGTTCGACGGGCAGGCCACGGTGTTCATGCCGGGCCAGGAAGCGCCGTGCTACCGATGCCTGTTCCCGCAGCCGCCGCCGCCCGGGACGGTTCCTTCGTGCGCGGAGGGCGGCGTGTTCGGCGTCCTGCCGGGGATCGTCGGGTCGATCCAGGCCACCGAGGCGATCAAGCTGATCACCGGGATGGGCGAGCCGCTGATCGGGCGCCTGCTGATCTTCGACGCCCTCGAGATGGACTTCACGACCGTGAAGGTGCGGTGGGACGCCGACTGCCCCGTGTGCGGCAAGGAGCCGACCGTAACCGAGCTGATCGACTACGACGCGTTCTGCGGCATCACGCCGACGACGAACTGAAGGAGAGACGAGCCGAGATGTCCGTCAAGGTCAAGCTGCCCCAGATCCTGCGCAAGCATGCCGGCGGCGAGCCCGTCGTCGACGCCGACGGGTCCACGCTTCGCGAGCTCCTGAAGGACCTCGAGTCCCGCTACCCGGGCATCACGAAGAACGTCGTCTCCGATGAGGGCGCGCTGCACCGGTTCATCAACGTCTACGTGAACGACGAGGACGTGCGCTACCTCGGCTCGCTCGAGACGCCGGTCAAGGAGGGCGACACGGTGTCGCTGCTGCCGGCCGTCGCAGGTGGTTCGATCAGATCGATGGGGGCTTGAAGCCGGATCTGGCGAGCACGTGATCGCGTGACTCGGCGACCATCCGCTTCACGGCCGGCCAGTCGACGTGGAGCAGCTCGCCGTGACGCTTCATCACCCGTCCGGCGATCAGGACCGTATCGACGTTGCCGGTGTCCATCCCGGTGACGACCGCCGTGGAGGGGTCGTTGAGCGGCGTGACGTTGATGCGGTCCGTACGCAGCACGATGACGTCGGCCTGCTTGCCCGGCGTCAGCGTTCCGATCGTCGCCTCGAGCCCGTTCGCCTTCGCACCGTCGATCGTCGCGCAGGCCAGGACCTCCGACGCCGTCAGCGGAGCCTTGCCCTCCGCGGTCGCGTTCGCCCGCTGGAGCGCGAGCACCGAGCGCATCTGATTGAACATGTCGCCCGGCACGTTCGTCTCGACGTCGACGCTCAGGCTCGGACGCAGCCCCCGGTCCAGGAACTTCTGGATCGGCGGCATGCCGTGACCCATCATCATCTCGACCGGCGAGGCGAGGGACACCGTGCCGCCGGTGTCGACGATCATCTGGATCTCCGTGTCGTTCAGCGTCGTGCAGTGGATGTACGTCGTGTCGGCCCCGAGCAGTCCCGCCTCGCCCATCTCCTGGACCTTGCCGTCCTTGCCGTAGGTCCCGACGCCGACGTGGGTCGTGATCCGCGCGCCGGTCTCGCGCGCGAGCTTCCAGTGGTCGCGCGAGACCTCGAAATCGGTGAACTCCGGACCGGGAGCGGCCAGCGCGAGCGTCAGCTTCTGGTCCCTCGTCGAGAAATGCTCGCTCGCCGCCCGGACGAACCAGCTTGGCTGGCGCTCCTCCCACTTGCCCCACCATGGGAACCCGTACGCGAAGACCGCCCGCAGACCCGAGTCTTCCAGGGCCTGGATCACGGCGTCCGTGTGTGCGGGAGACCCCTGGATGTGGGACCAGTCGAGCAGCGTCGTGATGCCGGCGTCGATGGCGCCCAGCGCCGAGATCAGGTTGCCGAGGTACGCGTCCTCGGGCCGGTACGCCGGCGCGAGCTTGTGAAGGACGTATGAGATGTAGCTGGAGCGGCCCTCGAGCGGCACGTCCGTCCCGATGTTCCGAAGCAGGCCCTCCCAGATGTGCCGGTGCGTGTCGACGAACCCCGGCATCACGATCATCCCGCCAGCGTCGATCACATCCGCGCCGTCGACCTGCAGCCCCGGGCGAACGTCGATGATCCGGTCGCCGTCGATCAGGACATCTCCGGTCAGGAAGTTACCCACCCTCGGATCCAGGCTGAGGATCGTTCCGCCCTTGATCAGCGTCCTGCCGGTGGGTGCCACACCGAAGTTCGGCTCCTCCGGATACAGATCCGGGATCGTGGCCGTCTTCGGCGGCCGGCTCCCGATCACGACCCGCCGCGCCCGCTTGTAGTTCCTCTTGACCAGCTCCTTCAGGTCCCCGACCTGGAACAGCACGATCCCGAGGAGGACGAGGATGCCGATGATGATGAGCCCGTGCTCGGCGCCCAGCCCGAGGAACGGCAGTGCGCTGATGATGAGCGCGAGAAGGACCGATGCGACGAGCGCCCCGAGGAACGTCGCCCGCCCGCCCGACAGGGCGGCACCGCCCAGCACCGCCGCCGTGATGCTGCTGAGCGCGTACGCGTCGCCGATCTGCGCGTTGCCGATGCCCGAGCGCGTCATCACGAAGAACGCGCCGACGGCGGCGAACACCGAGGAGAGCACGAAGGCGCGCGCGCGGACCCACTTGGTCCGAACGCCGCTCCGCTTCGCCGACTGCTCGTCGAACCCGGTCGACCGCAGCTGCAGGCCGGAGCCCGTCGCATGCAGCCAGTAGTCGAGCGCGCCGGCGGCGAGCAGGACGACGATGAAGATCACGGGCACCGGCCCGATGCTCGTCCGGAGCAACGACGTGAAGTCGCGGTCGATGATCCCGCCGGGCGTCCCGCGGAGCGTGAGCGAGATGCCGTTCAGGATGCTGAGCGTCGCGAGCGTTGCGATGATCGACGGGATCTTGAGGCCGACGACGAGGCCGGCGTTGACCAGGCCGAGCGCCACGCCGCACCCGAGGATCGCGCCCACACCCAACAGGACGTGCGACGACGTCGACTCCGGCCCGATCAGGAACGAGGCGACGACGACGCCGAACGTCACCATCGCACCGACCGACAGGTCGAGGCCTCCGATCAGCAGCGCATGGGTCTGACCGATCGCGACCATCGCGAGCGGTGCCGCCAGGATCAGCGTGTTCGTGACGTTCGCGGTGTTGACGAAGCCGGGGAAGCGCGTCGTCGTGTACCACGCGACCCCGACGATCAGGAGCAGTTGGAGGACGACCGGCATCCAGAGCCGGAACCGCACGATCTTCCGCCACTTGTTCTTGTCGCGCGCATCGCGGAGGACCTTGCGGACCGCGATCCGTGCGGTGTCGACGCGCGTGCTCACACGTCCCTCCGCTGGGTGGGAGCCTTCGGCATCGCGACGCCGAGTGGGGAGCGGCCCGCCCGTGACATCCCGGGGCCTCGCACGATCGCCTCGACGATCCGGAACTCGTCGAGCTCGTCGCCCGGGATCTCCTCGACGATCTGACCCCGCGACATCACGAGGACCCGGTCGCACAGACCGGCCAGCTCGAGGGGATCGCTCGACTTGACGAGCATGGCCGTCCCGGTGTCGGTCCGCGAGCGGAGCGCGGCGTAGATATCGAACCGGGAACCGACGTCGACGCCTTGCGTCGGCTCGTACGCGAGGATCACCGCCGGTTCGCGCAGGAACGTGCGGGAGACCGCGACCTTCTGCTGGTTGCCGCCGGACAGGAACCCCACGGGCTGCTCGAGCGACGGAGTCTTGATCTCGAGCCGTTCGACGAGCTCTCGCACCCGCCGGCGCTCCCTCCTCCGCCGCAGGAACCCCATCGTCGCGAACCGTCGGAGCGACTGGATCGTCGAGTTGACCCGCACGCCGAGCACGGGCATCAGCGCTTCCTGCCTCCGGTCCCCGGGCAAGAGCATGATCCCGGCACGGACGGCCTCGTGCGTGGAGATCAGCATCAGCTCCCTGCCGTCGCATGCGACGCGCCCCGCGCGCGGCGGCTGTCGTCCGGCGAGGCAGTCGAACAGCTGCGGCTGGCCGTTGCCCTCGGCACCCGCGACGCCGACGATCTCGCCGCTCACGAGCGTGAAGGTCACGGGTCCGAACGCCTGCCCCTGGAGCCCGTCCACGACGAGCCGGTCGCGTCGCTCGCCCTCACCCGGCGCGGGAGGCGGGAACGCCGCCTCGAACGCGCGCCCGACGATCAGGTCGACGAGCTGATGCTCCGTGACGTCGCGCGCGTCGAACGTCCCCTGGCTCCGGCCGTCGCGCAGGACCGTGATGCGATCCGCGACCTCGAGCACCTCCGGGAGCCGGTGGCTCACGTACACAACGCCGACGCCACGATCGCGGCATGCTGACAGCGTGCGGTGGAGCGCTTCGACCTCGTGCGGGCCGAGCGCGGTGGTCGGCTCGTCGAGGAGGAGCACGCGCGGTTCCGTGACCAGCGCCTTGGCGACCTCGAACAGCTGACGGTCCGCGAGCGTCAACGCCCCCGCCGGCATGTCGGGGAAGAGCTCGATGTCGAGGTCGAACCCGGCGAGGACGCGCCGCGCCCACTTCTTCCGGCGCCAGAACGGCGGTCGCTCCTCCGGCGGGGCGGCGAGGTAGAGGTTGTTCTTCACCGGCTGCGCCAGGATCAACGAGGTGTCCTGGTACGCCATCGCCAGGCCCAGCTTCCTGGCCTCGGCCGGGGAATCCCGGCGTAATCGCCTGCCGCCGATCGTGACCGTGCCGCGATCGGGGTCGACGAAGCCGCTCGCGATCCCGAGGAGGGTCGATTTGCCCGAGCCGTTCTCGCCGACGATGGCGTGGACCTCGCCGGCGCGGCAGTCGAAGCTGACGTCGGTCAGCGCGCGCACCGCGCCGAACTGACGGGACACCCCGGTCAGCTCGAGGACGACCTCTCCGCCTACCGACCCTTCCTCGGGGTCGCTCCTGCTCATCCGCTCGGATACATCAGCGCCAGCACCTCGTCCGGCACGAGCGACGTCCCCGACACCGTCGGCGTCACGCGGTCGGGGTTGCAGTCGTCCTCCGTGACCTGACGCATCACGTGCGGGACGACGATCTCACCCGAGATGTCGGCATCCTTCAAGTACATCATCGAAGCGGTCACCGCCACACGCGACTGGAAGTTGCCGCCGGCCGAGTACCAGATGTCGTAGTTCGGCGCGTCCCGTTCGGCCCAGTCGCAGAACAGCGTCTGCTCGTCCGTGCGCAGGGCGACCGTCAGATCGCGCACCGGCACGCCGAGCTCGTCGTAGGCCTGCAACGCCGTGTTGAGGCCGTCCGCGTACTCGTACGCGTACCCCTTGATGTCCGGGTTCGTCGAGAGCCACCCGTTCACGACCTCGAGGGCGACGTCGTTCGACCAGTACGTGTCCGCGGGACCGAGTGTGTCGACCGAGTCGTCCACCGCGTCCATGAAGCACTGCTGCCAACCGAGCGACAACGCGTTGCCCGGTGTGCCGCCCATCACGCCGACGCTGCCCGATCGGACGCCGTCGTTGATCACATCGGCGAAGCTATCGCCCAGCGCGCAGAGGTCCTCGCCGACGACGGTCAGGTAATCCTCGCCGGGAACCAGCGCGCCCTCCTGTCCTGGCAAGCCGACCCAGCCGGCCGAGTACGTGGAGTAGGGGATGCCGGCCGCCTGGACCTCGAGGATCGCATCGGCGATGTTCGTGCCCTGGTCCGGGTAGCCGATGATGAAGTCGACACCCGCCTGGATCAGGAACCGGATGTCGGCTGCGGCGACCGCCGGATCGGGGTCCCACTTGGCGTCGCGGAACATCATCTTGCCGATCTCGGGATACGTGAGCGCCTGCAGGATCGCCTCCATCCTCGTCACCTGACGCCAGACGTTCAGGCCGCCGCCGTCCGCGTACCCCATGACGATGTCGCCGCCGGTGCCCGTATCGCACTGCGTGGCCGCCCAGCACTCCAGGGCCTTGTCGACCGTGGCCTGGTCGAGATCCTGATCCGCGCGAGCGATCGCGGCCAGCACGATGTCGGGAACCTCCCCGACCGGCCCCATCGCCTTCTCGATCAGCGCCGGATCCGCGTCCGTGCTCTCGCCGTACTCCGCGAGAGGCCCGGACCCGGTCGTCGCGTTCCCGCCGTCCGTACCGCCGTTCCCGCCGGTGTCGCCATCGTCCCCACCGCACGCTGCCGCCACCAAGGCGAACACCGCGAAGATGACCACGAACCTGATCCGGTGCATCGTCCCCTCCCCTACGTCGACCGTCATCCGTGCAGATCGCTCGCCGATCCCTCGAAGCCCGTTAGATCACCCCCCCGTCCTCACCGGGTCCGATGCCGGCGACCACGGGGCCGGCTCGTGGTTCCGGTCGCTTGCCTTCCCGAAGCACGTGCTCGACCGCCCTGATGATCCGGTCTCCCGAGATCAACATCCCCCCGACGATCACCACGCCGAACACGACGAACTGCAGCGCGGTCGGCAGACCGAGGACGCGCATCATCTGGTTGAGGCCGGCCAGGAAGAAGGCCGCGGCCCACGTCGACAGCGGGCTCGCGAGTCCGCCGGTCAGCGAGGCCCCCCCGATCACCACCGCGGCGATCGGGCCGAGGAGGTACGGCGCGCCGATCGTGATGCTGATCGTGCGCAGGTACGAGGCGATCAGGATGCCGGTGCCGCCGTACAGCATGGCCGCGACGACGTAGGCGGAGACGCGATTGAGGTTGACCCGGAGCCCGGCGATCCACGACGCCGTCGGGTTGGCGCCGACGACCTGGAACCGGCGCCCGACCGTCGTGAAGCGGAACAGGACGATCAGCACCACCGTGACCGCGACGCCCAGCCAGAACGTGCGCGGGACGCCGAGCAGACGGGTCGAGGTCCATCCGGAGAGCCCCTTCGGCACGGGCGTCTGGATCGCGACGCTCGTGTAGTAGCGGAACGCGATGCCGCTCGCGATCTGTCCGACGGCGAGTGTCACGATCAAGGGGTTCAGGCCGATGCCACCGATCAGGATGCCGTTCACGAGGCCGACGAGCGCCACCGCCGCGAGCGCGACGACGATCGCGGGACCGACGCGATCGTCGGCCCCGTGTCCCACGCCGACCGTGATCACGGCCGCGAGGGTCAGGCTTCCGGGGACGCTGAGATCGATGCCGCCCGTCATCACGACGAGCATCTGACCGAGGGCCGCGATCGCGAGGAGCGTTCCCACGGGGGCGATCGCCCGCAAGGACGGCCCTCGCAGCGTCGCGGGCGCCCAGATCGACGCGACGACGACGAGCAGCACGAGGGCGATGTAGACGGGCATGTAGCGCGAGGCGACGACGAAGGCCGTGAGCGCGGACGACGCAGGCCGAGGGGAGTTCACCTCGTGGCTCCCGTGACGGCTCGGGCGACGATCCCCGCCGCGGCCGTCACGTGTCCGCGTGCGCCCGTCGCCAGCGAGCGCGCGCGGGCAACGTCGGCCGCGAGCACGCCGCTGCGCATCACCGGGCGGCCGCCGACGAAGACGTGGTCGATGTTCGACGTGTCCATCCCCCAGACGACGGCACCGATCGGGTCGTTGATCGGCCATACGTTCGGGCGGTCTGTCCGGAGCACGATGATGTCTGCCTGCAGCCCGGGCTCGAGCGATCCGGTCACCTCCCGCACCCCTGCGACGCGTGCCCCCTCAGAGGTCGCGAACCGGATCACGTCGCGGGTCGTCATCAGCCGGGGGAGCCCCGCCTTGCCCGCAAGCTTGCGGTCGAACACGGTCGCGTGCTGGAGCGAGATCGTCTGGCGCATCTGGGCGAACATGTCGCCTGGCGCCATCCCTTCCCGATCGATCCCGAGCCCCGGTTTGATCCCTCGGTCGATCAGCTCCTGGATCGGTGGCGAGCCGAACCCCGTGGCCATCTCGCTCGACGGCGTCAGGGAGACACAGGCGCCCGACCCCGCGATCGCATCGAGGTCCGAATCGTCGAGGGCGGTGTGATGAACGAGCGTGACCTCGCCCGAGAGCAGGCCCTCCGATGCCGCCCGCGCAACATCGCCGCGGACCGACAAGGTCGGCCGCGCGTGCACGAAGACCCTCAGCCCGCGATCGCGTGCGCCGGTCCATCCGTCGCCGAAACCGTCCGAGACCAGCGCGAAGGTCGTCCCCGGCCCGGCCGCGCCGGACAAGCGATCGACCATGTCGCCGGCTGCCTCTCGGGCCGCGAACGCGAACACGGTCCGGACGCCGGAATCGGCGTGCGCCTGCAGCGCCGCCTCCGCGAAGCCGTCGCGGAGCGGGAGATCGAGAACGTCCACGACGGTCGTGATGCCGGCTTCGATCGCGCCAAGGAGCCCGATCAGCGTGGCCGCGTAGACGTCCCCTGGCCGGTAGTGCTCGCCGAGCACCTCGGGCGACACCTCGGCGATGTCGCCGGCGTTGCGGAACAACGACGTCCACGCGTGACGGTGCGTGTCCACGAACCCCGGCATCACGATCGCGTCCGTCGCGTCCACGACCTCGGCGTCGCGGCCGCGGACCGACGTCCCGACCTCGGCGATCCGGCCGTCCTCGATCAGGACGTCACCCCGCTTGAGGTTCTGGGTCTTCGTCCCGAGGGTGAGGATGCACCCGCCGCGGAGCAGGGTCCCGGTCGTCACGCGCGGCTCCCGGCGTCGAGCGACTTGTGCACCGTCTCGTAGATCCGGTCGGCCGAGGGCATCGCGAGGTCCTCGAGCGACGCCGCCGCCGGCAACGGGATGTGCGGCGTCGTGATCCGGATGCTCGGTCCGTCGAGGTTCCAGAAAGCCTCCTCGGACAAGATCGACACGAGCTCGGCGCCCCATCCGCACAGCCGCGGGTTCTCCTCGACCGTGCAGAATCGGCCCGTCTTCTCCACCGAGGCGAGCAGCGCGCGGGTGTCGAGCGGCACGAGCGAGCGGACGTCGATCACCTCGGCGGAGACCCCGTCGCGCTCGAGCCGCGTCGCCGCCTCGAGCGCTCGCGGCACCATCAGTGCGAGGGCCGCGATCGTGACGTCGGTGCCCTCGCGAACGACCTTAGCGGTGCCGAGCTCGTCGACGATCTCGCCGTCGGGGATCTCGCCCTTGGTCCCCATCAGGCCCTTGTGCTCGAAGAAGACGACGGGATCGGGATCGCGGATCGCCGCCGCCATCAGGCCGACCACGTCCGCGGGCGTCGAGGGGGCGACGACCTTGAGGCCCGGGATCATCATCGCCCAGTTCTCGACGCTCTGGCTGTGCTGCGCGCCGAACCGGACGCCGCCGCCGTTCGCGGTCCGGATCACGAGTGGGAAGCTCACCTGCCCGTTCGTCATGTAGCGGCTCTTCGCGATCTGGTTCGCGACGATGTCCCAACAGACCGCGAGGAAGTCGGAGAACATGACCTCGGCGATCACCGGGATCCCCGTCATCGCCGCGCCCATCGCGGCGCCGAGGATCGCCTGCTCCGAGATCGGGGTGTCCCGGACCCGTTCGGGCCCGAACTCGTCGATCAGGCCGACGGTGGTCTTGAACACGCCGCCCGCCGGTCCGATGTCCTCGCCGAGCATCACCAGGCTCGGCTCCCGCCGCATCTCCTGCGCGATCCCGTACGCGATCGCGTCGCGGTAGGTCAGTTCCGCCACCGGGAACCTCCGTCCGCGTAGACCTGCGACAGGAGTGCGTCCTCGCCCGGCTCGGCGCCCATCATCGCGACGTGGGTGGCCGAGTCGATCGACTCGTCGAGCTCGTCCTGGATCGCTTCCAGACGCTGCTCATCGACCCCGATCGAGATCAGGCGTGCGCGGTACATCGGTACGGGGTCACGCTCGGCCCACGCGCCGACCTCCTCGGCGGGCCGGTACTTGCCGGGGTCGGCACGCGAGTGCCCTCCGGAGCGGTACGTCACCGCCTCGATCAGCGACGGTCCGCCGCCCGAGCGCGCCTTGTCCAGCGCCTCGCGCGCCACGAGGTACACGGCGTCGGGATCGTTGCCGTCGACCAGGATCTGCGGCAGCCCGTACGCCGGGGCGCGACCGGCCACCGGCGGGTCGATCGAGGTCACGACGTCGATCGGCGTGTACTCCATGTATAGGTTGTTCTCGCCGACGAAGACGACCGGCAGGTTCCAGACGACCGCGAAGTTGAGCGCCTCGTGGAACGCGCCGATGTTTGTCGTTCCGTCGCCGAAGAACGCGACCGCCACCTGATCGGTCCCGCGCATCTGCGCCGACCACGCGGCTCCGTTGGCGATGCACAGGTGCGCGCCGATGATGGCGTACGACCCCATCATCCCCTTGCCCGTGTCGGTCAGGTGCATCGACCCGCCCTTGCCGCCGAGGATCCCGTTCTCCCGGCCGAGCAGCTCGGCCATCGCGGCGCCCGGGTCCATCCCTCGCGCGAGCGAGTGCCCGTGCCCGCGGTAGGTCGCGAACGAGTAGTCGTGCGGCTGCATCGCCGCGCCGAAGCCGGCCGCGACGGCCTCCATCCCGAGCGAGAGGTGCGTGGTTCCCTTGACGAGGTTCTGCAGGAACAGGTCGTGCGCCCGCTTGCCGAACGCGCGGATCCGGGTCAGTGTCCGGTACATCTCGATCCGGACGTCGAGGTCGATCGGTGCCTCCGCGAGCGAGTGGTCGACGGGCGGCGGCAGCCGCGGTTCGCGGAGCGCGTAGTCGTACCGTGGGTCAGTAGGCATTGGCCACCATCAGCTCCTCGCACGGGAACAGCGTGATGACCTTGCAGCCGTAGGCCGTGACGACCACCTCTTCCTCGATCCGGGCGGCCGACCGTCCGTCCGCGGCAGGCGCGTACGTCTCGAGGGCGAACAGCATCCCCTCCTGGATCTCTACGGGCGTCTCGAGCGAGTTCAGCCGGCTGACGATCGGCCGCTCGTGCAGGCCGACGCCGACGCCGTGGCCGAACTGCAGCCCGAACGCGTCCATCTCGTCCTGGAAGCCGAACTCCTCTGCCCTCGGCCAGACCTTCGCGATCTGGTCGGTCGTCGCGCCTGGGCGGACGACGTCGATCGCGGCGTCCATCCACTCGCGTGACTGCTTGAACGCGTCGCGCTGCGCCTGCGTCGCGCGCCCGACGACGAACGTGCGGTAGTAGCACGTTCGGTAGCCGTTGAAGACGTGGATGATGTCGAAGTAGGCCTGGTCGCCCGGCCGGATGATCCGGTCGCTGAAGACGTGCGGATGCGGGCTGCAGCGCTCGCCGGCGATCGAGTTGATCGCCTCGACGAACTCCGATCCCATCCCGAACAGGCGCGCATGCGCCATTCCGACCACGTCCGACTCGCGGACTCCGGGCTTCAGCATCTCGAAGATGTCCTGGTAGACGCCGTCGACCATCGCACACGCCTGCGTCAACAGGACGATCTCGTCTGGGCTCTTGATCTCTCTCGCGCGCATCATCGCCTGTTGGCCGTCGACCACGGTGACGCCCGCCTCTTGCAGCGCGAGGAACACCGCCGTCTCGGCGAGGTCGACGCCCAGCCGTTCCCCGCCGACGCCGTCCTCCTCGAGCGCGGCCTGGATCTCGCGCACGGCGCGCGCGTGCAGGCCCGTCTCGGGTGAGATGGCGCCCTGCAGCCCGGTGTTGCCGCCGATCGAGTTCCGCGTGTCGTACAGGTGCGGCAGCTGGAGCCGGTGCGCCTTCGCGGCCGACCCGAAGTCCCAGACGCGCGGCCGTCCCTCCCGCGTGATCAGCGCCCAGCGTTCCCCCTTGTTGAACGCCCAGTAGCCGATCTGCGTCGCGGTCGCGTACCGGATGTTCGACGTCTCGAATAACAGCACGGCGCCGAGGTCGAACTCGGCCAGCATCCTGCGCACGCGGCCGAGCCGGTACTGACGCAGCCGCTCGAAGTCGACCCGGTTCTCCCAGTCGACGCCCATGACCCCGGGGGCCGGGCTCGTCGCTACCGGGAACTCATCCATGGCGTGCTCCTTGTCCGTCCGGGGCCAACGTCCCCTGCGCCTCTCGTCCCAGCGCCTGCTCGAGGTAGCTCCAGTCACGTGCGAAGCGGTACGAATGCCGAGGCGGCGGCTGGGGCGCCTGCGTCTCGAGCCACCGCACTCGCCCGGGGGCCTCGTTGCGGAACTCGTGGACGCAGCCCACGCCCGCCCACGCGACGTCGCCGGGTCCCAGGGGGTAGGTCCTGCCGTCGAACACCCCCTCGACCTCACCGTCGAGGATCAGATAGGTCTCCTCGAGCGGATGATCGTGCGGTCCGGCGAACCCGCCCGGCTCGTACTGGACCATGAACATCGTCGACAGGTCGGCGCCGAGATCCGAGTCGACCATCATCTTCACGGTGATCCCGCTGTAGACGAGGAGCGCGGTCCGCATGCTGGCGCTGACGGCGAGCCGGTCCTGCGTCTGCAGCGCGGGATCCATCGACCCGGCGTCGATGTGCCCGAAATTCCGGTTCCGTGGATCGCGGACGTCGATCCGGCGGGCGACCGCCCCCGTCTCGAGCGGTCCGGGGAACTGCGTGTCGAAGCCGAACCGCTCCCGCGGCAGCGGCGCCCTCATCTCGGCAAGCCCCACGACTTCGTCCGACGGGTTGCGGAACGCGTGCGTCATGCCGACCGGCAGCAGCCCGTAGTCGCCGGCCGTCAGTTCGAACGACCCCTCCGTCGTGTCCACCGTCAGGCTGCCGTCGATCACGTAGATCGACTCCTCGAACGAGTGCACGTGGGCGTCGACCCGCCCGCCCGGCTCGAGCCGGGCGATCCGGAACCCCATCTGGACCGACCCGCCGCCCTCGTCGACGACCGCGTCCCCCGCGTATCCCCGGGACCGACCCTCGAACTCGGGCGGCGTCCGCAGGTCGAGGTCGGCGTGCAGCTTCACGATGTGCGTCATCCGACGTCGCCTCCCCGCAGGAACACGGCGATCGCGCTCAGGTCGCGGTCGCCGTAGCCGTTCGCGATCGCGCGGCGGACGATCTCCTGCGACGCGGCCGCCTGCTCCATCGGCACCCCGACCCGCCCGCCGAGCCCGAGGATCAGCTCGTAGTCCTTCGCGACCAGGTCCAGGCTGAAGGCCACGGGCGCCGTCTCGGGATGCTCGAACGACTCGCGTTTGTAGTTCACGAACGGCGCGCCACCGGCACCGTTAGCGAAGACCTCGTACGCCGTGGTCCGTGGGACGCCGGCGCGTTCGGCCAGGACGATCGCCTCCGAGAGGGCGACGTTGAGCCCATGCACGAGGTTGTTCACGGCGAGCTTCATCGCCGACCCCGCGCCGCGGCCGCCGATGTGCACGACGCGCGATGCCATCGCGTCCAGCACGGGACGAACGCGATCGATCACGCTCGCCTCGCCGCCCGCCATGATCGTGAGCGCGCCCGCCTCGACGACGCTCACGCTGCCCGAGACGGGGCAGTCGAGGAAGCTCGCGCCGGCTGCCTCGACCGCACCGCCGACCGACTCGACCGTGCGGGGATCGATGGTGCTGGTGTCGACGGCGACGACACCCGGCGGGATGCCCTCCACGACGCCGTCGGGGCCCATGTACACGTGCTCGACGGCAGCGTCGTCGGCGAGGCTCGACAGGACCATGTCGGCCTTCGACGCGGCCTCGGCGGGCGAGGCCGCGATGCTCGCGCCCAGGTCGGCGGCGAGGCGCTCCGACTTCGAGGGCTCGCGGTTCCAGAGCACCAGCCCGAAGCCGGCTCGGCCGATCGTCCCGGCCATCGCGCTGCCCATGCGGCCGGTGCCGACGACGGCAACCGTGGTAGGCGTCCCCTCCAACACCGTTCAGCGACACTACACAGATGCCGGGACCTTGGCTAGACACCGGCCGTTCCGGGCGAGCGTCTGGCCGCTCAGCGACGCTATACACCGCGGCCCTCGTCGAGTAGTGTCGCTGCGGTCGCCGAGCGAGGGGGTTGGGTCGCTGATGCCTGAGGGGTCGGTCCTGATCGTCGGAGGCACGGCCGGGATCGGGCGTGAGCTCGCGGTCCACTACGACAAGCTCGGCGCGCAGGTGATCGTGACGGGCCGCGACCACGACCGAGCGACCGCCGTCGCGGCCGAGATCGGTCGGGACGTCGTCGGTCTGGGCTTCGACCTGGGCCGGCCGGAGACGATCGCCGACGCGCTCACCGACGTCGGACCGGTGTCGCGCCTCGTCCTCGCGGCGATCGCCCGGGACAACAACTCGGTTCGCGAGTACGACGTCGACAAGGCCGTCGCCCTGACCACGATGAAGCTCGTCGGCTACCCGGCGACGATCCATGCCTTGCTCGACCGGCTGTCCGAGGAGTCGTCGGTGGTGCTCTACGGCGGTCGCGCGAAGGATCGCCCGTATCCCGGATCGACGACGGTGACCACGGTCAACGGCGGCGTCAGCAGCCTCATCCGGACGCTCGCGATCGAGCTCGCGCCGATCCGGGTCAACGCGATCCATCCCGGCATCGTCGGCGACAGCCCGTTCTGGTCCGGCAAGCCGCTGGACGCGGTGATCGCACGGACGCCGACAGGGCGCCTCACGACGATGGCCGACGTCGTCGACGCGACGGTGTTCCTCCTCGAGAACCGCGCCGTGAACGGCGTGAACCTGTACGTCGACGGCGGCTGGATCCTGGTGTGAGACGCGAGTCGGCGCAGGGCGACCCGGAGGCGCTCGACGGGATCGGCGCGCGCCTGCGCGAGGAGCGTGTCCGGTCCGGCATCAGCCAGAGGGAGCTCGCGCGCCGGATCGGGCTGTCCGCGAGCCTGATCTCGCAGCTCGAGAGCGGTCAATCCAGGCCGTCCGTCGGCACGTTGTACTCGATCGTCACCGAGCTCGGCGTGTCGATCGACCGGGTGATCAGGGGTGGCGACGACGATGAACCCCTCGCGTCGGCATCGGACACGGGCTCCGACGGCTCACCCGTGGTGCACCCGGACACCAGGGCGGCGATCGACCTCGACTCCGGCGTCCGTTGGGAGGAGCTGACCGCCGAGCGCGAGGACGGGATCGACTTCCTGCTCGCGACCTACGGCGTCGGAGGCGCGTCGACGCCCGACCGGTCGTTGATGCGCCACCACGGTCGCGAGTACGGCTACGTGATCAGCGGCACGCTCGGGATCCAGATCGGGTTCGACGAGCACGAGCTCAACCCGGGCGACTCGATCGCGTTCGATTCGACGATCCCGCACCGGCTGTTCAACAAGGGCGACGCCCCCGTCCACGCGATCTGGTTCGTGGTCGGACGGCAGGACCACTGAGGTTGCCGGCGGCCGCCGGGCGGCCGCCACGTAACGTCGCGGAACGACGTCATCCGAGTGTGACTCGGCCGCGACGGCGCGTATCGTCGCGTGGACACGCCGCAGGGGTACGGCCGATGGCGATCCGACGAACGCGTCGAGCGATCTGGATCGCGGCCGCCCTGACGTCGACGCTGCTGTCCGTTTCGGCCCGTCCCGTTCCGGCCTGGGCCGCTTCCGGCGATCTCGATCCCGCATTCGGCGAGGGCGGGATGGTGATCGCGGGCTGCTCGGTCTGGGAAGACGAGTCCTTCGGGTGTCTCGGTGGGTATGCGGGCCGCCTGTACGACGTCGAGGTGCGTTCCGACGGACGAATCGTCGCGGTCGGCGCACGTCAACGCGCCCACACCACGTTCGCCGTCGTCAGGCAGTTCGCGAGCGGCGCATCGGATACGTCGTTCGGCCGGGTGGGTCGGGTGCTGACGAGGTTCGCGCATCCGTCGGCTGCGTTCGCGATGGCGTTCGACGCCGACGGCTCGGTCGTCGCCGCCGGCTCGTCCGCCAAGGGGCCGGGGGGATCGAGGGACACGGATCCGGGCGCGTCGTTCGCGCTTGCGCGGTACTCAGAAGACGGCGACCTCGATCGCACGTTCACCGGGAACGGGAGGGTGCGGACGAGCTTCGGGCAGGCGAGGGCGGCCGCCTACGCGGTCGCCGTGCAGGACGACGGCAAGGTCGTCGCGGCCGGCTTGGCGGGTCGGGCGTTCGCGATGGCTCGCTACGGGATCGACGGCGTCCTCGATCCGACGTTCGGCTCAGAAGGCAAGGTCCGCGCGCACTTCCTGGACCGGACCGTCGAATCATCCGCGTCGGCGATCCATATCCTTCGCCGCGGACGCATCCTCGTCGCCGGGGTGGCGTGCGACGCCTCGGCGTGCAACCTCGTCGTGGCGAGGTTCCTCTCCGACGGCACCGCTGACGCTGCGTTTGGCTCTGCCGGTTCCGTGCTCGTCCCGGTGCGGGACCACTCGCGTGTCGACATGGCGGTGGCGTCCGACGGCGCGATCGTCGTGGGCGCCGGGAGGCTGCTCATGCGGTTCCGGCCGGACGGCGTCCTGGACGGATCGTTCTCGGACGACGGCATCGTCGAGACCCCTGCGTCGGCGTCCGGGGTCGGGATACTCGCCGACGGCGGGATCGTCGTCACGGGACCATTCAGGTACGAACCGTGGAGCTTCGACACCGTCCGGTTCGACGCGGACGGTAGACGCGTTCGTCGATTCGGGGATGGGGGAACCGCGTCGGCTCCGTTCCCGGGGTTCGACAGCGTCGGGTACGGCCTCACCGTCCAACCCGACGGCGCGATCGTGGTCGTCGGGACCACGAGCGACATCAACATCGACGGCCGGTTCGCGCTCGCCCGCTTCCTCGCGACCTGAGCGCCAACCAGCCGCGCCGGCAGGGCTGAGGCCCGTCGCCGCGTCCCGCGCTGGGATAATCGCAGGTCCATGCGTTACCACGACGTGCTCGAGGCGATCGGGAACACGCCGCTCGTCGGCATGCCTTCGATGTCGCCGAGGCCGGGCGTGAGGCTGTGGGCCAAGCTCGAAGGGCAGAACCCGACGGGCTCGACGAAGGACCGGATCGCGAAGGCGATGATCGAGGCGGCGGAGGCGTCGGGCGAGCTCCGGCCCGGCAGGGTGATCCTCGAGCCGACGTCGGGCAACACCGGGATCGCGCTCGCGATGGTCGCCCGGCGCAAGGGTTACCGGCTCACCGTCGTGATCCCAGACAACGCGAGTGAGGAACGGATCCGCCTGCTCGAGCTGTTCGGGGCGGAGATCGTGTACTCGCCGGGCGAGAAGGGGACCAACGGCTCGATCGAGGTGGCCCGGGCGCTCGCGCGCGACGACCGGTACTTCATGCCGTTCCAGTACGGCAACCCCGCGAACCCGAACGCGCACTACGAGGGGACCGGCGCCGAGATCGTCGCGGACCTTCCCGAGGTGACGCACTTCGTCGCCGGGCTCGGGACCGGTGGATCGCTCACCGGCGTCGGGCGTCGCCTCCACGAGCACAACGCCGACGTGCAGATCGTCGCCGCCGAGCCCGAGCTGGGCGACCTCGTCTACGGGCTGCGTTCGCTCGACGAGGGGTTCGTCCCGCCGATCCTCGACGAGAACGTCCTCGACGCGAAGTTCCTCGTGAGCTCGTCGGACTCGGTGCGCTCGACGCGCGAGCTGACCGAACGCGAGGGGATCTTCGCGGGGATCTCGTCGGGTGCGGTCGTGCACGTCGCACAGCGGATCGCCGAGCGGATCGACGGCGGCGACATCGTGTGCCTGCTCGCCGACGGTGGTTGGAAGTACCTGTCCACCGAGGCGTGGGCGGCCGAGCTCGAGCGCGCGGAGAAACGCGTCTCGGAGACCCTGTGGTGGTAGCGCGTGCCGGATGACCGGCCGATCGGCGTGTTCGACTCCGGCGTCGGCGGGCTGACGGTCGTCCGCGCGATGCTCGACCTGCTTCCGCACGAGCCGGTGATCTACGTCGGCGACCAGGCGCGGTTCCCGTACGGTCCACGCCCGCTCGAGGAGATCCGGACGTTCGCCATGGAGATCGCCGCGCACCTCGCATCACGCGGCGTGAAGATGCTCGTGGTGGCGTGCAACTCGATCGAGGTGGCCGCGATCCGCGACGTCGCCGACGCGGGCGCGCTACCGGTCGTCGGCGTGATCGATCCCGGGGTCCGCGCCGCCGTCCACGCGACGCGCAACGGCAAGGTGGGGTTGATCGGCACACAGGCGACCGTCCTCAGCGGCGCGTACGACCGCGCGGTTGCCGCCACCGGTGCCGACGTGGTGCTGTCCTCGAGGGCGTGCCCGACCTTCGTCGAGCACGTCGAGCGAGGTGACACCTCGAGCGACGAGCTCCTGGGGCTCGCGCGAGGGTATCTTGAGCCGCTGCTCGACGAGGGGGTCGACACGCTGATCCTGGGATGCACCCACTACCCCATGCTGTCGGGGCTGATCCAGTACGTGATGGGCGATGACGTCGTGCTGGTGTCCTCCGCGGAGGAGACCGCGAAGGACGTCTACGCGACGCTGATGCGCCTCGACCTGTTCCGGGCGGCCACGGGCGAGCCGTCCCACGAGTTCCTGTCAACGGGCGACCCGGGGTCGTTCCGCGCGCTCGCGCACCACTTCCTCGGTCCCGACGTCGAGGGCGTCGGCGCCATCCACGTCGACGTCGTGAAGGAGGCCTCGTGGAACTGACGGTTCTCGGCGCGAGCGGCTCGTGGCCCGACGAGGGGACCGCGCTCAGCGGCTACCTGATCCGCGAGCAGGGCTTCAACCTGTGGATGGACGCCGGCTCCGGCACGATGGCCAACCTGCAGCAGCACATCGAGATCGGCGACGTGCACGCGATGTTCCTTACGCACGAGCACGCCGACCACATGGTCGACGTGTATCCGCTGTTCTACGCGCGGCACTACGGGGGGCTCGGCGCGGACGGGCTCCCGCTGTACATCCCGCGCGGGTTCGGCAGCCGGTTGCTCGGGCTCCTATCGATCGAGAGCGCCGCGGCGTTCGCCGACGCGTTCGATGTGCACGAGGTCGACGCCGAGGAGGAGTTCGATGTCGGTCCGCTCCGCGTGTCGACGTACGAGATGGCGCATCTCGGACTGCCGGCGATCGGGTTCCGGATCGAGTCGAACGGCAGCACGCTCGCGTACACGGGTGACACCGGTCCCGCGGACGGGGTGAACGACCTCGCACGCGACACCGACCTGTTCCTGTGCGAGGCGACGTGGCAGGACGACGACGACCTGCACGGGTTCCACCTGTCCGCTCGTCAGGCGGGCGAGATCGCGAAGGCCGCCGCTGTCGGTTCGTTGATGCTCACGCACATCCTCCCCGGCCGCGACCGTGAGGTCTCGCGCGCGCAGGCGGCCGAGGTGTTCGACGGGCCGGTGCTCGTCGCGGTCGACGGCATGCGGTGCGAGGTTTCCCGTTGAGCGAGCGCCCCGACGGCCGCGGGCCGGCGGACCTCCGGCCGGTCAAGGTCGAGCTCGGGTTCCAGGAGTGGGCCGAGGGTTCGGTGTTGCTCGAGATGGGCCGCACCAAGGTCCTGGTCGCCGCGTCGTACGAGGACCGCGCGCCGCGGTTCCTTTCCGGGACGGGCCGCGGGTGGGTGACCGCCGAGTACTCGATGCTGCCGCGCTCGACCGCCGAGCGAACGGCACGCGAGGTCTCCAAGGGGCGGCCGTCGGGCCGCTCGCAGGAGATCCAACGGCTGATCGGCCGCTCGCTGCGCGCGGTGACGGATCTGGAGAAGCTCGGTGAGTGCACGATCTGGGTCGACTGCGACGTCCTGCAGGCGGACGCGGGAACGCGGACCGCATCGATCACGGCCGGCTACCTCGCTCTCGCGCTCGCCGTGCGTGCCCTGCACGACCGCGGCCTCGTCGGCGGCGACGTCCTGACCGACAGCGTCGCCGCGGTGAGCGCCGGCCTCGTCGGTGGCGAGCCGGTGCTCGACCTGTCCTACGAGGAGGACGCGAACGCCGACGTCGACTTCAACGTCGTGATGACGGGCGTCGGGCGTCTGGTCGAGATCCAGGGGACCGCAGAGGGGGAGGCGTTCTCGCGTGACGAGCTCACCGCGCTCGTCGACCTCGCCGAGGCCGGCATCGCGAAGCTGACGGATTTCCAACGGCAGGTGCTCGGCGGGTGACGTTCCCCGCGCGGCTGGCCATCGCGTCGCGCAACCCCGGCAAGATCCGCGAGATCCTTGCGATCTGCGCCGACTGGCCGGTCGAGTGGCTCACGGCGGCCGACGAGCCCGACGCGTGGAATGACGTCGAGGAGACGGGGCAGACGTACCTTGAGAATGCCGCGATCAAGGCGCGTGCGGTCGCCGCAGCCACCGGAGTCCCGGCGCTCGCCGATGACTCGGGGATCGAGGTCGACGCGCTCGGCGGCGCGCCGGGTCCGCGGTCCGCCCGCTACGCGGGCGAGGACGCGACCGACCAGGAGAACTTTCGGACGCTGATCCGCGCGCTGGCCGGCATCCCGGGGTCCGGCCGGACCGCGCGCTACCGGTGCGTGGCGGCGTTCGCCACCCCGAAAGGCGAACTGCACTCTGCCGAGGGCATCTGCGAGGGCACGCTGATCGGGACGCCGAGGGGGAGCGGGGGGTTCGGCTACGACCCGATCTTCGTCCCCGAGGGATGGGACCGGACGATGGCCGAGCTCGCTCCCGAGGAGAAGGACCGGATCAGCCACCGCGGGCGCGCGTTCCGGGCGCTCCGCGCGGCCCTGGCCGAGCCGTCAGGCTAGGCCCGTGCGCCCGTCCGCACCAGATCGAGCAGGAGCTGGTACGCGCGGAGGTCGACCCAGCCGGCTCCCTGCCGGGCGGCCCGCTGCTCGGCGGCATCGGTCGCCTGCCGGACGACCCCGACGTCCGTCTGCTGGCGACGCGCGATGAACTCCGGGGCGACCCGGTCGCGCATCTCGCGCGCGACCTCGTCCTGCCAGTCGCTTCCGACGAGCAGCTCGTGAAGCTCGAACTCCTCCCTGGCCGCGGCGCAAGCGTCGCGGAGCAGCGCTTCGGTCGTGGTCGACCGCCGGCCGCCGAACGAGTCGTGACCCTCGTGCGACATGGAGGAAGACGTCGGCAACGGCGGCTTGGAACTGAAGCGGCGCACGCCGTGCCCGGCCGGGCCACGCCG
Source organism: Actinomycetota bacterium (assembly GCA_035463715.1). Classification (GTDB taxonomy): domain Bacteria; phylum Actinomycetota; class UBA4738; order UBA4738; family HRBIN12; genus DATHSY01. Next base: position 20,645 of record DATHSY010000073.1, on the reverse strand, counting down.
GATCGACACAAGCTAATGACATTAGCTATAGTGCCGCTCGAAAGCTAAGTCCATTAGCCAGAACGTCAAGGGAGGCGAGCGGAGATGGTGGAGGAGCCGATGACCCAAACGACGACGTTGTTCCTGGACCGCCCGGGCGGACGGATCGCGTACGACGTCCGGGGCGACGGGCCGCTCGTGGTGGCCGTGCCCGGGATGGGCGATCTGCGCTCGGCGTACCGGGCGCTCGTCCCCGAGCTCGTGGCGGCCGGATACCGGGTGGCGACGATGGACCTCCGCGGTCACGGCGAGAGCGATGCCACGTTCGACGCGTACGACGACGTGGCGGCCGGGACGGACCTCCTCGCGCTGGTCGAGCACCTCGGGGGACCGGCGGTTCTGGTCGGGAACTCGATGGGGGCCGGCGCCGCCGTGTGGGCGGCCGCCGAGCGACCGGACCTGGTGTCCGCGCTCGTGCTGATCGGCCCGTTCGTGCGGAACGCGCCGGCGGGGTTCGGAGCGACGCTCGCGTTCCGCCTTGCCCTGCTCAAGCCGTGGGGCCCGGCGGCGTGGAACGCGTGGTACGCGAGGCTGTACCCGGGGCGTGCGCCTGCGGACCTCGCGGAGCACCGGAGGCGGATCCGCGAGAGCCTGAGGCGCCCCGGCCACTGGCGCGCGTTCGTGGCGACGACGCATTCGTCGCACGCGCCGGCCGAGGCACGGCTCGACGATGTGACGGCGCCGACGCTCGTGGTGATGGGCGAGAAGGATCCCGACTTCAAGGATCCCGTCGCGGAGGCGCGGTTCGTCTCGGGCCGGCTCGGGGGCGAGGTGCTGACCGTCCCCGGCTCGGGTCACTACCCGCACGCGGAGTTCCCCGAGATCGTGAGCCCGGCGATCCTGCGGTTCCTCGATGGCATCCGGGTCCCACGGGACGCCCGTGGCTAGGGCCGGCCTCACGCCCGCCACCGTCGTCGGCGAGGCCGCTCGTCTCGCCGACGACGTCGGTTGGGACCGCTTGACGCTGGCCGGCCTCGCCGATCGGTTCGGCGTCGCGGTGCCGAGCCTGTACAAGCACATCGACGGCCTAGACGCGCTGCGGCGAGAGGTGGCGGCCTCGTCCGTGCGTGAGTTCGGCGACGCGCTCGCGACCGCGATCGCGGGCGCGACGAAGCGGGAGGCGTTCCGCGCGATGGCCTATGCGTTCCGCGGGTACGCGCGTGCCCATCCGGGACGGTACGCGTCCACCGTGCGCGCCCCCGATCCGGATGACGAGGAGGCGCTCGCCGCGAGCGCCGAGGTGCTCGAGACGGTCGCCCGCGTCATGGCCGGTTACGGGCTCGAAGGGACCGACGCGATCGACGCGACGCGAGCGGTGCGTTCGGCGCTCCACGGGTTCGTGTCGCTCGAGGCGGCTGGCGGGTTCGGCATCCCGCAGGACGTCGACCGGTCCTTCGAGCGGATGGTCGACCTGCTCGACGCCGCGCTCCGTTCATGGCGTCCCGCCCGGCGGGAGTAGGGTCGGAGCGGCGAGAGGAGGCCAGCATGCTCGGGTGGGTCGACGACATCGAAGCGGTCACGCGGGGCAACGGCGACTTCCGGCGCGTCCTGTTCACGGGTTCGCACACGCAGCTCACGGTGATGCGGTTGGCGCCCGGCGAGGACATCGGGCGCGAGGTCCATCCGCACCTCGACCAGTTCTTGCGGATCGAACAGGGACGCGGGCGGCTGGAGCTCGGAACGGCGGAGGACTCCGTCGACGAGGCGCACGACGTCGGCGAGGACTGGGCGTTCATCGTCCCGGCGGGCGTGTGGCACAACGTCGTGAACACGGGCGATGGGGATCTTCGGCTGTACTCGCTGTACTCGCCGCCGGAGCACCCCGAGGGGACGATCCACCGGACCAAGCGCGACGCCGAGCAGGCAGAGCACGCCGGTCCCTGAGCGCACGCTGGCTGAACCCGTCGACCACAGTTGCGCGACGTTCCGACGCGGTGGGAGGGTGGTTCGGTCGGAGGCCGAACCCGATCGCCTCCGGGAGGAGGGATGTGTCATGCGACGTCTCCTCGTCAGCATCTCCGCGGCCGCTCTCGGGCTGCTCCCCGCCATGCCGGCGGCCGCGGCGACGACCGTCGACGCCGACGACGACCTCGTCACGGGACAGACGTGGGTCCGTCACGACGGCGGAAGCGATGCGGCGATCCAGCACTGCAACGACGAGTCGACGGATCCCGCGTCCGACGACGATCCGGACGACGGCGACATCGACTCGAACGACGGCGGCAGCCGACGGCAGAACAACGAGCCGTTCTCGGTGGTCGACCCGACCGATCCGGACGTCGTCGTATCCGGGTGGAACGACTACTGCCTCACCGACCTCGGCGCGGGATGGCAGGGGTTCGGGTTCTCGAACGACGCGGGCGAGACGTGGACGAACTCGTTCGTCCCGGGTTACCCGCAGGACACGTCGACGGAGGGGATGGCCTCACCGCTCTTTGGCCGTCACACCGAAGCCGGTGACCCGATCGCTGCGTTCGACTCGAACGGGAACCTGTTCGTCGGCGGGATCTCGTTCAACCGCGCCGGCGCGATCAACGGCGACGTGTACGTGGCAACCTACGGCGCGCAGGACCAGCCGAACGGCTACCCGGTCGACTACCTCCGCACGCGGGTCGTCGGCGTGGGCACGCCGTCGAGGAACTTCCAGGGCGTGTTCCAGGACAAGCCGATGCTCGAGGTCGATCGCACGGGCGGCGAGCACGACGGCAACGTGTACGTGTGCTGGTCGCGGTTCACGGGCTTCGGGCAGAACAAGCTGTATTTCAGTCGCTCGACGGACATGGGGGAGACGTTCTCGCGGCCGATGCCGATCTCGCGCACGAAGGAGATCATCTCGGTGCAGGGCTGCGATATCGCCGTCGAGGCCGATGGCGACGTGTTCGTCACCTTCAGGACCTTCGCCGCGGGGAGGAACCCGACCGCGCTCGCGTTCGCCCGCTCGACCGACGGCGGCGCGTCGTTCTCCCGGGCCCGGCTGATCCGCGCGATCACGCCGTACGCCCCCAACGACGGTACCCGCGACTGCGGCGACGGTGTCTTCGAGTGCCCGACGGGGTACGTGTTCGCACGGATCCCGCTCGAGCCGCGCGTGACGGCCGACCAGACCGGCGAGCTGGACGGCGTGTACCTGGCCTACAACGAGATCCGACCCGACAGCATCGAAACGAGCGAGACGTCATACTCGTCGGCCGGCGGCGGAAGCGTGGGCCAGTCGCTCGTGTACGTCGTCTCCACCACGGACGACGGAGCGACCTGGAGCGCCCCGACGCCGGTGGATCCGCAGCCGGAGGGGCACCAGTTCTTCCCCGACGTCGACGCGCTCTCGGGTGCGCTCGCCGTCGTGTGGCAGGACTCCCGGTCGGATCCGTGCTACAGCGTCCAGCTGCCGATGGGCAACACGACCGATGCCACGTCGTGCGGGACCGACATCGTGCACACGTTCGTCGCGACCTCGAGCGACGGCGTCGCGTTCACGCCCGTGGCCGACCCCGCGTCCGACGTGGCGCATCAGCCCGAATACGAGATGTTCGGTAACCGCCACATCCCGTTCCAGGGCGACTACAACTGGATCTCGCTCGCCGAACGCGCCGACGGCAGCGTCTTCGGGTACTTCACGTGGACCGACAACCGCGACGTAGTCGAGGGCACCGATCCGCGTGAGGACTCGCAGGACGGGTTCGACGTGAAGCAATGCCGGACCGAGACCGACGGGACGTTCGGCCCGGACACCTGTGCGAACGCCGGAGGACTCGACCAGAACATCTACGGCAACTCGATCCTGATCACCTAGCGTCGCTGCGCGCAGCGACGCTAGGCATAGCCGTGTCCGCGGGCGGTGCTACCGTCCGCGGGTGCGGCCACTGGAGGAGATCGTCGCCGGGCTGAACGACGCCCAGCGTCAGGCGGCGCTCGCGGTCCGTGGCCCGGTCGTGATCCTCGCCGGTGCTGGGACGGGCAAGACGACGACGATCACGCACCGGGTCGCGTGCCAGGTCGCGACCGGCGCGTTCCGCCCTTCGCAGATCCTGGCGGTCACGTTCACGGACAAGGCGGCCGGTGAGCTGAAGGCCCGCCTCGCGAGGCTCGGCGTGGACGGCGTCGAGGCCCGAACGTTCCACTCGGCCGCGCTCTCGCAGCTGTCCCGCCTGATGCCGGCGCACACCGGGCAGGCGGTGCCCGAGGTGCTCGACCACAAGGCGCCGCTGATCGCGTCGCTCGCGGGCGCGCTCCCGCCGCCGCACCGGTTCCTGCCGCGCCGTGAGCTCGCGAACGAGATCGAGTGGGCCAAGAACCGGATGATCCCCTCGGGGCGGTACCTCGACGAGCTCGGCGACCACGAGCCGCCCATCCCGGCTCCGCTGATGCACCGGGTCTACGAGGGGTACGAGCGCCGCAAGCGCGCGACCGGGCAGCTGGACTTCGAGGACATGCTCGGGCTCGCCGTGAGGCTCTTCGACGAGCGCCCGGCGGCGGTCGAGGAGGTCCGGCGCCGGTTCGCCGCGTTCACCGTCGACGAGTTCCAGGACGTCAACCCGCTCCAAGCGGCGCTGCTCGACCGATGGCTCGGCGGGCGCGGGGACATCTGCGTGGTGGGCGACGACTACCAGACGATCTACACGTTCACGGGAGCGTCGCCGGAGCACCTGCTTTCGTTCCCGGATCGCTTCCCCGGCGCGACGGTCGTGCGTCTCGAGGAGAACTACCGTTCGTCGCCGCAGATCCTGGGTCTCGCGAACCGGCTGGCGCCGCGGCTCGGGGGGTTCGCCAAGACGCTTCGCCCGACACGCCCGGCGGGGCCCGAGCCCGTCGCCCGGGCCATCTCGGATGAGGCGGCCGAGGTGGCGGCGGTCGTTCGCGCGGTGCGTGGGCTCCGCGACGACGAAGGCGTGGCGCTCGAGGAGATCGCGGTGCTCTACCGCATCAACGCGCGGTCGGAGCCGTTCGAGGAGGCGTTCGCCGCGGCGGGGATCCCGTACCAGGTCCGCGACGGCGCCTTCCTCCGCCGTCCCGGTCCGCGGGCGGTCCTCCAGCGGCTGCGCCGCGCGGCGCCCCGTTCTCTCGTGGAGCTCGTCGAAGGCGTGACGGACGAGCTCGGGTACCGACCGGACATCGAACCGGAGTCTGACGACGAGCTGACGCGTCAATCCGACCTTGCTCGTCTGCGGGCGCTGGCCGTCGAGTTCGCGTCATCGGATCCGGCCGGCGATGCGACCGCCTTCGTTCGGGAGCTGACCCGGCGCTTCTCGACCGAGCATGCGGGACGCGGCGTGAACCTGCTCACGTTCCACCGCGCGAAGGGGCTCGAGTTCGATGCCGTCCTGCTTCCGCGGCTGCTCGACGGGGAGATCCCGTTCCGCTCCGGGCGTGCCAAGGCCGACCCGACCGAGGAGCGCCGGCTGCTGTACGTCGCGCTCACGCGCGCGCGGCGGTACCTGTTCCTGACATGGCCAACCGACGGCCGCGCGCGCCCGAGCCCCTACCTCGAGGAGCTCGGCGTGCGGGCCCGGCCGATGCCGGCGGGGGCGACCACGAGGCGCGAACCGGTCGCGGCGGCGGCGAGCGACGGCCCACTGTTCGACCGGCTCCGGGAGTGGAGACGGTCCCGGGCCAAGTCGGACGGCGTGCCGGCGTACGTCGTGTTCCCGGACAGGACGCTCGTCGAGATCGCCGATCGGAAGCCGCGGGACCGGACCGGCCTCGCCTCGATCTCCGGTATCGGTCCGGCGAAGCTCCAGCGCTACGGTGACGAGGTCCTGGCCCTGATCGGCGGCGAGGGTCCTCCTCGATGAACGCGCCGATAGGCTGGGCCGATGATCGCCGATGCCGAACCGGTCCGCGTTGGTCTGGTCGGCTACGGGCTGGGCGGCGAGGTCTTCCACGCGCCGCTGATCCACGCCGTTCCCGCGATGCGGCTCGTCTCGATCGTGACGAGCGACCCCGACCGCCGGCGCCGTGCCGGTTCGCGGTACCCCGACGCCCGGGTCGTCGAGCGCGTGGACGCGCTCTGGGAGGCGGCCGACGAACACGACCTGATCGTGGTCGCCACACCGAACCGGCACCACGTGCCGATCGCGATGACGGCGCTCGACGCCGGCCTGGCCGTCGTCGTCGACAAGCCCCTCGCACCCTCCGCCACCGAGGCACGGGCGCTCGTCACGGCGGCATCCGAAGGCGGACTGTTCGTGAGCGTGTTCCAGAACCGGCGATGGGACGCCGACTTCCTGACGGTCCGTCGCGTGCTCGCCGACGGCGAGCTCGGCGAGGTGCTGCGGTTCGAGTCGCGCTTCGAACGCTGGCGGCTGTCGGTGAACCTCGACGAGTGGCGCGAGCTCGCTGACCCGCAGGACGCGGGCGGTCTGCTGCTCGACCTCGGCAGCCACCTCGTCGATCAGGCGGTTCAGCTGTTCGGCCGCCCGACGCACGTCTACGCCGAGGTGGACCGTCGGCGGCCCGGTGTCGTGACCGACGACGACGTGTTCGTCGCGCTGACGCATCCGGGAGGCGTCCGCACGCACCTGTGGGCGACCGCCGTGGCCGCCAGCCTCGGCCCGCGTTTCCGGATCCTCGGAACGCGCGCGGCGTTCGTCAAGCACGGGCTCGACCCACAGGAGGGCGCGCTCGCGGCGGGCGCGAGGCCGAGCGATCCGGGGTTCGGACGCGAGCCGAGCGGTGCGTGGGGCCGGATCGAGGACGGTGTCGGCGGCTCGCGCGCCGTGAAGAGCCAGCCCGGTGCGTACCTGCGGTTCTACGAGGGGGTCGCGGCCGCGCTCCGAACAGGCTCGCCGGCACCGGTCGATCCCTGGGATGCCGTCGAGGTGCTCGAGGTGCTCGAGGCCGCGCGCGAGAGCTCGAGGATGGGGACGGTCGTCCGCCTGCCCGATCGCGGGGACGCCGGCCCACGGTAAGCCTTCGCGGTGCGGATCAATGCAGCTCGGCGATGTCCTTCTGCGTCACCTCGCCGGGCTTCTTGCCCATGATGATCATGGCGAGGACCTCGTCGACATTGACGTCGTCCTTGTCCACGGTGCCGACGAGCTTGCCCTGGAGCATCACGCTGATCCGGTCGGACAGGTCGAACACATCGTGGATGTCGTGGCTGATCAGGAAGATGCCGATCCCCTCCGAGCGGAGCTGACGGATCAGGTCCCGCACCTCCGCGGTCTCGGCCGGCCCCAGCGCGGCGGTCGGCTCGTCCATGATCAGGATGCGGGCGTTGAAGTGGACGGCTCGCGCGATCGCGACGGATTGCCGCTGGCCGCCCGACAGCGAGCTGACGGGAGCGACGAAGCTCCGGAACTTCGGGTTGAGCCGCTGCATCAGCTTGCGGGTCGCGTCCTCCATCGCGCTCGAGTCGAGGAACCCGAACCGCGTGGTGATCTCGCGGCCGAGGAACACGTTGGCGGGGGCGTCGATGTTGTCCGCCAGAGCGAGCGTCTGGTAGATCGTTTCGATCCCGAGGTGCTTCGCGTCGCGAGGCGTCTGGATGTCGACCGGCTCCCCGTCGATCAGGATCTCGCCCGAATCGGCCGGATGGGCGCCCGACAGCGTCCTGATCAGCGTCGTCTTGCCGGCGCCGTTGCCGCCGACGAGGCCGACGATCTCGCCCGGGTACAGATCGACGCTCACACCGTCGACGGCATGGACGCCGCCGAACGCGACCCGGATGTTGCGCATCTCGACGAGCCGCGTCCGCTGCGACGTCTCGGTGACCGCCATCAGACCGCCGTCCGGCGTCGGATCGTCGTGTCGATCGCCACCGCGGAGACGAGCACGATCCCCACCACGATGTCCTGCAACGGCGCCTCGATCCCCATGAGCACCATGCCCGACACCAGAGACTGCATCACGAGCGCGCCGAGCACCGCGCCGGGGATCGTCCCGATGCCGCCGCTGAACGATGTCCCGCCGATCACCGCGGCGGCGATGACCGACAGCTCCATGCCGGTCCCCAGGCTGCTGACGGCCGCGTTGAGCCGCGCGATCTGCACCGCTCCCGCGAGGCCGACGAGGGTGCCCATCAGCGCGAACGTCTTGACGACCGTGCGCTTGGTCTTGATGCCGCCGAGCTCGGCGGCCTCGGGGTTCCCTCCGATCGAATACACGTAGCGCCCGAAGCGACGACGCGTCGCGAGCACCGTCATCAGGATCGTCACACCGATCGTGATGAGGACGGGGTACGCCAGGCCCAGCGAGATCTGAGCGCCGGGCGGCGCGCCGCGGCGCTCGGCCAGCAGCGGGGGGAGGTAGTAGCGGTTCAGGACCGCGATGGCAGCGAGGATCGCCACGCAGGCGCCCGCCGCGATCCCCACCTCGATGCCCATCGGCCGCAGACGGAACCCGTACCGTGCGCGTTCGCGGCGCCGCTGCATCTGGAGCGCCACGACGCCGACGCAGGCGATGACGCCGACGATCCAGCTCCACGTCCCGCCGATCGTCCCCTCCGATCCACCACCGAGGAGCCGGAAGTTCGAGTCCATCGGCGCGATCGTCTGTCCGCTCGCGAGCCACCACGCGACCCCACGCCACACCAGCAACCCGCCGAGCGTGACGATGAACGACGGCACGCCGACGTACGCGACGACCACGCCCTGGAACCCGCCGATCACGGCGCCGAGCACCAGGCCGGCGACGAGCGCGATGACCCAGGTCGCTGGGTGGTCGAAGCCGATCGCGCTCGGAAGCCAATCGCTCTGAAGCAGTCCCATCACCATCCCGACCGCCGCCATCAGCGAGCCGACCGACAGGTCGATGTGACGCTCGACGATGACGAGGACCATCCCGGTGGCCATGATCGCGACCACGGCCGTCTGGACCGAGAGGTTCCAGAGGTTGCGCGGCGTCAGGAAGATGCCGCCCGACAGGATGTGGAACCCGATCCAGATCGCGGCGAGCGCCAGGATCATCCCGACCAGACGCGCGTCGATCTCGGCCGCGCGGAAGACATCGCCGATCGACCGCCCGGCCCCGGTGGGGGCGGTCTCAGGAAGCGGTCCGGCCGCCGAGACGTCGGTCTTCGCCACCGCCCAGCATCCTATGTCCACACGGAGGTGCGCCTCGCCCGCTGCCCGGGACGAGGCGCACCTGCTGCGATCATCGAACGGTCAGTCCGGCCGTCAGCCGCAGACGTCCACCGTCCCCGACTTGACGCCTTGACACAGCTCGTCGGTCGCGATCCACCCCGCGTCGACGACGACGTCGAGGTTGTCCTGCGTGATCGCCTCCGGCGTCAGCAGGATCGACGTCATGTCGTAGCTGTTCACCGGGGTCGTGAAGATCACCGTGTCGGGGATCTCCTCCAGCGCCGTCCCCTGCGCGAGCAGGACCGCGGCCTCGCCGGCCGCGTTGCCGAGCAGGCGCGCGTCCTTCCAGACCGACACCGTCTGGGTGCCGAGCGCCACCCGGTTGAGCGCTGCGAGATCGCCGTCCTGACCCGACACGGCGACCTCGCCGGCGAGCCCCTGCGCCTCGAGCGCCGCAACGACGCCGCCTGCCATCCCGTCGTTGGACGCGACGACGGCCTGGACATCGTTGTCGTTCTCGGTCAGGAACTGCTCCATGTTGGTCTGCGCGACCGCCGGGTCCCAGTTGTCGGTGTAGGACTCGCCGACGTTCACGATGTCACCCGAGTCGATCGCGTCCTGGAGGACCTCGAGCTGCCCTGAGTGCACGAAGTCGGCGTTGGGGTCGGCCGAGTTCCCCTTGATGAAGACGTAGTTGCCCTTCGGAACCTGCTCGTACACGGCCTGGGCCTGGAGACGGCCCACCTCGACGTTGTCGAACGTGACGTACAGCGCTCCCGGGTCCTCGATCAGCCGGTCGTACGCGACGACGGGGACGCCCTGCTCGAGCGCGCTCTGGACCGCCGGCACGATGGCCTCCGTGTCCTGGGCCAGGATGAGGAGCGCGTCCGCCCCCTGCGAGATCAGGTTCTCGACATCGGAGAGCTGCTGCTCGGCCGATGACCCCGCGTCCGACGAGATGTACTTGGCGCCGGCGGCGTCGAGCGCCTCCTTGATCGCGGGCTCGTCCCACTTCGCCCAGCGCTCCTCGTTGTAGTTGTTCCACGAGACGCCGATGGTGAGGTCCTCGCCACCGCCGCCACCACCGCCACCACCGCCGCCGTCGCCGCCGTCGCCGTCGTCGCCGCACGCGGCGAGGACGAGGATCATCACGCCGAGGATCGCCCACACCCGAGCTCCACGCATCTGCTCCCCCCTTCGGCGCAACGCAGCTTCGCGCGCCGCGCACAACCACCCCGGACCGCTCGACGACAGGTACCGACTTCGGCTCCGCCGGGGACCCGCTCCCGATCGCGCACCTGACTCCGAGGCCGTCCCGGAGCCGGCGCAACGCGCAGCATCGCACAGCCTTCGAAACGACGCAAACGTGGGGACGACCGACAAAAGGCGTGTCTTCCGGGTTGCCTGCCGCGTCGGCACTGGCATACCCTCCGCAGGGGGGCCGGCCCGGGTGCGTGCGGGATCGCCGGGCGAGCGGGCAGGCCACACGGGTTGGATTCCGCGGAGACTCCAACGAAATCGACGGTCGGGATCGCTCCCGTGCGCGGAGAGCGCCGGGGCGTCGCCGCGGACGATGTCCGCCGGCACAACCTCGGTGCCGTGGTCGAAGGCCTCCACCTCGGTGGACCGACGTCGCGCTCGGACCTGGCCAGGACGACGGGGCTGAACCGATCGACGATCGCGGATCTGCTCGCCGAGCTGACCGCGCTCGGCTTGGTCGAGGAGCGGCGTGGCTCGCCAGGTACCGGCCCGGGGCGGCCGTCGCCGGTCGTGCAGCTCGTTGCGCACCGCGCCTCGGCCCTGGCGGTCGAGCTGGCTGTCGACTCGATCGCGGTCGCGACGCTCGGGCTCGGAGGGCACGTCTACAACCGGGTACGCGTCGCCCGTCCCCGCGGCCGCTTCTCGCCGGAGGAGACGGTGCAAGACGTCGCGAAGCTCGCAGGCCCGCTCGTCGACTCCCTGCCTCGCGATCACGTCCTGGTCGGGGTCGGCGTCGGGGTCGTCGGCATCACGCGGCGCTCGGACGGCTTCGTCCATCTCGCGCCGAACCTCGGCTGGCGTGATGTGGCTCTCGCCCCGATGCTCGGCGCCGAGCTCGGCGTGGGGGTGCCGGTGCTCGCCGCGAACGAGGCCGACCTGGGCGCGCTCGCGGAGCATCGCCGTGGACGCCGGCCCGGCGTGGCGAACCTCGTCTACGTCTCGGGCGAGGCGGGGATCGGCACCGGCGTGATCGTGGACGGCCGACCCCTGCTCGGGTCGGCGGGGTATGCGGGTGAGGCCGGTCACACGCTCGTCAACCCCACCGGCGTCGGATGCCGGTGCGGCGCGACCGGCTGTTGGGAGACGGAGGCCGGCGAGGCCGCCCTGCTACGACGCGCCGGCATCGGGGAGGGGCCCGATCGGCTGTCCGAGGTGGTCGACCGCGCAGCGGCGGGCGATGGCGCCACGCTCGCGGCGCTCGGCGAGGTCGGCCGGTGGCTCGGCGTCGGGATCGGCGACCTGGTAAACGTGTTCAACCCCGACCTGGTCGTCCTGGGGGGGATGTACGAACAACTCTTCGGTCTGCTCGAGCCCGCCGTGGTCGAGGGCGCGCGCGAGCGGATGCTCGCGGCGCCCGGCGCCATGGTCAGCATCGAGCGGAGCGCGCTCGGCCCCGACGCCTCGCTGATCGGGGCGGCCGAGCTCGTGATGTCCCGGGTCATCGCGGACCCGGCGGCGTTCGGTGCGGGTGGCGGGGTCGTCGCGAGCGGGGCGCCGCGATGACCGACGACGGCGCGGCGCGCTCGTCGTCAGGACGCTCGGCCTTCGCGGTCGGCCTCGCGATGGGGCTCGCGCTCGCGCTCGGCGGGACCGCGTTCGTCCGCGCCGCGAGCGATGATGAGCCCGGGTGCGTGCGCGCCGCCGCCCCGCACGGATGGTCGGTGGCGCGACGGTGGGACGAGGCCACGCTCGACGCGATCCGGCGGGCGTTGCCCGCGCCGACGCTGCACGCGCGGAACCTGTTCCACGTCTCGGCCGCGATGTGGGACGCGTGGGCCGCCTACGACCGCGACGCCGTCGGGGTCTTCGTCGACGAGACGCACACCGCCGACGACGTGACGACGGCGCGTGAGGAGGCGATCAGCTACGCAGCCTTCCGCGTCCTCGACCATCGGTACCGCACCGCGGTCGGAGCAACCGACTCGAGGCTCGAGTTCCGACAGGTCATGCAGGAGCTCTGCTATCCGATCGACGTCACGACGACCGAGGGCGACTCACCGGCGGCGCTCGGGAACCGGATCGCGGCCGCAGTCATCGAGGACGGGTTGCACGACGGATCGAACGAGTCCGGCGGCTACGCCAGCGACTACCAGCCGGTCAACGCGCCGCTCGATGTCGCCGAAGCAGGACCGGACCGGATGGTCGATCCGAACCGGTGGCAGCCCCTCCAGCTCGAGCAGGCCGTCTCGCAGAACGGCATCCCGATCGACGACACGGTCCAGACCTTCCTCGGTCCGCACTGGGGTCATGTCGCCGGCTTCGCCCTGCCCGACGCGGGGCCCCACGGGTTGCCGATGGACCCGGGGCCGCCGCCGATGTTCGGAGACCCTGGAACCGACCGGGACTTCAAGGACGCGGCGATCGACGTGCTCCGCAGGAGCGCGCGGCTCGACGCGACGCACGACGTCACGATCGACATCTCGCCGGGCGCGCTCGGCGACAACCCGCTCGGAACCAATGACGGCGACGGCCACGACGTCGACCCGGTGACGGGCGAGCCGTACGCGCCGAACCTCGTGAACCGCGGCGACTTCGCGCGAGCCCTCACCGAGTTCTGGGCCGACGGACCGAGGTCCGAGACGCCACCCGGCCACTGGAACGTCGTCGCCAACACCGTCTCGGATTCGCCGGGCTTCGAGCTCCGGATCGGCGGGACGGGGCCCGAGGTCGATCGCCTGGAATGGGACGTGAAGCTGTACCTCGCGCTGAACGCGGCGGTGCACGATGCCGCCGTCGCGGCGTGGGGCACGAAGGGCTACTACGACACCGCCAGGCCGATCTCGATGATCCGGTATATGGGCGGGCTCGGGCAGTCGAGCGACCCGGGGGGTCCGTCGTACGACCCGCGCGGGCTGCCGCTCGTGAGGGGCCTCGTCGAGGTGATCACCCCGCGCACGACCGCGCCCGGCGCTCGCCACCGGGCGCTCGCGGGCCGCGAGGGCGAGATCGCCGTCCGCGCGTGGACGGGCAACCCCGACGATCCGGAGAACGAGGTAGGTGGGATCGGATGGATCCTCGCGACGGACTGGGTGCCGTACCAGCAGCCGACCTTCGTGACGCCCGCGTTCGCCGGCTACGTGTCCGGCCACAGCACGTTCAGCCGCGCGGCGGCCGAGGTGCTCACGGCGATCACCGGCAGCGAGTACTTCCCGGGCGGACTGTCCGAGTGGACGATCCCCGCCGGATCGCTCGAGGTCGAGTCTGGGCCGACCCAGGACGTGACGCTGCAGTGGGCGACCTACTACGACGCGGCGGACCAGGCGGGCGTCTCGCGCATCTTCGGGGGGATCCACATCCCGGCCGACGACTTCGCCGGCCGGCGCATCGGCGCGGCGTGCGGCACGGCGGTGTGGGAGCGGGTCCAGGCGTACTTCGACGGGGGCGTGGATGGCTGAGCCGCGCGGTCGACGGCCCCCGAGGTTCGCGGCGCTGTTCGTCGCCGGCCTCGTCGCGGGGTCGGCCCTCGGGCTCGGGGGCGTGTGGGCCTTCGACGCGGTCGCGAGCGGCGGCCCCGTCGCCGCGATGGCGGCGCCGCGGTTCGTCGAGGAGGCGCAGGCGGCCGGCGTCGACCACGTCTACGACGGCGAGTTCACCTTCTTCGTGGGCGGCGGCGTCGCGGCCTTCGACTGCAGCGGCGACGGCAAGTCCGAGCTGTACTTCGCTGGCGGCTCCAACCCCGCATCGCTCTACCGCAACCAGAGTCCGATCGGCGGCGCGCTCCGCTTCGTCCGGCAGCCCGACCCGGTCACCGATCTCACCGACGTGATCGGCGCCTACCCGATCGACATCGACGGCGACGGCGTCCTCGACCTCGCGGTGCTCCGCGTCGGCGAGAACGTGTTGCTCCGTGGCCTCGGCGACTGCCGGTTCGAGCGGGGGAACGAGGAGTGGGGGTTCGACGGCGGCGAGGAGTGGACCGCCGGCTTCAGCGCGACGTGGGAGGGCGACGCCGCGCTGCCGACGCTCGCGACCGGCAACTACCTCGACCTGACCGATCTCGACCAGCGCTCGCAGTGCGCCGACAGCGAGCTCGTTCGACCCGTCCCCGGCGGAACGACGTACGGGGAGCCGATCTCGCTCGCGCCGGGGTGGTGCACGCTGTCGGTGCTGTTCAGCGACTGGTCCCGCTCGGGCGTCCGCGACCTGCGGATGACCAATGACCGCCACTACTACACGGACGGGCAGGAGCAGCTCTGGCACGTCGAGGAGGACCAGCCGCCGCGGATGTACACGGACCAAGAGGGCTGGCAGCGGCTCGTCATCTGGGGGATGGGGATCGCCGGATACGACCTCACCGGCGACGGGCTGCCGGAGGTCTACCTCACGAGCCAGGGCGACAACCGGCTCCAGACGCTCGCCGCCGGCTCCTCGACGCCGACGTATGCGGAGACCGCGCTCGAGCACGGTGTGACGGCGCACCGTCCGTACACGGGCGGCGACATGCTGCCCTCGACGGCGTGGCACCCCGAGTTCCAGGACGTCAACAACGACGGGTTCGTCGACCTGTTCGTCTCGAAGGGCAACGTCGAAGCGATCCCGGAGTACGCGCAGCGCGATCCGTCGAACCTGTTGCTCGGCCGGCCCGACGGCACGTTCGTCGAACGCGGCGATGCGGCGGGGATCGCGAGTTTCGTCCGCGGTCGCGGCGCCGCCCTGGTCGACCTCAACCTCGACGGGATGCTGGATCTGGTCCAGGTCAACCGGCGCGAGAACGTCAGCCTGTACCGCAACGTCGGCTGGGGCGACGCCGCCGATCCCGAGCCGATGGGCAACTGGGTCGCGGTGCGGCTCCGGCAGGCCGCGCCGAACGTCGACGCGATCGGATCGTGGGTGACGGTTCGGTTCGGCGAGCGGACGGTCGAGCGCGAGATCACGATCGGCGGCGGCCACGCGAGCGGCGAGCTCGGATGGATCCACGTTGGGCTCGGCGATGCGAACGGAGCGGAGATCCGCGTGCAGTGGCCCGACGGCGATCGGGGTCCATGGCTCGAGCTTCCGGACAACGCGTTCGCGATCGTGGACCGGGGCGCCGACGCCGTGCGGCCGTGGTCACCGACGGCCGGGCCGACGGACGGGGACACATGACGATGGCCACCGCGCGGCTCGCGGACGTATCGCTCCCGGACTTCGGCATGCCGGAGCAGGCACCCGAGCTCCCACCGGCCCTGTACCGCGACCGCCTCGAGCGTTTGCGCGCTCGCATGCAGGACGCGGGCTACGACGTGGTGGTCGTGTACGCCGACCGAGAGCACATCGCGAACATCGCGTGGCTCACGGGGTTCGACCCGCGCTTCGAGGAGGCCATGCTGATCGTCGGGTCGTCCGACGAACCCGCGATCCTGGTCGGCAACGAGTGCTACGGGATGGCCGGGGCGGCGCCGCTGCCGATGCGACGTCATCTCTTCCAGGAGCTCAGCCTGCCGAACCAGCCGCGCGACCGTTCCCGGCCGCTCGCCGAGATCATGGCCGACGAGGGAGTCGGGGACACGAGCCGCATCGGGGTGATCGGCTGGAAGGAGTCCGCCGACCGTGCGCGGATCGAGGCGCCGGCGTTCCTGGTCGACGAGCTGAGACGCCTGACCCCGTCCGGCGTCGTCGAGAACGCGGGCGTGCTGCTGACGGGCGCGGCCGACGGCCTGCGCGTGATCAACGAGCTCGAGCACCTCGCGTGGTTCGAGCACGCCGCGTGCTGGACGTCCGACGGCGTGCGCCGGCTGCTGTTCGGCCTTCGGCCGGGGATGCGCGAGCGCGAGGCGGTCGCGCTCCTCGGATGGAACGGCTCGCCGCTGTCGTGTCACCTGATGCTCACGAGCGGTGACCGCGCCTCGCTCGGACTGCTCAGCCCCGGCGACCGGCGGATCGAACGCGGCGACCGGTTCACGGTCGCCTTCGGCATCTGGGGCGCACTGAACTGCCGAGCGGGGTTCGTCGTCGAGGACGCGGCCGAGCTCCCCGAACCGATCCGCGACTACGTGGACCGCCTCGTCGCCCCGTACTTCGAGGCGATCGCCGAGTGGTACGCGGCGCTGCACGTCGGACAGACCGGCGGCGCGCTGTACGAGATCGTGCACCGTCGTCTCGGCGACCCGTTCTTCGGCATCTTCCTCAACCCGGGTCACCAGATCTCGCTCGACGAGTGGGTGAACTCGCCGGTGGGACCGGGGTCGACGATCGAGCTGCGGTCGGGGATGGCGTTCCAGGTCGACGTGATCCCGGCGACCGGCACGGAGTACTTCACGACGAACATCGAGGACGGCGTGGCTCTGGCGGACGAGGGGCTCCGCGCCGCGTTCGCCGCGAAGTACCCGGCGGCCTGGGAGCGGATCCAGGCGCGTCGGCGCTTCATGTGCGACGCGCTCGGGATCGACCTGCACCCCGACGTGCTGCCGTTCTCGAACATCCCCGCATGGCTCCCGCCGTTCCTGCTCGACCCGGGGCGGGCGATGACGCTCGGTTGAGGAGGGAGGTGGCGAGGGCCGACGAACAGGAGCGGTGACGTGACGAAGCGATCCGAATGATGGAGGTGATCCGGATGTCGTACGAACCCAAGGCAGAGAACCGGTTCTCGTTCGGCCTGTGGACCGTCGGGAACATCGGCATCGACCCGTTCGGCGAGCCGGTGCGCGAGGCGCTGTCGCCCGTGCAGCTCGTGGAGCTGCTCGCCGAGGTCGGCGCGTGGGGGGTCAACCTGCACGACAACGATCTGGTGCCGATCGACGCGAGCGAGCACGAGCGCGACCAGATCGTGTCGGACTTCCGCAAGGCGCTCGACGCGACCGGGCTCGTCGTGCCGATGGCCACGACGAACCTGTTCCGCGACCCGATCTTCCGCGACGGCGCCTTCACGGCGAACGACCCGCGGGTCCGCGCCTTCGCGCTGCAGAAGACGATGCGGGCGATCGACCTCGGCGTGGAGCTCGGCGCGACGACGTACGTGTTCTGGGGCGGGCGCGAGGGCGTCGAGACCGATTCCTCGAAGGATCCGTTGCTCGCGCTCGAGCGCTACCGCGAGTCGATGGACTTCCTCTGCTCGTACGTGAAGGATCAGGGCTACGACCTGCGCTTCGCGCTCGAGTCCAAGCCGAACGAGCCGCGCGGAGACATCTACCTGTCCACGACGGGCGCGATGCTCGCGTTCATCCAGACGCTGGACCACTCCGAGATGGTCGGGGTCAACCCAGAGGTCGCGCACGAACACATGGCGGGGTTGAACTTCACCCACCACGTCGCGCAGGCGTGGGCGATGGGCAAGCTGTTCCACATCGACCTGAACGACCAGATCCCGGGACGCTACGACCAGGACCTGCGGTTCGGCTCGGCCAACCCGAAGGCGGCGTTCTTCCTGGTGAAGTTCCTCGAGGACGTGGGGTATCAGGGGAGCCGTCATTTCGACGCGCACGCGTACCGCACGTCGGACTACGAGGACGTGAAGGCGTTCGCGCGCGGATGCATGCGGACCTACCTGATCTTGAAGGAGAAGGCGGAGCGGTGGAACGCGGACCCCGAGATCCAGGCGCTCGTGGCCGAGATCAACGCCGACGACGGGTCGGTATCGGCGCACCTGGGTCCCTACTCGTCCGCGAAGGTGCAGGCGCTGAAGGGACTCGACCTGGACCGGCGTGCCGTTGCGGCCCGTGGCCAGCCGTACGAGCGGCTGGACCAGCTCACCGTCGACCTGCTGCTCGGCGCTCGGTGACGCCCGAGACGACGACGTTCGAGGGCCATACCTGCATCCGGCTCGAGGGTGAGGGCTCGTCGCTGTTCGTCACCGTGTCGGTCGGACCCAGGATCCTCGGGCTGTTCGGTGCGGACCGCGACGCCGACAACGTCATGGCCGTGCTTCCCGATGCGACGCTCGAACGCCCGAACGGCCCGCCGTTCCGGTTGCTGGGCGGTCACCGGCTGTGGGCGGCGCCCGAGGTGCCGGTGGTCACGTACGAGCCCGACGAGGGGCCGTGCTCGGTGACCGAGCTCGCGGACGGTATCCGCGTCGAGGCGCCGAGCGACGGCGCTGGGCTCGTCAAGGCGGTGGAGGTTCGCAGCGTGGGGGAGCGGTGGGTCGTCGGCCACGAGCTGCGCAACGGCTCCGCCGAGCCGATGACCGTGGCCGCCTGGGCGATCACGCAGCTCCGGCCGGGCGGCACGGCGACGGTTCCCCTCGGCGAGCGAGGATCGGGGCCGCAGGCCGACCGGTCGCTCGTGCTGTGGCCCTACACCGATCTCGACGATCCGCGGCTCGGCTTCGATCGCGACGGCGTGACGGTGCATGCGGCCGGCGGCGACGGCCCCGTGAAGGTGGGCGCCGCTCCGGGGCAGGGTCGCGTCGCGTACCGGCTCGGGACCGAGGTCTTCGAGAAGCAGGTCGACGTGCGGCCTTCCCTCCCGCACCCGGACCGGGGCGCGGCCGTGCAGGTCTTCGCGCAGGAGGACTTCGCCGAGCTGGAAACGCTCGGACCGCTCGTGACGCTGTCCGCCGGGGAGGCGACGACGCATCGGGAGACCTGGTCGCTGCGGCAGGCGCCGGGATGAGCCTGGTCCTCGGCCTCGACGTGTCGACGACCGCGACCAAGGCGGTGCTGATGGACGCCGACGGCGGGGTCGCGGCGGTCGCCACCTCCGAGTATCCGTACGAGACGCCGCGCCCGCTGTGGAGCGAACAGGATCCGGAGCTGTGGTGGTCGGCCACGATCGGCGCGGTTCGCTCCGCGCTCGGGGCGGCGGGGATGAACGGCGACGCCGTCGAGGCCGTCGGGCTCACGGGGCAGATGCACGGCCTGGTTGCGCTCGACTCGGCGGACCGGGTGCTGCGCCCGGCGATCCTGTGGAACGACCAGCGCACCGGCGCCGAGTGCGACCAGATCCGGGACCTCGTGGGCCGCGAGCGGCTGATCCGGATCACGGGCAACGATGCCCTGCCGGGGTTCACGGCGCCGAAGCTGCTCTGGGTACGCAACCACGAGCCCGACGTGTGGGCCGCGCTCGCGCACGTGCTGCTCCCGAAGGACCTCGTCCGGCTGCGCCTCACCGGGGACCATGCGGTCGACCGGGCCGACGGCGCCGGGACGATCCTGTTCGAGCTGGCCGCGCGGGACTGGTCCGGCGAGATCATCGACGCGCTCGGCATCGACGGGGCCTGGCTGCCGGAGACGTTCGAGGGACCCGAGGTCACCGGCGCGCTGACCGGCGCGGCCGCGGAGGCCACGGGGCTCCGGCCGGGGACGCCCGTCGTCGCGGGCGGTGGCGATCAGGCCGCGGCGGCGGTCGGCGTCGGATCGGTCGGAACCGGCATCTCGTCGCTGTCGCTCGGGACCTCTGGCGTCGTGTTCGCCACGACGGACGGCCCGACCGTCGAACCGCAGGGGCGTCTGCACGCGTTCTGTCACTCCGTGCCCGGTCGGTGGCACCTGATGGGTGTGATGCTGTCGGCGGCCGGGAGCCTGCGCTGGTACCGGGACGCGCTCGCGCCGGGGGTCGCGTTCGACGAGCTCGTGTCCGAGGCCGCCGCCGTTCCGCCGGGCAGCGGCGGCCTGCTGTTCCTGCCGTACCTCACCGGCGAGCGGACGCCGCACCCCGACCCGCTCGCGCGCGGGGCGTTCGTCGGCCTCACCGTGAACCACGGCCGGCCGGATCTGACACGGGCCGTCCTCGAGGGGGTGGCGTTCGGGCTGCGCGATTCGCTCGAGCTGATGCGCGCGGTCGGGCTCGCGCCGTCGAGCGAGATCCGCGCCACCGGCGGCGGCGTCAAGAGCGCGCTCTGGCGGCAGATCCTCGCCGACGTGCTCGGGTCCCGCATCGTGACGACGGCCACGGCGGAGGGCGCCGCCCAGGGCGCGGCCATCCTCGCGGCGGTCGGCGCGGGATGGTTCGGATCCGTGCAGGACGCGTGCGCCGCGATCGTGCGGACGAGCGGCGCGATCGATCCGTCGGACGACGCCGGGCGATACGCAGCCGCCTACGCGCGGTACCGGGAGCTCTATCCCGCGCTCGCGCCGACGATGCACGCACTGGCCGACGAGACCTGAACCACCCGTTCAGCCGACGCGGAACAGCTCCTCGATCACGCGCAGGTTCGCCGCCGCGTCCTCCGGCGGTGTGGGCACCGGCGTGCCGTCGAGCACCGCGGCGGCGAACCGTTCCGCCTGGATCCGGTACTCGTCGGCGGGCTCGAGCGTCAGCGTCTCGGTCTCGGGCCGGACCGGCGGATCCCCGCCGGAGGACACGAACACGCGGGTCGGCAGGTCGGGCGGGATGTTGAACGGGATCTCGAGCGAGATCCGACCGCGCGTGCCGTAGACGTGCACCCGTTGGTCGGGCTCCGACCTGATC
>DATHSY010000072.1:0-6376 GCA_035463715.1 Actinomycetota bacterium | reverse complement strand
TCGCGGCCAGGACGTCCGTGAGCTCGCTCACGGTTCGATGCTACGCCGACCCGTCGGAACCGTTCCACCAGGTCAAGCTGGGTCCCGCGGCTGCCGAGACCATGGGGATGGAGTCGTTCTCGTATGGATCCGCCCCCCGGGCCAGACGCCAGGTCGGCCGTCCGGTCATGGTCGTGCTCGGCCTGGTCCTGGTGGCGGGCGTGGCCTTCGCCCTGTTCACCGTGACGCGCAGCGGGGGGGAGGCAGCCGCCCAGCATCTGCGCGACACGACGGCGCAGGTCGGCCAGGCCAGCGACATCCAAGCGCAGGCGTCCCTCCAGACCGCGCTGACGTCCGCGAAGGTCGCCTTGGCCGAGAGCGACACCTTCGAGGCGGCCGACGTCGAGTACCTGTCGTCGTTCGGGTCGCCGATCAGCTTCGTCGAGGGGACGAGCCTGTCCTCGGGGGCCAACGTCGTGAGCGTCCAGGTCGCGCCGCAGGCCTGGGGCGCGGCCGCGATGTCGGCCTCGGGGACGTGCTTCTGGATCCGCGAGACGATGGCGGGCGGGACCGCCTACGGGTCGGGCGATCCGTGCACCGGTGCGGCGGCGATGAGCGCCACCAGCACGGCCTTCTGATCCGGCGATAGTGTTCGGGCGATGTCCGCCCGCACGTTCCTGTTCGCGTCGAACCGTGGCTTCTGGCTGGCGATGGTCCCGACGGCCGTGCTCGGCGTGCTGCTCCTGGTCCTGATCCTCGCCTCGCGGCCGGCGGCCGAGCGGGCGTCCGAGTTCACCGCTCGCGACAACCTGCGGACGGCGGTCCGGGCGGCCCGCGATGTGGCAGATCGCGAGGGGTCGTTCGCGGAGGCCGTGCCGTTGGCGCTCGGCTCCGAGGCCGTGGCCGACGACCTGCTGTTCATCGATCCCGACCTCGCGTCGAACGACCCCGACGTCGTCAGCGTGTTCGCCACGGACGAGGTGTGGGCGGGGGCGGCGCGGGCCGACACGGGCGCGTGCTTCTGGATCCGTGTGACGCCGACCGGCGGGGAGGCCTTGGGGATGGGCAGCCGGTGCAGCGGCGAGGCAGCCGCGGCGGCGCCCCCCGCCAGCTGGCCGTCGCCCTAGCCGGTCGCTCCGCGTGCCGATTCGCGCGAAGCCCTCCACGGGATTACGCTCGCCGTTCTCACCACCTTCGGCGGAAAGGGGGACCGCGTGACGCGAGTCCAGGTCACCGTCAATGGGGTGGAGCGCGAGGCGGACGTCGAACCTCGCACACTCCTCGTGTACTTCCTCCGGGAGAGCCTCGGCCTCACCGGGACCAACGTCGGGTGCGACACGTCGTCGTGCGGCGCGTGCACCGTGCTGATCGGCGGCGAGTCGGTCAAGTCGTGCACCGTTCTCGCCGCGCAAGCCGACGGGCGCGAGATCACCACGATCGAGGGCATGGCGCGCGACGGGGAGATGCATCCGCTCCAGGAGGCGTTCCACCGCAACCACGGGCTGCAGTGCGGCTACTGCACGCCCGGCATGATCATGGCCGCGGCGAGCTACCTGAAGGAGAACCCGAGCCCGACGGAAGAAGAGGTCCGGATGGCGCTCGAGGGGAACCTGTGCCGGTGCACCGGCTACCAGAACATCGTCACGTCGATCCTTGACGCCGCCGGGCAGCCGAGCGGCGCCAGGGCCTAAGGGGGCCGTGATGGCGACGGCGCAGAGATACGTGGGGGGCGGGGTCCTTCGCAAGGAGGACCCGGAGCTCCTGACGGGGCAGGCTCACTTCATCGACGACATCACAGCACCGGGCATGGCGTGGATGTTCGTGGTTCGCAGCCCCTTCGCCCACGCGAAGATCAGGTCGGTCGAGACGTCCTCGGCTGGGGCCATGCCGGGCGTGATCGCCGTGTGGTCGGGCAAGGACCTGGCGGATGAGTGGCAGGGGAGCCTGCCATGCGCCTGGCCGGTCACCGAGGACATCCAGATGCCCACCCACTGGCCGGTGGCGCAGGACGAGGTACGTCACCAGGGGGAGGCGGTCGCGGTCGTGGTGGCCGAGACGCGGGCCCAGGCCAAGGATGCGGCCGAGGCGGTCTCCGTCGACTACGACCCGATGCCGGTGGTGACCGATGCCGAACAGGCCCTGAAGAGCGGCGCGCCCCTGGTCCACGCCGACCTCGACACGAACAGGTCCTACACCTGGACCCTTTCGGCCGGCGAGGTCGACAAGGTGTTCGCCGAGGCGCCGGTGGTCGTCAAGGAACGCTACTACCACCCCCGGCTCATCCCCAACGCCATCGAGCCCCGTGGGGCGATGGCCGTGCCATCCCCGGCCCAGGGCGAGTTCACGCTGTATTCGGCGACTCAGATCCCGCACATCCTGAAGACCGCGCTTACGGCCTTCACCATCGCCAACCTTCCCGAGTCGAAGCTCCGCGTGATCGCGCCCGACGTGGGCGGCGGGTTCGGATCGAAGCTGAACGTCTACGCCGAGGAAGCCGTCCTGCTCGCGGCGGCGCGGCGTACCGGACGGCCGATCAAGTGGATCGAGGAGCGCATGGAGAACTACCTGTCCACGATCCAGGGACGGGACGTGTACCAGGACGTCGAGCTGGCGGCCAGCGACGACGGGAAGCTCCTGGGGGTCCGGGCGCACCTGGTGGCCGACATGGGCGCCTACCTCCAGCTGGTCACGCCCGGCATCCCACTCCTCGGTGCGTTCCTTTATCACGGCGTCTACCAGCCGCTGGCGTACGACTTCGCGTGCACCGGCGTGTTCACGAACAAGACGCCGACCGACGCCTACCGGGGAGCCGGACGGCCCGAGGCCACGTACGCGATCGAGCGGGCCATGGATGCGCTGGCCCGGCGGGTGGGCAAGGATCCCGCCGCCCTCCGGCGGATGAACTTCATGGCCCCCTTCACCGAGCCCACCGACGTCATCTCCGGGCTCAAGTACGACTCCGGCGACTACGCCAAGCAGCTCGACCGGGCCCTGGAGATCTCCGAGTACGAGCAGCTCCGCAAGGAGCAGCAAGCCCGCCGGGACGCGGGGGACGTGAGGCAGCTCGGCATCGGGCTGTCCACCTACATCGAGATGTGCGGTCTGGCCCCCTCGCAGGTTCTCGCGGCCCTCAGGTACGTGGCCGGCGGGTGGGACGCGGCGACGATCCGGTGCCTGCCGACCGGCGCGGTGGTCGTCGTCACCGGGACCTCGCCCCACGGCCAGGGTCACGTCACCAGCTGGGCGCAGATCGTGGCCGATGCCCTGGGCGTGTCCATGGACGACGTCGACGTGCTCCACGGGGACACCGCCGTCTCGCCCCTCGGCATGGACACCTACGGCAGCCGGTCGCTGGCCGTGGGAGGTGTGGCGCTCCACTTCGCGGCCAAGAAGATCGTCGAGAAGGCCCGCACGATCGCGGCTCACGAGCTGGAGGTCTCGGAGGACGACCTCGCATACGAGGCCGGCACCTTCTCGGTGAAGGGCGCCCCAGATCGGGCAAGGACGATCCCGCAGATCGCGTTCTCCGCGTGGACGGCGCACAACCTTCCCCCGGACACGGAGCCCGGGTTGGAGGCGACGCATGTCTACGACCCCGGCAACTTCACGTTCCCGGCGGGCGCGCACGTGTGCGTCGTCGAGGTCGACACGGAGACAGGTGAGGTCTCGATCGAGAAGTACGTCGCGGTCGATGACTGTGGGACCGTGATCAACCCGATGATCGTCGAGGGCCAGGTGCACGGCGGCATCACGCAGGGGATCGCTGAGGCGCTGTTCGAGGAGGGTGTCTACGACGACGACGGGAACCTGTTGACGAGCAGCATGACGAACTACCTGGTCCCATCCGCCGCCGAGCTGCCCATGTACGAGCTGGATCGAACCGTCACTCCCTCCAGCACGAATCCGATGGGCGTGAAGGGCATCGGCGAGGCGGGGACCATCGCCGCCCCGCCTGCCGTGGTGAACGCGGTGATCGACGCCGTCAGCCACCTGGGCGTCACGCACATCGAGAAGCCGGTCACGCCGGAACGGGTCTGGAGGGCGATCCGCCAGGCGCGCGGCGACGGGAAGGGAGGTGCGGCATGATCCCGGCGCCGTTCGAGTACGCGCGGGCGGAGACCGTCGATCAGGCGATCGACCTGCTGTCCTCGAACGAGGACGCGAAGATCCTCGCTGGCGGGCACTCGCTGCTTCCGTTGATGCGGCTGCGGCTCGCGCGTCCGTCGATGCTGGTCGACATCGGACGGATCCGCGATCTGTCGTACATCCGTCAGGACGACGACGAGATCGCGATCGGTGCACTCACGCGGCATCACGACGTCGCGAACAGCGAGGTGCTCCAGGAGCTGTGCTCGATCGTGCCGTTCGCGGCGGCTCAGATCGGCGACCCGCAGGTCCGTCACGTTGGGACGATCGGCGGATCGGTCGCCCACGCGGACCCGGCGTCGGACATGCCGGCCGTGCTGCTCGCGCTCGGCGCGACCATGACCGTCCGCGGGCCGCGGGGCGATTCGCGCGTCGTTCCGGCCTCGGACTTCTTCCGGGGACTCTTCGAACCGGACCTCGCCCCGAACGAGGTGCTGGCCGAGATCCGCGTGCCGGTGACGAAGGGCCGCGGGTGGAGCTTCATCAAGTTCGCGCGTCGCGCCCAGGACTGGGCCCTGGTCGGCGTGGCCGCGCTCGCCGCGAACGGGAGCGGTCCGGCGGTCGCGCTGGCGAACATGGGCGACCGTCCGCTGCGCGCCAGCCGCGTCGAGGAGGCGCTCGCCGGCGGAGCCGACCCCGCGACGGCCGCAGCCTGGGCCGACGAGGGGACCAGCCCGCCCAGCGATCCGTTCGGCAGCGCCGAGTACCGGCGGGAGCTGTCGAAGGTGCTCGTCCGGCGTGCCATCGAGGAGGCGATCGGCCGCTGAGGCGGCAGCGTTGACGACGTGAGCATCGAGCCGATTGACTGGGGGCTCGATGTTGACGCTCCTCGCTCAATCGGGTCGCGACCGCTTCGAATGGCACGTCGAAGACACGGTCACGGCCGTCGCGATCGTGGTCTTCGCGATCGTCGTGACGCTGGTCTCCCGGGCGTTCGTCCACCGGCTCGAACGGCGCCTCTCCGGATCGCAGAGCCTCACGCAGGAGACCAACCTGCAGCGAGCGACGACGCTGTCGCACGCCGTGTCGACGGCCGTCGTGGTGGCGATCTGGGCGATCGCCATCCTGGTCCTCCTCGACAACGTCGGACTGGAGCTCGGACCGCTGCTCGTCAGCGCCAGCGTCGCTGGGGTGGCGCTCGGCTTCGGCGCGCAGTCGGTGGTCCGTGACGGCCTCTCCGGATTCTTCATCCTGCTCGAGAACCAGTTCGGCGTCGGCGACATCGTCGACGTCCAGACATCGGGCGGTCTGGTCGGCGGGAAGGTGGAGGAGCTGACGTTCCGGATCACGACGCTGCGGGCGTTCGACGGGGCGCTCAACACCGTGCCGAACGGCAACATCGTGTTCGTCAGCAACAAATCACGAGGATGGGCGCGAGCGATCGTGGACGTGCGCGTCGCCTATGGCGAGGACCTCGAGCGCGTGCGCTCGATCCTCGACGGTGTGTTCGAGGAGGTCCACACGGATCCGGAGATGCGAGATTGGATCATGGAGGGTCCGTCCATCCTGGGCGTCGAGACGCCGTCGGAGTACGCGCAGATCCTCCGGGTCGTCGCCCAGACCCGCCCGTCCAAGCGGTGGGACACCGAGCGCAGGCTCCGCGAACGGATCGCCGCGGGCCTGGCGAAGAACGGCGTGCAGGTGCCGCTGCCGCCAACCGCGCGGCAGGGATCTCCCCAGGACGGCTAGTCGCGGGTTCGCCCCGCTGACGTCGCGCCGCGTCCCGTCCCGCCCGGTACGCTGGCGGCGTGTCGAAGCTGCCGTTCGGGTCGGTCGACGAGCTCCAGGCCGCGCTGCGCGAGCACCGGTACCTGGCGGACCGCGGCCTCGCCACCGCGATCTACCTCGCGGTCTCGCTCGACAAGCCCCTGCTGCTCGAGGGCGAGGCCGGTGTGGGCAAGACCGAGGTCGCGAAGGTCCTCGCCGAGCTGCTCGGGCGGGAGCTGATCCGGCTCCAGTGCTACGAGGGGATCGACGCGTCGCAGGCGCTGTACGAGTGGAACTACTCGCGGCAGCTGATCGCCGTTCGCGCGATGCAGGACGTGACCGCGGAGACGCACGTCGAGGACCTGTTCGGACCCGAGTACCTCGTCGAGCGTCCTCTGCTCGCCGCGATCCGTGCCGGCTCGAAGGCGGTCCTGCTCGTCGACGAGCTCGACCGGGCCGACGACGAGTTCGAGGCGTTCCTGCTCGAGATCCTGTCGGAGTTCGCGGTCACGATCCCGGAGATCGGCCGGGTCGCGGCGGAGGA
>DATHSY010000071.1:0-4546 GCA_035463715.1 Actinomycetota bacterium | reverse complement strand
TCGACTTCTTCCCGGTCTACCGCGACGGTCGCAAGGTCGGCCGCGTGACCTCTTCGTGCTATTCGCCCCGCCTCGAGCGGAACATCGGCTTCGCGATGGTGCCGGTCGAGCATGCCGACATCGGAACCGAGCTCCAGGTCGACACCCCGACGTCGGGGCGCGTCGGCGCGAAGATCGTGACGATGCCGCACTGGGACCCCAACAAGGAGATCCCGAAGTCGTAGGGGCTCACCTGCTTGCGGTCGGTCGAAGGAGCGGTGGCTCGTGAGGTGGCTGGCGACGCTCGGCGGCACGGTGATCGTGCTCGTCGTGCTGTGGGACGCTTTCGAGACGATCCTGCTTCCCCGGCGTGTGACGCGGCGACTCCGGCTCTCGACCCTGTTCCAGAAGATGCTCTGGCACCTGTGGTCGGGCGTGGCTCGCCGCATCCGCGACGCCCGCCGGCGGGAGGGCTACCTCGCGACCTACGCCGTGCTCGCGCTGATCGCTCTGGTCGGCCTGTGGGCGGCGGGCCTCGTGGTCGGGTTCGCGCTGATCCAGTCGGGAGCCGGGACCCGCATCTCGCCGGCTCCCGGAGCGGGCGGAGGGTTCGCGCAGGCCCTCTACCTGAGTGGTTCGTCGTTGTTCACGCTCGGGATCGGCGACACGGTGCCGCTCACGGCGTGGGGCCGGGTCGTCACGGTGGTCGAGGCGGGCGTCGGCCTGGGGTTCGTCGCGGTGCTCCTGGCCTACCTGCCGGTGCTCTACCAGTCGTTCTCGCGGCGCGAGGTGCGTCTGTCGATGCTGGACGAGATCGCCGGCTCGCCGCCGAGGGCGGGCGAGATGCTCCGTCGGGCGGCTGCGCGGGAGAGGGGTGGCGAGGCGCGGGCCGTCGACTTCTTCCGGGATTGGGAGCTCTGGTCGGCGGAGATCCTCGAATCGCACCTGTCGTACCCGCTGCTCGGGTACTTCCGGTCGCAGCACGACAACCAGTCGTGGCTGGCCGCGATGACGGCGATCCTGGACGTGTCGGCGATGTTCGTCGCGGGGTCGGTCGGCCAGCCGCAGATCTACGCGCGGCGAACGTTCGCGATGGCGCGCCACGCGGTGGTGGACCTCACGCAGGTCTACGGGCTACGGCCGTCGGCCGACGGCACGCCGAGGGTTCGCACCGAGCATCTCGACGAGATGCGGGGGCTGTTCGCCGAGGGCGCCCTGACCCTGCGCGATCCGGACGAGGCGACGATGCTCCTCGATGACCTCGTTCGCGGCTACCAGTCGTACGTCGAGGCCCTCGCCGAGCACCTGCTGATGCCGCTGCCGCCCGTCGCGGCGCCGCAAGAGCCCGAGGACAACTGGCAGCGCAGCCCGTGGGAGATCTTCAGACCAGAACGGAGGACGCGGCGATGACCGACACGACCGAGCTGCTCGAACGGGAACGGCGCGAGTGGCGCGAGATCGAGGACCTCGTCGGCGGGCTGACGCCGGAACAGGTCGAGAGCCAGGGGTATTACGCGGAGGGATGGTCGGTGAAGGACCTGGTCGGTCACCTGGGCAGCTGGCTCGCGGAGGCTGGCGTCGCGCTCGAACGGATGCACGGCGCGACCTACCGCCCGGGCGAGCTCGACATCGACGCGATGAACGAGGAGTTCCTCGAGGCGCTCAGGCCGCTTACGTGGCGCGAGACGCGTGCGCAGGCGGAGTCGGCGAGGGCGAGGATGCTCGGGAGCCTCCGGACGTTGCCCGAGATGACGGGCGAGGCCGCCGAGTGGATCGACAAGGCCGGCCCCGAGCACTACGAGGAGCACCTGCCGAGGCTCCGCGGATGGGTCGCGGAGCTGAACGGCGGCTGACCCGCGGTCGGCCGCCGGAAGGTGGGCGGGCGCGCCGACGGGTAACGTCGGGCTCGCCATGTGCATGCGCCCTGCCTCGCAGCGTTCCATGCGTGCCAGGCGTCCATGAGGCTCCCGTGGCGGCGCAGGCGGGCGCTGAACGACGATCAGCGTGACGCCCTCGGTCGTGTCGTCTCGAACACCCGGTTCGAGGTCATCCCCTTGAGGAACGTGATGGAACGTGCCGCGTCGCTCCCGGCCGCTTCGACCGTGACCGTGACGGCTTCGCCGGGGAGGGGGCTCGAGCGGACGATCGAAGTGGCGACGGCGCTCGCTGGGCAAGGCCATCGTGTCGTCCCGCACCTGGCCGCTCGGATGGTACGTGACCGGCACCACCTCGACGACCTGCTCGCATCGATCCGCGAGGCGGGGATCCGTCGCGCGTTCGTGGTCGGCGGCGACGCCACCGAGCCGGGCGAGTTCCCCACCGGCCTGTCGCTGCTGCGCGCGCTCGTCGAGTGCGGTGACGAGTGGGAGGAGCTCGGCGTCCCGGCGTACCCCGAGGGCCATGTCTCGATCCCGGACGATGCGCTGCTGCGCGACCTCATCGAGAAGCAGCAGCTCGCGACGTTCATGGTGACGCAGCTCTGCCTGGACGCGGACGCGATCGTCCGTTGGGTCGGCGACGTTCGCTCGAACGGCCTTCGGCTGCCGGTGCTGATCGGGCTGCCCGGCCCCGTCGACGTCCGCAAGCTCATCAGCATCGTCGCGAAGACGGGCATCGGCGACGCGCTCGGCTACGTTCGCAAGAATCGCCGGACCGTCGGTCGGATGCTGGCGCGCGGCGGGTTCGAGCCCGACGGGCTGCTCGCGCAGATCGGGCCGGTGCTCGGCGACTCCGCCGGGATCGCCGGGATCCACCTGTTCACGTTCAACGAGGTGGATCGGTCCGTCAGATGGCGGGACGCGACCGCGCCAGCCACGTGACCAGGTAGCCGGCGAACGACGACCGAACGAACACGCGCGTCGCGTCGCCGCGCTCCTGCAACAGCACGGGGATCCGGGCGAGGAGCGTCTGCGCGCACATCCCAGGAAGCCAAGACCTCGTGTCGAGGTCGAGCCCGCATCCGGTCGAGAGGTGTTCTCGGCGGTCCTTGCCGCTCAGGTCGAGCACGGCTCGGTTCCCCGACACGTCGAAGAGGCTGTGGTGGACGCCCACGCCCGCGAGCGCCGATGCGACCCGCCCGAGGGATCCTCCGACGAGGAGCCATTCGTCCGGACCCAGCCACAGCAGCTCGCGATCGCCCTCCGCTGCCCACGTGTTCGGATCGGTCGGGAGCGGGAACGGGCAGACCGACGGATCGACCCGCAGCGACCATTGGGGGACGAACGCCATCTCGGTCGCGCCGAAGGAGGCCAGGTCGGCGGCGTACGACGCGAGCGGGCCGTGCCGGAGCGTCTCAGCCGTCACGGCGCGTCCCCTCCGGGTCGTAGAACACGGGCTCGGTGACGGTCGCCGCGATCGCCCCTTCCGGCAGCGGCGCGAAGACGGTCGAGCCGGTCCGGTCGTGGCCGCCGGCGAGCAACGCGAACGCGAACGTCCGGCCGAGCGACGCGCTCCGGTACGACGACGTCACGTGGCCCACCGTCACGATCGGGATCTCGCCCGCGTCCTCGAACACGAGCTGTGCGCCCTCGGGTAACAGCGTCTGGGGATCCTCGGGAAGCAGACCGACGAGCTGCTTGCGATCGGGTCGTCTCGTGTCGGACCGAGAGAGCGAGCGGCGGCCGACGAAGTCGCCCTTCGACGGGTTCACGATCCAGTCCATCCCGAGGTCGTGTGGGGTGACGGTCCCATCGGTGTCCTGGCCGACGATCACGAAGCCCTTCTCGGCGCGGAGCACATGCATCGTCTCGGTCCCGTACGGCGTGATGCCGAACGGCTCGCCGGCCGCGATGACGGCCTCCCAGACGTGACGGGCGTGCCAACCCGCCACCATCACCTCGAACGACAGCTCGCCGGTGAAGCTCACGCGCGCCACCCGCGCCGGCACGCCGGCGATCGTTCCGTCGCGGAACGTCATGAACGCGAACGCGCCCGGCTCGAGGTCGATGTCCGTCCCGGCTGCCGAAAGGACGGCGCGCGCCTTCGGGCCCGCGATCGCGACGTCGGCCCACTGCTCGGTCACGCTCGTGCAGTACACGCGCAGCTCGGGCCACTCGGTCTGGAGCCATTCCTCGAAGCGATCCAGCACCATCGCGGCGCCGCTCGTCGTCGTCGTCACGAAGAACCGGTCGTCGGCGACGCGCATCGCTACGCCGTCGTCGGCGACCATCCCGTCGAGGCCGAGCATCAGCCCGTAGCGGATGTGCCCGACCTTCAGGTTCGACATCCGGTTCGTGTACATCCGGTCCAGGAACGTGCCGGCGTCGGGCCCGACGACCTCGATCTTGCCGAGCGTCGATGCGTCGAGGACGCCGACGCTGCTCCGTACGGTCAGGCACTCCCGCGCGACCGCGCGATCCAGGTCCTCGCCGTCCCTCGGGAAGTACCACGGCCGTCTCCACTGACCGACGTTCTCGAAGAGGGCTCCGTGCTCGACGTGCCACTCGTGGATCGGCGTCGTGCGGACCGGGTCCAGCAGCTCGCCCCGGTACGGGCCGGCGAGCACCGCGTACGGCACCGGCATCGCCGGCGGGCGGGCGCTCGTCGGACCCTGAGCACCGGGGTCGGC
>DATHSY010000070.1:0-4804 GCA_035463715.1 Actinomycetota bacterium | reverse complement strand
CGGATCCTTCAGCTGCTGCTTGTCGATCTGCCCCAACGTGCCGAGGACGTGGGCGGCGAGCGAGCGGTACGGGTAGACGCGGACTGGGATCTTCGCCCACCCGACACCGGGGAGCTCCTGCTCGGCGATCCAGTAGACGACCCGCTTGGGGACGTCGATCGCCACCGGGACGGGTTGGTACCCGTAGTAGCGCTCGCCCGCCGTCGTCAGCTGTTCGGCGAGGACGCTGTTACGGACATGCAGGACCTGCGAGAGCTCGTAGATCACGCGCTCGAGGTCGCCGCCCGCCTCGGTTCGGTTGATCGTCACGACGAGGCTGAGTCGGTTGCGGACGATCTCCACGCCGTTCGCGTCGGTGATCCTCCCGCGTGCCGCCGGGAGCTCGAGCGTCCGGACCGCGTTGTTGAGCGCGGCACGTCGGAGATCCTCTGCGGCGAGCACCTGCAGGAACCACAGCCGCGTGACCAGCGCCGCGAACATGAACGCGACGAAGGTCGCGAGCACGCGGACCCGCACGCTGACCCGTGGATCGGTCATCGAGTCACAACCTCACGACGCGGTGCGGACGCGAACCCTCCGCCACGCGTCGGATCAGTGGGTACAGCAGGGGCGTCAGGATCGCGTTGTACAGACCCGACAGGGCGGCGACGCGCAGCAGGTACCACCACGACGAGTCGAGGAGCCCCAGCAGGAAGCTCACGACCCCGTAGAACACCACGCCGGCGAACGTTCCCCCGGCGACCAGGAACACCGGGACGATCGGCGACGGGCTCACGATGTACGTGCGGAGCAGTCCGATGGCATAGCCGAGCAGCGTCAGCGCCAGCGCCGTGACGCCCTTCGGCTGGTTCAGCAGGAAGTCCTGCGCCATCCCGCCGGCGAATCCCGCGATCGCACCCGAGGACGGCCCTTCGAGCATCGCGAAGACGATGGTGATCAGGTACATCAGCTCGGGCTGCGCGCCGAGCAGGCGGATGTCCGCGAACACCGTCGTCTGCAACAGCAGGGCGATGAGGATGATGACGACGAATGAGATCGTTCGACGCACCGGCGACGACGCTACCCAGACCCATCCGACAACACCACGAGCACGAGGTCGAGGCTCGAGAAGTCGACCGCCGGCCGCACGGTGATGAACTTCTCGAGCGCGGCGTCCGTCGGGACGGCTCGTGAGACCGACCCGACGAGGATGCCGGGTGGGTACCGGCTCTCGCCGACCCCTTGGATCGAGAAGCTCGCCGTGACGACCGCGTCCGTCGCCTCGACGGGCACGACCTCCTCGATCAGCTCTATCCGCATGTCCTGGCTCCCCTGGCCCGACAGCAAGCCGGTGACGCCCGCCTCGGGGAGCCTGACCGCGACGTGCGACTCCGGGTCGACGATCAGTTGCACGATCGAGGCGTTCCCCGTCACCTTCGCCACGTGGCCGACGAGCCGCGCGCCCGTCGCGTCGCCGACGATCACCGGATCGTTCAGCCGGATCTGCGCATCCGACCCCTTGTCGATCTCGATCGACCACTCCAGGTTCGACACGCCGTTCGCGATGACCTCCGCGCCGATCGTCTCGGCGTCCTCGCCGAGCGTCCGGCGCACGTCGAGGAGGTCCTCCGCCTGCTCCACGCGGTCCAGGAGGGCGAGGTACGTGGCCTGCTGCGCTTCGAGCTCCGCGATCCGCGCCCGGAGCTCGGCGTCGTCTCGGCGGATCGACGGGAGGCGGACGAGCGTCGAGAAGAAGCTGCCGATCGGATGCGTGATCTCCGACACGGCCTCCTGCAGCGGCGCGATCGCGGAGATCGTCGCCCGACCGGCGGCCGCCAGCGGGCCGCCGTCACCCTCGCGGTAGTCGACGGTGATCGTGACGAGCGACGCGCACACGAGCGTGACGATCAGCAGGCGCGGGCTGCGCGTGCGGCCTCCGGAGAGTGCCACCGCGCTACCGACGCGACGGGCTTACCAACACCCGTTGCAGCACCTCGAACTCCTCCAGGCACCGGCCCGAGCCGATGGCAACAGAGGACAGCGGGTTCTCGGCGATGTGGACGGGCATGCCCGTCTCGTGCCGCAGACGCTTGTCGAGGCCGCGCACCATGGCACCGCCACCGGTCAGCACGATCCCCTTGTGCATGATGTCGCCGGCGAGCTCGGGCGGCGTTCGGTCGAGCGTGGCCTTGATCGCGTCGATGATCGAGGTGACCGGCTCCTCGATCGCCTGACGGATCTCACCGTCGGTGATCTGGATCGTCTTCGGCAATCCGGTCACGAGGTCACGTCCGGGGATCTCCGCGATCAGCTCCTCCTGGAGCGGGTACACCGACGCGATCGCGAGCTTGATCGCCTCCGCGGTGCGCTCGCCGAGCAGCAGCGAATACTCCTTCTTCGTGAAGCTGATGATCGCCTCGTCGAGCTCGTCGCCGCCGATCCGCAGCGACGTCGACGTCACGATGCCGCCGAGCGAGATCACCGCGACCTCGGTCGTGCCGCCGCCGATGTCGACGATCATGTTCCCGGTCGGCTCGTGGATCGGGAGCCCCGCGCCGATCGCGGCGGCCATGGGCTCCTCGATGATGTACGCGCGCCGCGCGCCGGCGGCGATCGTCGCCTCCTCGACCGCGCGCTGCTCGACGCCGGTGATGCCGCTCGGCACGCAGACAACGACACGCGGCTTGGCCAGCAGCCGGCGCTTGTGCACACGCTGGATGAAGTAGCGGAGCATCTTCTCGGTCACGTCGAAGTCGGCGATCACGCCGTCCTTCAGCGGACGCACGGCCTGGATGTGCGAGGGTGTCCGGCCGATCATCCGCTTGGCCTCGTTGCCGACGGCCAGGATCGCGCCTGTGAGGGTGTTGATTGCGACCACCGAGGGTTCGTTGAGCACGATGCCCGCTCGCCGAACGTAGACGAGCGTGTTCGCGGTCCCCAGGTCGACAGCCATGTCTTGCCCTAGGAACCCGAACAACCCTTCGGCGCCCGCGTTCCGTCGCATCTGGGACGCGGGAAGCACTCGTTGAACCCTCTCGGCCATGGATCCGGGGTTATGTCTACTCGACGGCGGTGGCTGTGGCAACCACGGGTGCGCCGAAGAGCGACCTGACCAGCATCGACGTGTCGCGAACGTGGCGTCGTGCAGCCCGCGCGGGTAGGGTCGCAAGGTGCGGACGACGGCGGCGGCGCACGGGGCAGGCGCGTAGTGGCGGTCGCCGTTCTGTTCCCTGGTCAGGGATCCCAGTACGTCGGGATGGCCGATCCATGGACCGAGCATCCGGCGGGCCGCGCCGTGCTCGAGGAGGCGTCCGACGCCCTCGGGCGCGACGTGGTCGAGGGGAGCCGCGACGAGCAGGCGCTCGCGACGACGCAGTTCGTGCAGCCGGCGTTGCTCGCATGCGATATCGCCGCGTTCCGGGTCCTGGAGGCGGAAGGGATGCGCGCCGGGGCGGCCGCCGGTCATTCGCTCGGCGAGTTCGCGGCGCTCGTCGCCGCCGGGGTGTTGGACCTCGTGGGCGCCGTCCGGCTGGTCGCGGTGCGCGGACGGGCGATGCAGGAGGCCGCGGACGCGAACGCCGGCACGATGACTGCCTTGATCGGCGCCGGTGCCGCGGATGCCGCCGAGCTGCGCGACGCCGTTGCGCGCGACGACGACGTGCTCACGGTGGCGAACGAGAACGCTTCGAACCAGACGGTCCTGTCCGGCTCCCCATCGGCGATCGAACGCGCGGAGGCCGAGGCCAAGCGGCGCAGGATCCGGACGATCCGGCTCAACGTCGCGGGTGCGTTCCACTCGCCGTTGATGCAGCCGGCCGTCGACCCGATCGTCGCCACGCTCGCGAGCGCGACGTTCTCGGCGCCGGCCTTCCCGCTCGTCGCGAACGTCACGGGCGCGTTCGTCGAGGATCCGGCCGAGCTCCGCGGGCTCCTGGCGATGCACGTCGTCTCGCCGGTCCGCTGGGAGGCATCGCTCCGGGCCCTCGCCGAGGCCGGGTTCGACACGTTCGTCGAGGCGGGACCCGGGCAGGTGCTCTCGAAGATCGTGCAGCGTGACCTCCCTGGGGTACGGGCGAGGGCCGTGGGGTCGCCCGAGGACGCCCGCCTGTTCGCCGCGAGCGGCGGCGAACAGGCGAGGCAGTGAGGGCGGTTCGGCGACCGCGGCGATATCCTCGGCCGCATGCCGATGGCCCAGCCGCGAGTCGCCCAATGACCGACGGGCGCCGCCACGCCGCGATCGCGGGTGTCGGGTCCGCGCTCCCCGACCGCGTCGTGCCCAATGTCGAGTTCGAGCGGTTCGTCGACACGACCGACGAGTGGATCCGGGACCGGACGGGGATCCGCGAACGCCGGTTCGCCGCCGAGGGTCAGACGACGTCCGACCTGGCTGCGGACGCGACCCGAGCCGCGCTCGACGCTGCCGGCCTCGCCCTGGAGCAGGTCGACCTGTTGGTGTGCGCGACGCTCTCGCCCGACACACCGATCCCGTCGACCGCGGTCTGGGTGCAGCGCAAGCTCGGGCTGTCGTGTCCGGCGTTCGACGTGAACTCCGCATGCGCGGGGTTCTCGTACGCGCTGTCGACCGGGACCGCGTTCATCGAGTCCGGCGCGGCCGAGACGATCGTCGTCATGGGGGCGGAGGTGCTGTCCCGCGTCCTGGACATGACCGACCGCAGCACGTGTGTGCTGTTCGGTGACGGCGCCGGCGCCGTGGTTCTCCGTCCATCCGAGCACCCGGGCGTTCTCGGCTCGGTGCTCGGCGCGGACGGCAGCGCTGCCGAGATCCTGATCATCCCCGCGGGCGGGACGCTGCATCCGGCATCGC
>DATHSY010000069.1:0-16957 GCA_035463715.1 Actinomycetota bacterium | reverse complement strand
CAGGCTACCCGACAGTTGCAAGTCGTTGCAACTGCCGCGTGATGTCAGAAGCGGGGGGTCTCCTCGTACGACCCGAACACCTCGCGGAGCGCCGACACGATCTCGCCCTCGGTGCACATCGCCCGCGCGCAGTCGACGAGCGGTTCCACGAGGTTGTCGTCGCCTCGGGCCGCTTCGGTGAGCCGTGTGAGGGCGGCTCGGGCCGCGTCGGCGTCGCGCTCCGCGCGGAGGTCGGCGACCCGCCCGGCCTGCTCCCGCTCGACCTCGGGCCCGATCACCAGGACGTCGATCGGCGACTCGTCGTGTTCGACGAAATCGGTCACGCCGACCCTGACCAGGCGCCCCTTCTCGTACCGTTGCTGCTCGAGGAACGCGGACTCCGCGATCTCCTGCTGGAAGTAGCCGGCGTCGATCCCGGCGAGCACGCCCTCGAGCATCCCTCCGGACCCCATCCGCTCGATCCGCGCGAACTCCTCCTCGGCGAGCTGCTCCATCCGGTCGGTGAGCGACTCGACGAACCACGAACCCCCGAGCGGGTCGATCACGTTGGTCACGCCGGTCTCGTAGGCGAGGATCTGCTGCGTCCGGAGCGCGAGCTTCGCGGCCTCCTCGGTCGGCAGCGCGAGCACCTCGTCGAGCGCGTTCGTGTGCAGGGACTGCGTCCCACCTAGGACCGCGGCCAGGGCCTCGATCGCGGTCCGCACGACGTTGTTCATCGGCTGCTGTGCGGTCAGCGAGACGCCGGCCGTCTGTGTGTGGAAGCGCAGCCGCAGGGACTCCTCCTGCTCCGCGCCGTACCGGTCGCGGAGCCATCGCGCCCAGATCCTCCGCGCCGCCCGGTACTTCGCGATCTCCTCGAAGAAGTCGATGTGCGCGTTGAAGAAGAACGACAGTCCTTGAGAGAACCGGTCGACGTCCAGGCCGCGCTGCCGCCCGAGCTCGACGTAGGCGAACCCGTCCGCGAGCGTGTAGGCGAGCTCCTGCCACGCGTTCGCGCCGGCTTCGCGGATGTGGTACCCGGAGACGCTGATCGGATGGAACTGCGGCGCGCGGTCCGCGCAGAACCCGATCAGGTCGCCGATCAGCCGCAGGTGCGGACGCGGCGGGAAGATCCACTCCTTCTGTGCGATGTACTCCTTCAGGATGTCGGTCTGCAGCGTGCCGTCGAGCGTCTCCCACGGCACGCCCTGCCGCTCAGCGGCCGCGAGGAAGAAGGCGAACAGGATCACCGCCGGACCGCTGATCGTCATCGACGTCGTGATCTCGCCGAGCGGGATCCCGTCGAACAACGCCTCGAAATCCGCGAGCGAGTCGGTCGCGACGCCGCACCGACCGACCTCGCCCTCGCTGCGCGGGTCGTCGGAGTCGCGGCCCATCAGCGTCGGCATGTCGAACGCGACCGATAACCCGGTCTGGCCGTGCTCGAGGAGGTACTTGTAGCGTCGGTTCGTCTCCGCCGCAGAGCCGAAGCCGGCGAACTGGCGCATCGTCCACAGCCGGCCGCGGTACATCGTGGGGTACACGCCGCGGACGAATGGGTACGAGCCCGGGTAGCCGAGGTCGCGATCGTGGTCGAGGTTCGGGAGGTCGTCCGGCGTGTAGACGGGCCGGAGCGGCTCGCCCGACAGCGTCTCGAAGTCGGCGTCCCGCTCCCCCGCCGCCCGGTACCGCTCGTGCCAGCGTTCGCGTTCGTCCGTCATGTTCTAGCCTTATCCTCCGTCCGCGCCCCGCCAACCTGGGCCTCGAGCCTGGCGGCGCCCCGGTACGGGTCGATCCGGTGTTCGGCCAGCTCGGTCGCGAGCCTCTGGTCGTCGGCGAGCAGATCGGCGACGCGGAGGCGCAGGCGTTCGACGGCGAGACCTTCGACCTCTCGGAACAGCCGGAGCCGGCGGCGCACCTCGAGCTCACCCGAATCCGTGAGGAACGCCCGGTGCGACTGGATCGCGTCCCAAAGCTCGTCGATCCCGTCCGACGAGACCGCGGCGGTCCTCACGACAGGTGGGGCCCAGGACAGCGCCGGCCCCATCTTGATCATCGCCTGGAGGTCGCGCACGGCCGCGTCCGCCCCATCCCGGTCCGCCTTGTTCACGACGAAGACGTCGGCGATCTCCAAGATCCCGGCCTTCGCGACCTGAACGGCATCGCCCCACCCAGGCGACACGACGACGAGCGTCGTGTCGGTCGCCGCGGCGACGTCGACCTCGGCCTGTCCGACGCCGACGGTCTCGACGACGATCAGGTCCTTGCCCGACGCGTCGAGGATCCGGACGGCCTCGGGCGCGGCGAGCGCCATCCCGCCGAGGTGCCCTCGCGTCGCCATCGAGCGGATGAAGACGCCGGGGTCCGTCGCGTGCGCCTGCATCCGGAGGCGGTCCCCGAGGAGCGCCCCACCGGTGAACGGGGACGTCGGATCGATCGCCAGCACGGCGACCGTGAGGTCGCGCGCACGAGCGGCCCGCACGAGCTCCCCGCCGAGCGTCGACTTGCCGACGCCGGGGGCGCCGGTCAGCCCGATCGTGTAGGCGTTGCCGGTCCGCCCGAAGAGCTGGGCGGAAAGGCGCGAGAGTCCCTCGGCGCCGTCTTCGACCATCGAGATCGCTCGCGCGACCGCGCGAGGCTCACCCGCGAGCACGCCCACGACGACATCCACGGACGAAGGGTACCCGGCGGTCGTCGGCGCATCGCGACCGCCGGAACCGTCAGGGGACGAGCAGGACCTTGGTCGCCCGTCGCGAATCGAACAGCTCGTAGCCGTTCGGCGCGTCGTCGAGCGGGAGCCGATGGGACACGATCGGGTCGGGAACGATCGCTTTCGACCGAACGGCCTCCAGCGCTCGTTCCCACCATGCGTGCACGGGACAGATGCCAGCGAACCGAACGTCGAGCGCCCGGGCCCAGAACACACCCGCGGGGATCTCGATCGACTCGCCGGTGAACATGCCGACCACCACGACGACACCGCCGCGGCGAACCACGTCGACGGCGACGTCGAACGCGTCCGCCGAACCGACCGCTTCGATCGCAACATCGGCGCCTCGGCCCTCCGTCCGATCGGCGAGCGCCATCTGCGCGTGCCGCTCGGAGACGTTCACGACTGAGGCTCCGACCCGTTCGGCCACGGCGAGGCGGTCCGGCTCCGTGTCGAGCACCACGACCTCCGCCGCCCCGAGCATCTTCGCCGCCTGCGCGACGAAGAACCCGACCGGGCCGGCGCCCACGACGGCGACCACGTCTCCCTCGCCGACCCCCGCGCTGCCCGCGGCGTACACCCCCGTCGTCAGCACGTCCCCGAGGAAGACCGCGCGCTCGTCCGGCACGTCGCCCGGCACGCGCAGCAGGTTGACGTCTGCGTGCGGGACGCGGACGTACTCTGCCTGCGCGCCGCCGAGACCGCCGCCGAAGATCCCCGCGCCGAGGTTCCGGAAGTCCTCGCAGAGTTGCGTCTGACCGACGCGGCAGAACCAGCACGCGCCGCACGCGATCACGAAGGATACGACGACCCGATCGCCCTCGCTCACGCTCGTGACCGACGGACCGGCTCGTTCGACGACGCCCACCGCCTCGTGGCCGATCGGCTCGCCCGGCTCCATCGGCGCCTTGCCGTGGAGGAAGTGCAGGTCCGATCCGCAGATCGCCGAAAGCGTCACGCGGACGATCGCATCGTCGGCATCCTCGACGCGTGGATCGGGGACCTCCCGCACCGCGACCGTCCCCGATCCTTCGAGGACGACGGCTCGCACGGGGCGCCGTCAGTCGACGGGCGCCGCGCGCTCGTCGACGAACTCGGTGGGCACGGTCGTCGTGAGGTGGACCAGCTCGTTCGCCGCGCGGACGTAGCGGATGATGGTCGGGAGGTCGCCCTTGAGCTTCAGCTTGCCCTGCATCATGCCCTTGACGGGGTCGAGGTCGCCCGCGAGCACCTGTTTCCACCGGGAGTACGGCGCTCGGATCACGTACCGCGCTCGCTCGCCTTGCTCCCGCGACACGATCGCGCCGCCACGGCACTCGCCGTGCCAAAGGTCGAGCCACGCCCACACGTCCTGGGGGAGGCCCTTGTCGGGTTCGGCCTCGAAGACGAACGCGATGTCGCCCTCCCACTTCGCGGCCGCCTCCCGGTAGTCGCTCGAGGCGTTGATCCGCTCGACGAACATCGAGATCCACCCGTCGCTCGGGAACAGCGCCACGATCTCCTCCTCGGTCGCCGTCGGTTCGGACCGCCGCAGGATAACCGGCTCAGCGCAGGCTGTAGAGCAGCGTGAGCCCGATCGCGTTGAACGTGGTGTGCGCGACGATCGGCGCCAGCAGGTTCCCCCTCCGCCGGTAGATCCACGCCAGCGCGAACCCGGTCGCCACCATCACGGACATCAGCAGGACGCTGTCCTGCCACTCCCCCGGGATGTAGTGGATCAGGCCGAACGCGACGCTCGACCCGAGTCCGCCGACGACGAAGCCGTAGCGGTCCCCGAGCGAGCGGTACAGGATCCCGCGGAAGAACAGCTCCTCGTGGATCGGGGCGATGACCACCGCGTACACGATCGACACGATGACCCCGTACACGGGCATCGAGGAGGGGATCTGCTCGGGCGCTTCGACGGGCTCGCCGGAGACCGACTGGAGCAGCAGCGCGATGATGACCCCGACGACGAACACGATCACGGGGTACAGCACCAGACCGGACAGGAACCCCGACCGCACCTCCGGCCACGGGTCCTTGGGCCACCCGATCGCCTCGCGCCACGTGGGATGGAAGCGGTTCAGCCAGAACACGAGGATCGCGACGTTGATCACAGCGATCGCGGCGGAGGCGACGAGCGTGGCGGTGCCCTCGTTCGAGATGAGGGCGAAGATCGGCAGCGACACCACCGAGCTCACGATCGTGGCGAGCAGGTAGACGAGGATCGCCTCCCACCAGCGCCACGTTGACGTCGGTCGCTGCGGGGTGATCGCCGCCGTGAGGGGCAGGTCGGGACGCGGAGGGACGACGAGGCTCATCTGACTCCTATCTTCCACGTTCGGTCGGCGGACGACACGTACAGCAGACCGCCGAGCGCCGTGCCGAACCCTAGGCCGACGGCCGCGGGCCCCGTGTCGTTCGCGACGTAGGCCACGATGCAGGCCAGCAGGATCGTGATCAGTGCGGCGTGCCAACCCGGCCGCCGTTCGAGCGATGGCGCGAACGGCGCCGGCGGGCGGAGGACCGTGGCGAGCGTCGCGAGCACGCCGACGACCGGAACGATCGCGAACGGGTTCCGCTCGATCAGGGCCCATCCGATCGCCAGCCGGTCGACGAACGTCCGCCAAAGCGCTCCGAGCCCTTCGTCGCCGACGGTCGAGATGTGCGTGGGCGTCGTGGCGAGAGAACGGTTCGCGAGGACGACGAGGAGCCCTCCGATCGCGACGACGGCCACCATGAAGGCGAGCTCCTTCCATCCGAGCCGCCGTTCCCGCACGGCGGGCCACATCCCGGCGGCCGCGAACATCGTCACGGCGCCGCCGATGTCGGCGCCGGCGAACGGGAGGCCCGCGAAGAGCCCACCGGCAATGAGCAGCGCCACGCCGGGCCGCGTCGGCATGACCGCGGCGAGCCACAGGCAGGCCCCGAGCAGCAGCCCCGTCTCGACGTTCGGCATCCCGTAGAACCGCCCCCCGTCCAGCTGCGATCCGCCCAGCAACGGCGTGAGCGCGGCGGTCCACCCCAGCGCGGCCTCGACCACGAGGAAGGCGAGCACCCCGATCGCGATCGCCACCGGCGCGCGCAGGACGTCGTCCCGCACGAGCGCGAGTGCCGCGGCCGTCACCACGATGGTGACACCCGCGACGAACGGGCCCGCCGTCGCGTACGAGAGCGTCGGCAGGTGCCCGACCGCGAGCAAGGCGGCGGCCAGGACCGGGACGGACAGCGCGATGCCGGACGCGATCCGGCCGAGAGAGCGGGACGGGCGGCCGCGCCACGCCGCGAGCACGACGCCGAGGGCGAACAGACCGCCGAGCGTGACGTACAGCCCGGCCGCGATCCCGACGGGCACGGACATGCGCCGCACCTGCAGGTATCGCTCGTGCAGCTCGAACGGCGGAGGCGAGTCGATCGCAGCGACCGGCTGACCGACATCGGCGTCCCGCCCCCGGGCCGCGGAGATCGTCGCCAGGACATCCGCGTCCGTGACGAGCCCGATCCGCCGCGTCGAATCCGACGTCAGCGAGCGAGGCGACGACCTCGTCGCGAAGAGCTGGTCGGGATCGCCCCATGCGACGACGGCGGGGTGCAGCTCATCCTTCGCCGCGCGCATCGCCGCCGTCGGCTCGAGGCTCGTCACGATCACCAGCACCCGTTCCGATCCGAACCGCGCGACCCGGTCGCGGATCGCCTCGCCAACGATGGCTGGTTGCCGAGACGCATCGATCGTGTAGTCGATCTCGTCGTCGACCCCCGGTGTCATCGTCCCGCCCGCGTGCACCGGCAGCGCGCCCGACCACGAGAGCAGCGCGGCGCCCCCGCTGGTGGCGAGCGCGCGAACCTCGGCGATCCGCAGCATCTCCTCGAACGAGGCGGGCGAGATCCGGATGAGGAAGACCTCGCGGCCCGGACCGTCGGAGATCGTGGGGACGTCGGCGCGCTCAGATGCGCCGCAGGCGGTCGCCGTCGCGGCCAGCAGCACGAGCAGCGCCACGCGCGCCCGGGTCAAGGCCAGGGTCAAGGCCAAGGTCAAGACAGGGCCGGACTGAGCTGTCGCTCCCGGTGGACCTCGGCGCCGAGCGCGGTGAGCTTCGCCTCGAAGTCCTGATAGCCGCGGTCCACGTGGTACATGTCCTGGATCTCGGTGACACCGTCCGCCGACAGGGCCGCGATCACCATGGCTGCGCCGGCGCGGATGTCGAGCGCACGGACCGGCGCCGACGACAGCCAGGCCACGCCGCGGATCACCGCGTGGTGGCCCTCCGTCCGGATGTCGGCCCCCATCCGGTTCAGCTCGTCGACGAACATGAACCGGCTCTCGAACACGTTCTCGGTCAGGATGCTCGTGCCGTCGGCCGCGGCGAGCATCGCCATGATCTGGGGTTGCAGGTCGGTGGGGAACCCAGGGTACGGCAGCGTCACGAGGTCGACCGCGGCCGGCCGCCCCTGCATGGCGACGACGACCCCGTCGTCGCGCACGTCGATGTGGGCGCCCACCTCGTCGAGCTTGTCGAGGACCAGGTCGAGATGGTCGGCGCGCGCGCCCT
The DNA here is from genome assembly GCA_035463715.1 of Actinomycetota bacterium. Lineage (GTDB taxonomy): Bacteria > Actinomycetota > UBA4738 > UBA4738 > HRBIN12 > DATHSY01. The sequence goes on along the minus strand of DATHSY010000069.1, from coordinate 9,736 downwards.
CGAGGAGGATGGTCCCGCGCGTCGCGCAGGCGGCGATCGCGAACGTCCCGGCCTCGATGCGATCGGGGATCGTCGTGTGATCCACCGCACGGAGGTCGCCCGTCCCCTCGATCTCGATCGTGGGCGTCCCGACCCCGTCGATCCTGGCGCCCATCTCCGTCAGCAGGTGGGCGAGATCCGTCAGCTCTGGTTCGCGCGCAGCGTTCTCGATCACCGTCGTCCCACGCGCCGCCACGGCGGCCATCAGGACGTTCTCGGTGGCGCCGACGCTCGGGAAGTCGAGCGACACGACGGCGCCGTGCAGCGCGTCCGCACGGCCCTCGAGGAACCCGTGCCGCTGCTCGAACGTCGCGCCCATCTTCTGCAGGCCCTTGAGATGCAGGTCGATCTTGCGCGATCCGATGTTGCAGCCGCCCGGCATCGCGACGCGGGCGCGCCCGCACCGGGCGAGCAAGGGCCCGAGCACGAGGATCGATGCGCGCATCCGGCTCACCAGCTCGTAGGGCGCCTCGACCGACCGCACCTCGGTCGCGTCGATCGAGAGCGAGTCGCCGTCCCACACGACCGACTCGCCGAGGTGCTCCAGGGCCTCGGCCATCGTGAGGCAGTCCTGTATGCGCGGGACGTTGCGGAGCGTGGTGCGTCCGGGCGCGAGCAGCGACGCCGCCATGAGCTTGAGCGCCGAGTTCTTCGCGCCGGCGATCCGGACCGAGCCGGAGAGACGCCGGCCACCCGTCACGACGAGCCGGTCCACACCGGCGATGCTACCCTCGCCGGTCACCGGCGCAGCGGAGGCAACGGGTACCAGCGATCGTTGCATCGGGGCCTCAGCCGGCCAGGTGGACCCGGGCGAGGGCCTTGGCCAGCTCGGCGCGCGCCCCCGCGTCGTCGCGCTCGTCAAGCCGGGCACGCGCCTGCTGCAGACGGTGCTCTGCGGCCCGGCGATCGATCTCGTTCGACATCTCGGCATACGACGCGAGCACGTCGACCCGCGTTCCCTCCTCACCGCTCGTGACGTGCAAGAACCCGCCGTCGACGACGGCCGCTTCCTCGTGGTCGCCCGTCCGGATCCGCAACGGCCCGATCGCCAAGCGGATCAGCAGCGGGGCGTGGCCCGCGAGGATGCCGACCTCGCCCTCGACGCCGCGCGCGATCACCATGTCGGCGTGCCCGCCCCAGATCTCGCGCTCTGGAGTGACGACGTGGACCTCGACGGCCACGGTTACGCCGCCGTCCCCTCGAGGCGCTTGGCCTGCTCGACCGCCTCCTCGATCCCACCGACCAGCAGGAACGCCTGCTCGGGCAGGTGGTCGTACTCGCCGTCGCACAGCGCCCTGAACGAGGCGATCGTCTCGTCGATCGGCACGTACTTGCCCGGGATACCGGTGAACTGCTCGGCGACGAAGAACGGCTGCGACAGGAACCGCTGGATCCGGCGCGCGCGCGCGACGATGACCTTGTCCTCCTCCGACAGCTCGTCGACGCCCAGGATCGCGATGATGTCCTGGAGATCCTTGTTGCGCTGCAGGATCTCCTGCACACGGTTGGCGGCCGCGTAGTGCTCCTCGCCGATGTACCTGGCGTCGAGGATCCTCGATGTGGAGTCGAGCGGGTCGACCGCCGGGTAGATGCCGAGCGCGGCGATGTCGCGCGAAAGGACGGTCCTCGCGTCGAGGTGGGCGAACGCCGCGTGCGGCGCGGGGTCGGTGATATCGTCGGCCGGCACGTAGATCGCCTGCAGGGACGTGATCGAGCGGCCCTTCGTCGACGTGATGCGCTCCTGCAGCTCGCCCATCTCCTCGGCGAGCGTAGGCTGGTAGCCGACCGCGCTCGGCATCCGGCCGAGCAGCGTCGAGACCTCCGAGCCCGCCTGCGTGAACCGGAAGATGTTGTCGATGAACAGGAGCACGTCCTTGCGCTCGACGTCGCGGAAGTACTCGGCCATGGTGAGCGCCGAGAGCCCGACGCGCAGGCGGACACCCGGCGGCTCGTCCATCTGCCCGAACACCAGGGCGGTGTTCGCGATGACGCCGGACTCGGTCATGTCCAGGAACAGGTCGTTGCCCTCACGGGTGCGTTCGCCGACGCCGGCGAACACCGACACGCCGCCGTGCTGTTGCGCCTGGCGGCGGATCATCTCCTGGATGATGACCGTCTTGCCGACACCGGCGCCGCCGAACATCCCGATCTTGCCTCCCTGCACGTACGGCTCGAGCAGGTCGATCACCTTGATGCCGGTCTCGAGCATCACGCTCTTCGGCTCGAGCTGGTCGAACGGTGGCGGGTCGCGGTGGATCGGCCACCGATCGGCCGCGTGGATGTCGTCGGGCGAGGCGTCGAGCGGGATGCCGAGGACGTTGTAGACGTGCCCGAGCACGCCCTCGCCGACCGGGACAGTGATCGGCGCGCCGGTGTTGACGACCGGCGCTCCGCGGACCAGGCCGTCGGTCGGACGCAAGGCGATCGTGCGCACCTGACCATCGCCGATGTGCTGCGCGACCTCGCAGGTGATCGTCCGGGTCTCACCTTCGAGCGACACGTCGACGGTCACGGCCGTGTTGATCTCGGGCATCGCGTCGGGCGGGAACTCCACGTCCACGACCGGGCCGATCACCCGGACGACCCGACCGTTCGTGAGCTTCTCGTCAGCCATCCTCACTCCTCCGATCGGGCGGACGCCAACGCCTCGGCTCCGCCGACGATCTCCATGATCTCCGTCGTGATCTCGGCCTGGCGCGCCCGGTTCGCCTCGCGGGTCAGGACCTTCATCAGCTCCTCCGCGTTGTCGGTCGCGGCCGCCATCGCGCGCTGTCGGGCGGCGTTCTCCGACGCGGCCGACTCGAGCATCGCGAAGTACACCTTCGTGATGACGTACTGCGGCAGCATCTCGTCCAGGATCGCCGCCGGCGAGGGCTCGAACAGGTACTCGGCGTGCGGCCGCCCAAGATCGCGCATGACGATCTCGTGGGGCGCGATCGGCAGGAACCGCTGGACCGCCGCCCGGAACGTGAACGCGGACCGGAAGTCCGTGTAGACGGTGTGCAGCTCGTCGATCGCGCGGTTCTCGAAGTCCTGGATCAGCCTGCGCCCGACCTCCTCGGCCGCCGAGTAGGGCGGCACCTCGGAGAACCCCGTCCACGACGCCTCCATCGGCGCGCCGCGGAAGCGGAAATACGACAGCCCCTTCTTGCCCGCGACGTACAACGCCACCGGGTTGCCGGTCCGTTCCCGCAGCGACCGGATCGTCCGTTCGGCCAGGCGAAGCACGTTCGAGCTGTACGCGCCCGCGAGGCCGCGGTCCGACGTGATGACGAACAGGCCCGCGCGCTGGGCATCGGGACGGTCGGCGAGCAACGGATGCGCGAGCGAGCCGGTCTGGCGCGCGACGTCCTCCATGGCGCGTGTCAGAAGCTCGGCGTACGGCCCCGCAGCCTCGACGCGGGCCTGCGCCTTGACGATCCGCGACGCGGCGATGAGCTCCATCGCCCGAGTGATCTTCATCGTCGACTGGACCGAGCGGATCCGCCGACGGACGACGCGGAGCCTGGCGCCCACGGCCTACCCGGGCGGCGCCGGGGCGTCGGCCTCCGAGAGCGGGCCCGCCCGCTCCTCGAAGTCCTCCTGCTGCTCCTCCAGGCTGGGAGCGGGGCTCTCGTCGTCCTCGGCCTCGTCGACGGAGGACAGCCGGTCCCAACCGACGTCGCGCCTGACATCGTCGGGACGCGAGCCCCGGCCGGCCGCCGCCTCGCTGCCCGGCCGTGGGTCCGAAGACGCGAACCCGGCGGAGAAGTCCTCGACGGCCTGCTTCAGCGCCGACTCCGCCTCGTCGGTCAGCGCGCCCGTCTCCCGGATCGACGACAGCACCTCGGGGTGCCGCGTCTCCAGGAACGCCGTGAAGTCATCGACGAAGCGGCGTGCGTCGTCGACCGGGAAGCGGTCGAGGTACCCGCCGGTCCCCACCCAGACATGGACCACCTGGCGCTCGACCGGGACGGGTGCGTACTGCGGCTGCTTCAGGATCTCGACGACGCGAGCGCCGCGCGCGAGCTGCTGCTGAGACGCCTTGTCGAGCTCGGACCCGAACTGCGCGAATGCCTCGAGCGCCCGGTACTGCGCGAGGTCGATCCGCAGACGGCCGGAGACCTGCTTCATCGCCTTGATCTGCGCGTTCCCGCCGACCCGCGACACCGAGATGCCGACGTTGATCGCCGGACGGACGCCCGCGTAGAACAGGTCCGGCTCCAGGTAGATCTGGCCGTCGGTGATCGAGATCACGTTGGTCGGGATGTACGCCGAGACGTCGTTGCCCTTGGTCTCGACGATCGGGAGCGCCGTCAGGGAGCCGCCGCCGTGCTCGTCCGACAGCTTCGCGGCGCGCTCGAGGAGCCGCGAGTGCAGGTAGAAGACGTCGCCGGGGTACGCCTCGCGACCCGGCGGGCGACGCAGGAGCAGCGAGAGCGTCCGGTAGGCGTTCGCCTGCTTGGACAGGTCGTCGTACACCGCGAGCGCGTGCTGGCCGTGATACATCCAGGAGGCGCCGAGCGCCGCGCCGGCGTACGGCGCGATGTACTGGAACGGCGCCGGGTCCGATGCGGGCGCGTTGATGATGACGGTGTAGTCGAGCGCGCCGTGCTCGCGGAGCGACTCCTCGACCTCGCGAACGGTCGATGCCTTCTGACCGACCGCGACGTAGATGCACCGGACCTGCCTCTTCGGGTCGCCGCTCGCCCAGTTGTCGCGCTGGGCGATGATCGCGTCGATCGCGATCGCGGTCTTCCCGGTCTGGCGGTCGCCGATGATCAGCTCGCGCTGGCCTCGCCCGATCGGCGTCATCGCGTCGATCGCGGTGATGCCGGTCTGGAGTGGCTCCTTCACGGGCTGGCGAGCGACGACGGACGGCGCCTGGATCTCGAGCGCACGCGTCTCGGTCGCGGTGATCGGGCCCTTGCCGTCGATCGGCCGCCCGAGGGCGTCGACGACCCGGCCGAGGAACGCGTCGCCCACCGGGATCGACAGGATCCGGCCCGTCTGCTTGACGAGGTCGCCCTCCTCGATCTCGGAGAACTCGCCGAGGATCACGCAGCCGATCTCGTCCTCGTCGAGGTTGAACGCGAGCCCAAGGATGCCGCTCGGGAACTCGAGCAGCTCGTTCGCCATGGCGTGCGGCAGCCCCTTCACCCGGGCGATGCCGTCGCCTGCCACGAGAACGCGGCCGACCTCCTCCCGCTCGAGCAAGGGCTCGAACGTCTCGACGTGGCGCCGCAGCGCGTCGGCGATCCGCTCCGAGTCGAATCCTTCGATCTGGTCTACGGCCATCCCGTCACCTGCTTCCGGTCGTCATGCGCTCGCGAGGTGCTCGCGAGCCTCGTCGAGTCGGCTACGAACGGACCCGTCGAAGACCGTGTCTCCGATCCGGGCGACCAGACCGCCGACGACCGACGGGTCGACGACGACCTTGACCTCAACGGCGCGACCGCTCGCCTCGGACAACGCCCGGGCGAGACGATCTCGCTGGCCCTGGTCGAGCGGGAAGGCGGACCGCACCTCCGCGACCACGTGGTGACGGCGCTCCGCGGCGAGCTCCGCGGCCGCCGCGACGATGTCGGCGAGCTCGCGCGCACGGCCCTGCTCGACGATGAACCCGATCGCGTGCACCACGTTCGGGTTCGCGCGCTCGCCCAGGACGTCCGCGACGAGCGCCTTCTTGTTCTCGATCGGCAGGTTCGGGTCGATCAGCGCCTCGCGCAGCCGCCCCTCGTGCTCGAGGGCCTTGCCGAACGCGTAGAGCTGGTCGACGACCGCGTCGAGCTCGCCCTCGGCCTCGCCCACCGCGAGCAGCCCGCGCGCGTAGCCCGAGACGACCTCCTGCCGCGTCGGCATGGGCTAGCCTGCCTCGCGGCCGGTGCCGGAGGCCGCGACCTCGTCGATGTACTCATCGATCAGGCGCTCGTGCGTCTTCTTGTCGAGCGACTCGCCGACGACGCGGCCCGCGAGCTCGACGGCGATCGTCCCGACCTGCGTGCGGAGCTCCTGGAGGACCCGGTCGCGCTCGGCGCGGATCTCCTCCTGGGCACGAGCGACCGTCGCGGCGGACTCCTGCTCGGCCTTGGCCTGCAGATCCCGGCGCAGCTGGTCGGCCGTCTTCCGGGCCTCATCGATGATCCGGTTCGCTTCGTCGCGCGCGCCTGCGAGCTGCTCGCGGTACCGCGCCAGCTCCTGGTCGGCCTCGCTGCGGGCGTGCTCCGCCTTCTCGAGGTTGCCCTGGATCTTCTCGGTCCGCTCCGCGAGCACCCGGTTCAACGCCGGGAACGCGAACCTCCACAGGATCGCGAACACGACCAAGAACGCGAGCGCCCCGACGATCAGTTCGACCGGCTCGGGGATCAGCGGGTTCGGTGCCTCTTCCGCCGCTTCCGCCGTGTCCGCCGCGAGGAGCCAGAAGATCATCCCGCCTCCCCTAACCGATGATGAACGACAGGACGAACCCGAACAGGGCGAGCGCCTCGACGAACGCGATCCCGAGGAACATCGTGGTCCGGACCATGCCGGCCGCCTCAGGCTGGCGCGCCATCGCCTCGACGGACTTGCCGACGAGGAAGCCGATGCCGATGCCGGGGCCGATCGCGCCGAGGCCGTACACGAGCCCCTTGCCGATCGCCCCGACGTCGCCCTCGACCTGCGCGAGGACCCCCAGAAGGTTCACCATCGGTTCTCCTCCCCTACCTCTAATGCTCCGGATGCATCGACGAGCCGATATACACGGCCGTCAGGATCGTGAAGATGTACGCCTGCAGGACGGCGACCAACATCTCGAACGCCGTGAGCGCGACCATCAGCCCGAACGCGAGCGGCGAGAACACCGCCGTCGCCGGCTTCAGCAGCAGGTACACGGTCCCGAGGGCGAAGATCGTCAGGATCAGGTGTCCGGCGAACATGTTGCCGAGGAGTCGGACGGACAGCGAGAACGGCCTGACCAGGAACACCGACACGAACTCGATCGGCGTCATCAGGATGTACATGGCCGGCGGGACACCCGGCGGGAACAGCGTGTTCTTCAGATAGCCCATCCCCTGTTCCTTGAACCCGACGATGACGAAGCAGAACCAGACGATGCCCGCGAGGAAGGCGGGGATCGCGATCCGCGACGTCACCGGGAAGTTGATGCCCGGGATGATCTCGAAGATGTTCGAGACGAGGATGAAGCTGAACATCGCGGTCAGGAACGGTAGCCACGGCAGCCCGGCCGGCCCCATGACCTCCATGATGATGCTGTTGCGGATGAACTCGACGACGGACTCCATCACGTTCTGGAGCCCGCGCGGGACCAGGTGCGGTTGCCAGAACGCGATCAGGAATAGGGCGATCACGATCAGCGCGGCCAGGACCATGAGACCGGAGGCTCGGTTGAAGCAGTTGTCGCCGCTGCCGATCAGGCAGCTGGTGTCGAAGATCTCCGGCCCGATGTGGTTGTCGGAAAACGCGCCCTCGTCCGGGCCGACGAACGCGAGCACCCCGATCGGCATCTACGCCTGCCTCGCCGACAGCCGTTCGGCCGCGCGAACGGCCGGGTCGTCCGCGGGGATCTGGAGCTCTCCGCCCAGGCCTCGGAGCGCCAGGCGGGTCTCGTAGACGAGCAGCAGCAGGGTGCCGGGGACGACGGCGAGCCCGAACGCGAGCGGCGAGAACCACTCGGTCGCGTTCAGCAGGAACATCAGGCCGACGATCGCCCCGATCCGCACGACGACGCCGGCGAGCGCGACGCCCTGCACGAGCGCGACCGAGATCCTCGATGCCCACGCGAGCGACCAGCCGTGCGCGGCGAAGTTCGCGAGGACGACGACGACCCCGGTCGCGGCGGATACGCCGGCCTCGCCGTCCGCGAGGAGGGCGCCGGCGAGGTACGCCACCGGAACGGCAACCGCACCGGGCACGAGCGCCCGGCGAACCATCTCGATCTCAGGTCTGTTCGTCCCTGCCATACCTCAGGTACACCATGTAGATCGCCGTCCCGACCCCGACGACCATGCCGATCGGCAGGAACAGCCAACGGAACCCTGCCAGCAGATCGATCAGGTACCCGATGCCGCCCCAAGCGATGATGCCCGAGAGCAGCGTCGCGATCACCGACCACGCAGCGCCAGCGCCGCTCCAGCCTTCCCCGCTTCCTCCGGCCATCGGGCCCGCCGAGTATACGAAGCCCCCTTCCGCTGCGTCAAAGGTCGCTGCGCGCGTTTCCGCAGGTAGATGCCCACATCGTCGTGCGCTTGTGAAAGCGTTCACGAATGTCGCCGGGCGGGGACGACAGGGCGTCAGGTGCGGCGCCGCTGCGCGAGGACGCTCAAGACGGCGAGCACGATGCCGGTGGCGAACAGGATCGTCCCCATGACGTTCACCTGCGGAGGGATCCCGATCTTCGTCGTGCCCCACACCCAGATCGGGAAGGTCTCATAGCTGCCGTACACGAAGTTCGAGATCACGAAGTCGTCCAGCGACAGCACGAACGCGAGCAGTCCTCCAGCGACGATGCCCGGCAAGATCAGCGGCAGCGTCACCTTGAAGAAGGCGACGACCGGGCTCGCGAACAGGTCCTGCGCGGCGTCCTCGAGCGATCGATCCATCCCCTGGACGCGCGCCCGCACGGTGACCGCCACGAACGCGATGCAGAAGGTGACGTGGGCGAGCAGGAGGGTCGCGAACCCGAGGCTCGGGTTCTGCACCTCGATGAACAGCGTCAGGAGCGAGGATCCCATGACGATCTCGGGCACCGCGATCGCGAGGAAGATCACGAACATGATCCCGCCCTGCCCGCGGAACCGGTAGCGACCGAGCGCCAGACCGAGCAAGGTTCCGATGATGGTCGCGATGATCGCCGTCGGGATCGCGATCGAGAACGTGTGCTCGATGGAGCTCGTGAGGTTCGGGAAGTCGAAGAGGTTCCTCCACCACGCGGTCGTGATGCCGAAGAACTTCGCCTGCTGCCGCTCGAGCGGGACGTCGTTGAAGCTATACGCGATCATCACGAGGATCGGGCTCGCGAGATAGAACATCATCAGGATCGAGTACGCGGGCAGGACGAGCCGCGTCGGGCGGCGCTTGGGCTGGTTCACGGGCGGCAGCTCGCGCGCCTCGACCGGCGCAGCCTCCACGGTCGCCACGCTCATGCCGCCACCGACCCCGCGACATCCTCGGTGCCGAGGACCTTCGCGTAGATGCTCGCGAGGATCAACATCCCGATCATCAGCACGATCGAGAGCGCCGCCGCACCCGGATAGTCGAGGCTGACCAGGAACTTGGTCTGGATGATGTTGCCGATCAGCTTCGTGTTCGACGATCCGAGGAGCTCGGCGTCGACGTAGTCGCCCGTCGCCGGCACGAACGTCAGCAGTACGGCCGCGAAGACGCCGGGCATCGACAGCGGGAACACCACCTTCCAGAACGCCTTCGCCCGGCTCGCGTACAGGTCCTGCGCCGCCTCGACCAGCCGATGGTCGATCCGCTCCAGCGCGACGTACAGCGGGAAGGTCGTGAAGGGGAGGAAGTTGTACGTCATGCCGGCGATCACCGCCAGCGGCGTCGCCAGCACGTGGAAGGTGTCTGGCAGCAGCCCGAAGCCCTTGAGCGTCCCGAGCACGGGACCGTTGTCGCCCAGGATGAACCGCCACTGCACCGTGCGGATGATGAACGAGACGAAGAACGGCAGCAGGACCAGGAACAGCAGGCTGCCCTTCCAGCGTCC
>DATHSY010000068.1:0-8744 GCA_035463715.1 Actinomycetota bacterium | reverse complement strand
ATCGCGGATCCCGCGACCGTGCGCGTCGACCGTCTGTTCGAGGCCGAGCGGTACGAGACGGTGTGGCAGCTGACGTCGACGATCTCGGCCCGGGTGCCGGAGGCCGCCTCCCTTCTCGACGTGTTCTCCGCACTGTTCCCGAGCGGTTCCGTCACGGGTGCGCCGAAGGTGGCGGCGATGCGCTTCATCCGGGAGCTCGAAGACTCACGCCGCGGGGTGTACACCGGCGCGGTCGGCTTCCTCGCGCCTGCCGGGTCGGGCGAGCCATCGGCGGAGTTCAACGTCGCGATCCGGACCATCGTCGCCGACATGACGAGCGGCGAGGCCGAGTACGGCGTCGGCGGTGGGATCACGTTCGATTCGTCGCCGGACGGGGAGTACGACGAGGTCGTCGCGAAGTCCAAGGTCCTGACGGCCGCGCGTCCCGCCTTCCGGCTGCTCGAGACGCTCCGCTGGGATCCGGCCGGCGGGTTCGCACACCTCGACGAGCACCTGATGCGCCTGCGTTCGTCGGCGCGATACTTCGGCTTCGCCTGCGACCAGGGCGACGTGCTGACGGCGCTTCGGCGATCCGTCGCCGACGCCACGACTGCATGCCGCGTACGGATGACGCTCGGCCGGGACGGCGAGGCGAAGGTGGACGTGGGGGAGCTCCCGGCTGCGTCCGAGGGTCACGTCGTCGTCGCGCTCGACACCGATCCCGTCGATCCGAACGACGTGTGGCTGTACCACAAGACGACGATGCGCCAGCCGTACGACCGTCGCCGCGACCGACGCCCCGACGTCGACGACGTGCTGCTCGTGAACGACCGCGGCGAGGTCACCGAGTCCACGATCGCGAACGTGGCCGTGAAGCTCGATGGCCGGTGGTGGACGCCGCCGATCGACGCGGGCCTGCTTCCCGGTACGAACCGCGCGATCCTGCTCCGCGAGGGAACGCTCGCCGAGCGCCGGATCGCGCTCGAACAGCTGCCGGGCGCCGAGGGCCTCGCGTTGGTGAGTTCGGTCCGCGGCTGGCGCCCCGCGACGATCGTCGGCTGAGCGACCTCCGGAGCCTGCGTCAGCCCTCAGGTGGCCCGACGGGACTCTCGCCGGGCCAGACGCGCGGACGCATGCGTTCCTCGTCCAGGGGACATGCGCAGAGCGGACAACGCGGAGGCTCCTCGTAGACGAGCACCACGCGCTCGCAGAACGGGCACTCCGCCTCCCGCATGACGGGAGGGCCTTCGGTGTCTGCTGGCATATGCGGTTGTCCGCATCCGGGGGGAGCGGTCTCTTGCAGCAAACATCGGTTCCGCGGGCCCTCGTCTTGAACCGCGGTGCAGTCGGCTACGTCGAACTACGCGGCCTCGCGATCGCTTCGCCGCTTGCGCTTGCCGCGCGGGACGTAATCGTGAACCGGCTCGTGTTGCCAGCAGAAGTCCCAGCGGTTGTAGACCGACAGCTTGGTCCCGCACCCAGCGGCCGCGCACACGCGTCCGCTGGGATAGGTCCGGTTGGCCTTGGGCAGGTCACGGACCCTCGCTCCCCGAAACGCATCGTCCGACATCGCACCCTCTTCCCGACCACCCACCGACACGACGTGCCTCATCAGAGGTACGGAACGCTCAGGGGCTCGGATTCGTTCCCTCCCGGTTCCCTGAGCGACGTTACGTTCGTGTGACGGGGCGAGCGGGGCATCGGGTTCCGGGCCCGCGCGCGTCCGACCACCCGGCGTCGGGCCTGGTCAGGGCTCGGAGTCGAGCGTCTCCAGCAGGGCGTCCGTGGTCTGGGTCAGCTGTACGACCCGGGGCGTGAAGCCGAGCGTTTCCCAGAACTCCATCGCCCCCTGGTTGGGGGCGAAGGTCTTGAGCTCGATCCACTCGACGTCCCGCTCCTGCGCGAACCGGGCGGCCTCGTGAACCAGCTCCCGGCCGACGCCGCGCCCGCGGAACCCGGAGCGCACGACCACACCCGACAGCTCCAGGGCCCGCTCGTCGGAGAACCTGGATGGCACCCGGACCTCCCCGTACGCCATCCCGACGACCTCGGCGTCGTCCTCGGCGACCAGCACGACGGCGTTCTGCTTCTCGATCGACTCGCGGTACTTGTCGCCGACCTCGTCGTAGAACCCGGGCCGCGGCGTGAACACGCGCCAGTCGCTCTGCATCCGGTCCAGCTCCTGGAACAGCGCCACCAGGGCCGGAACGTCATCCGGTGTCGCCTGCCTCACCTTCACGTGGTCGTCCTTCCCGCAGCTAGCGTCCGATGAAGCGTGGCTCGCGCTTCTCGAGGAACGCCCGCATGCCCTCCTTCTGATCCTCGGTCGCGAACAGCTCCCGGAACTGGTCGCGCTCCTCGTCCAGACCCGACCCCTGTCCGCGCTGCGCCCACGCGAGCAGCGCCAGCTTGATCCCACGGTAGGCGGCCGTGGGACCCTCGGCCAGCCGCCGGGCCTCGTCCAGCGCCGCCGGATACACGTCGGAGGCGGGCAGGATGCGGTCGATCAGGCCGATCGCGAGCGCCTCCTGCGCGTGCACCGGACGCCCCGAGAAGATCAGCTCCCGGGCCCGCTGCACGCCGATCAGCTGGGGCAGTCGCTGGGTACCGCCCGCGCCCGGCATGACCCCGAGCTTCACCTCGGGCTGGCCGAGCGTCGCGTCCTCGGCGGCGAACCGGAAGTCACACGCCATCGCGACCTCGCACCCGCCCCCGAGCGCCACCCCGTTGATCGCGGCGATCACCGGGGACGGAACGGCCTCCAGGTGACGGAGCGCGCCCTCGAGCGCGCCGACCGAGCCCGCGATCTCGTGCGGCCCCATCGTCGCCATCGCCTTGATGTCGGCGCCGGCCGAGAAGAGCCGCTCGCCGCCCCACACGACCGTTGCGCGGGCGCCGACGTCGGTCACCTCGCGGGCCGCGTCCCACAGCTCGAGCCCGACCTGTTCCGAAAGCGCGTTCGCGGGTGGGCGGTCGATACGGATCGTCGCGACCGGGCCGTCGCGTTCGACGCGGACGAACTCAGCCATCGCCCGGCTGCTCCGACCCGGCTGTCCAGTCCACAGCGCCTATCCTTCCAGACGGGCAGCCGCGGCGATCCTGCGGACGCCCTCGGCCAGCCGCGTGAGCCTGACGCCGAACTCGATCGCCGCGTCGGGCGCGTCGGCCGGCCACGAGCCGGTCAAGACCTCGACGGCGGCCTCGGAAACCGGCCGTCCGAGCAGCCGTTCGACCTGCGCGGGATCCGCACCGACGGCCCGGGGCTCGGCGTCGGTACCGGACAGCGCCGCGACGAGCCCGCCGATCGTGACGCGGTCCGGCCCCTGCACCGCCCACGTGCCGCCGATCGGCTCCGCACGGTCGTCGGCAGCGAGCAGAACATCTGCCACGTCGCCGGCGAACACGGGCGCGACGATCCGGGACGGATCGCCGACGACCACCGGTGGCAGCTGCGTCGCGCCGGCCACGACCAGCTCGAACCACGCACCGCCGCCGACGCCGTAGACACAGCTCGTTCGGACGATCGCGAACTCGAGTCCCGAGCGCCGTATCGCCTCCTCGGCGGCTGCCTCCGCACGGAGGTGCGGGTTCGGCGAGACAGCGTCCGCCCCGGGGTCAGAGACGAACAGGACGCGGCGGACGCCGGCGCGCCTCGCCACCCCGAGGATCCGGGCCACGGCTGCGACGTTCGTCGGCTCGGTCGGATCGTCGTCCGGTCCGCCGGCCAGCAGGCAGACCGAATCCGCGCCGAACACCGACGCGGGCAGCGCGTCGTCTTCGTCATCGTCGAGGTCGCCGATGGCGACCCTCGCACCCGCCTCGCGGAGCTCCGGCGCGATCTCTGCCCGGCCGACGACCGCGCGGACGTCGGGATCGGCCCGCGCGAACGCCCGGACCGCGGCGCGCCCGATCGCACCCGAAGCACCGACGACCGCGACGCTCACGCCTCGATGCTACGAGCCCGGTACCCTTCGGCGACGATGCGACCGACCGAGACCGACGTCGCGAACGCCACGCGAGCCCTCAAGAAGCTCCGCGCGCGGCCCGTCGAGTGGCAGGCGATCACCGCCGGCGGGAACACCCCAGCGAGCCGGTGGGTCGTGAGCCTCGACGACGGCCGGACGGCGTTCCTCAAGATCGCAACCGACGACGCGACGGCGAGCTGGCTGCGCGACGAGCACCTGATGTATTCCGTCCTGCGCGGGGCGAGCTTCATGCCGGCGTATCTCGGTTGGTACGACGACGGACATCGTCCCGTGCTGGCGATCGAGGACGTCTCCGCCGGCGACTGGCCGCCGCCATGGACGACCGGGCGGATCGAGGCGGTGCTCGCCTGCCTCGGAGAGGTCGCGTCCACGCCGCCACCGGACGGCCTCCCGCGGGCGGGCGACGACCACCCCGGGCTGCGCGACGGCTGGGCGGAGGTCGAACGTGAGCGTGATGCGGCGTTGGGGCTCGGCCTGTTCGGCGCCGCGTGGCTCGATGAGCATCTCCCCGCGCTCCACCGAGCCGCCGAGGCCGTCCCGCTGGCGGGCGATGCACTGCTGCACTTCGACGTGCGGAGCGACAACGTGTGCTTCGCCGGGGACCGGCCGCTGCTCGTCGACTGGAACTGGGCCTGCGTCGGCAACCCGGTGGCCGACGTAGCGTTCTGGCTGCCGAGCCTGCACGGCGAGGGCGGTCCGCGACCGGACGAGATCCTTCCGGAGGGCGCCGAGGGGTTCGCTGCCGCGGCCGCCGGCTACTTCGTCTCCCACGCGGCCCGGCCGCCGATCCCCACGGCTCCGACCGTCCGCCCGCTGCAGCGCGGCCAGGCGCGTGTCGCGCTTGCCTGGGCGGCCAGGGCGCTCGGGATCCCGCCGCCGTCGTAGCGCCATCCCTTGCACCTGCAACCGGCTGCTACCATCGCCGCGGTGGGCATCCTGCAGACCGACGACGTGTTCGACCTCCTCCGCCGGCGCGGCCTGCGCATGACGCCCCAACGGCGCGCGATCGTGACCGAGATCATGCGGACGAACGGGCACATCTCCCCCGCGGCGTTGGCTCGGACGATCCAGGGCGACATGCCCGGCGTCAATGCGTCGACGGTCTACCGGACGCTGACGATGCTGGAGGAGGTCGGCGTCCTCGCCCACGCGCACCTGGAGGGCGGCGCCGAGTACCACCGGGCCGAGGAGGCCGCCCACGTCCACCTCACGTGCTCCGGCTGCGGCGCCGAGGAAGACCTGTCGACGCGCGAGACGCGAGAGCTCGAGGACCTGATCCGGCGCCGCCACGACTTCGCGCCCGACCTGACGCACTTCGCGATCTCGGGTCTCTGCGGCGAGTGCGGCCGCGACGCGCGCTGAAGCGGACTCAGCCGGCGTGCGCGTCGAGCGCCGCCTCGGGGATGGCGCGACGCCGCGCGGCGGAGAACACGTAGGCCACGGCGAAGATGAGGGCGGCTGTCAGCACCACCGAGGGACCCGACGGCCAGTCGAGGTGGTACGACAGGTAGACGCCCGTCGCCCCCGACACGGTCCCGACGCCCACCGAGATCGCGAGCATCCGGGAGAAGCTGTCGGTCAGCAGGCGACCGATCACCGCCGGGATGACGAGCATCGCCGCGATCAGCGTCACGCCGAGCACGTTCATCGACACCGTGATCAGCGCGGACAGCGTGAGCGCGAGCAGCGTGTCCGTCGCCGCGAGGTTCACACCCGACACCTCGGCCACCTCCGGATCGAACGTGGCGAACAGGAGCTCCCGGTAGCGGAAGAAGACGACGCCGGCGGCGAAGAGCGTGACCGCACCCACGGCCACGACGTCCGGCACCGTGACGCCGAGCACGTCGCCGAACAGCGCGGCCTCGAGGTTCTGGGTGAACGTCCCGATCACCGAGATGATCACGATGCCGACCGCGAAGCTCGACGAGGTGACGACGCCGATCGCGGCGTCCGCGCCGATCGTCCGCCGGCGAGCGACCTGTTGGACGAGCAGCGCCGACACCAGACCCCACACACCCGCGCCCAGGTAATAGCTCACGTCGAGCGCGTATGCCGCGACCGCGCCTCCGAAGATCGCATGGGACAGCCCGTGGCCGATGTAGCTCATCCCCCGGAGGACGACGTAGACCCCGATCAGCCCGCAGAGCGCGCCGGCGAGCGTCGCGACGAGCAGCGCGTTGACGAAGAAGTCGTAGCCGAACGGATCAAGCAGGGTGCTCATGATGCCCCTCCCGGAGCGGGATGACCTCGGCGCCGGCCGGCTCGAGGCCGGGGATCCGATCGACGACGACCGGCATGCCGCCGTGCTGGAGCACCTCCAGGGGCGCCCCGTAGGTCCGCTCGAGCACCGACGGCGTCACCACGTCGTTCGGGCGGCCGGTCGCGATCACCTCGCGGTTCAGGCAGATCAGGTTCGGCAGGTGCGCCGCGATGCCGTTGAGGTCGTGGGTCGTCAGCAGGATCGCCAGGCCATCGTGATGCAGCTCGTGGATCAGGTGCATGACGTCGTGCCGGGTCCGGACGTCCACCCCCGAGGTCGGCTCGTCCAGCAGCAGCAGCTTCGGCCGCCGCAGCAGCGCCCGCGCGATGAACACCCGCTGCTGCTGACCGCCCGAAAGCTCCCGGATGTGCCGCCCGGCGAGGCCGCCGAGGCCCAGCCGCTCGAGCACCGCCTCGGCGTCGCGGACGTCGTCGCGCGACGGCCACGGGACGACACGGCCGCCGATCCGCGCCATCAGGACCGCCTCCCGGACCGTGATCGGGAAGTACCAGTTCACCGTCTCGACCTGTGGCACGTATCCGACGGCCGCGTCGCGGTCCCGCAGGACGTGTCCGGCGATCGGCCGGACCGTTCCCGCGATCGCCTTGAGCAGGGTCGTCTTGCCGCTCCCGCTCGGACCGACGACACCGGTGAAGTCGCCCTCGTCGACGATGAGGTCGACGTTGATCAGCACGGGCTCGCGGCCGTACCGGACCGTTACCTTCTCGAGGCGGACGAGATCGCTCACGTGCGATAGGTGGTCGTCGTTCCGGGCGCGATGTTCGTCACGTCGATCGCGTCGAACGCCGACACGTCGCCGCCGAGCGCTCCCATGAAGGTACGGAAGTCGAACACCATCAGCCCGAGGTAGCTGTGGTCGGGATCGCCGTTCCCGCCGGGCAGGTCGTCGTCCCTGAGGTCGTCGACGTACTCGGCGCCCGTCTCGGCCGCGATCTGCTCCAACACGGGGCTCGGGAATACCTCCGAGCCGAAGATCGCCGGGACGTCCTCCTCGCGGATCTGGTCGATCAGCCTCGCGACCTCCTGCGGCGTGGGTTCGGCGAAGTCGGCAGGCTGGATCGCGCCGATCACGTCCCAACCGTACTCCCTGGCGAAGTACGGGAACGAATCGTGGTAGGTGAGCAGCTTCCGGTTCTGCTCCGGAACGGTCTCGGTCACCTCACGCACGGCCCCATCGAGCTCGTCGATCCGTTCGCGGAACCGATCGAGGTTGGCCTCGTACGCACCCACGTTGTTCGGATCCAAGCCGGAGAGCTCGTCCGCGACGATCTCGGCGAACCGCAGCGCGTAGGGCGGGTTGGTCCACAGGTGCGGGTTCGGGTCGCCGTTCGCCTCGGGGAACGAGAAGTCGTAGATGTACTCGTCGGGCGTGATCGTCTCGGCGCCGAGCTCGACGATCTCGACGCCCTCGCCGACGTTGGCCTCCGCGAGCTCGCGCGTCGGCTCCTCCAGATGAAGACCGTTGATGAAGACGATGTCGGCCTCGGCCATCGCCCGTGCGTCCGACGGGGCCGGCGCGAAGGTGTGGCTGTTCGTCCCCTCCGGCACGATCCCGGTCGTCTCGACGAGGTCGCCCGCGACGTTCTGGACGATGTTCGTGATCGGGGAGACCGTCGTGACCACCTGGATCCCCTCCCGCTCGCGCCCTCCGCCCGAACCAGAACACGCCGTGGCGACGAGCGCCGTGACCAGGGCGAGGGCCATCCCGAAGCGTCTCACGCGCCTCAGGCTACCCGACAGTTGCAAGTCGTTGCAACTGCCGCGTGATGTCAGAAGCGGGGGGTCTCCTCGTACGACCCGAACACCTCGCGGAGCGCCGACACGATCTCGCCCTCGGTGCACATCGCCCGTGCGCAGTCGACGAGCGGTTCCACGAGGTTGTCGTCGCCTCGGGCCGCTTCGGTGAGCCGTGTGAGGGCGGCTCGGGCCGCGTCGGCGTCGCGCTCCGCGCGGAGGTCGGCGACCCGCCCGGCCTGCTCCCGCTCGACCTCAGGCCCGATCACCAGGACGTCGATCGGCGACCCGTCGTGCTCGACGAAATCGGTCACGCCGACCTTGACCAGGCGCCCCTTCTCGTAGCGTTGCTGCTCGAGGAACGCGGACTCCGCGATCTCCTGCTGGAAGTAGCCCGCTTCGATCCCGGCCAGCACGCCTTCGAGCATCCCTCCGGACCCCATCCGCTCGATCCGCGCGAACTCCTCCTCGGCGAGCTGCTCCATCCGGTCGGTGAGCGACTCGACGAACCACGAACCCCCGAGCGGGTCGATCACGTTGGTCACGCCGGTCTCGTACGCGAGGATCTGCTGCGTCCGCAGCGCGAGCTTCGCGGCCTCCTCGGTCGGCAGCGCGAGCACCTCGTCGAGCGCGTTCGTGTGCAGCGACTGCGTCCCACCCAGGACCGCGGCCAGGGCCTCGATCGCGGTCCGTACGACGTTGTTCATCGGCTGCTGGGCGGTCAGCGAGACGCCGGCCGTCTGCGTGTGGAAACGCAGCCGCAG
>DATHSY010000067.1:0-4513 GCA_035463715.1 Actinomycetota bacterium | reverse complement strand
GAGCTCGACGCCGTGACGTCGCTCGAACAGGACCGGATCCTGCGCAACCACCTGGCTCTGATCCGCGCCACGGTGCGGACGAACGCGTTCCGTCCGGGCGCGCGGTCGATCTCGTTCAAGTTCCGCTCGGCGGACGTGCCGGAGATGCCGGAGCCGGTGCCGCTGTACGAGATCTTCGTCTACTCCACCGAGGTGGAGGGCGTGCACCTGCGGGGCGGCAAGGTGGCCCGTGGCGGCATCCGCTGGTCGGACCGGCGGCAGGACTTCCGCACGGAGGTCCTCGGGCTCATGAAGGCGCAGATGGTGAAGAACGCGGTCATCGTGCCGACCGGGTCCAAGGGCGGGTTCGTGCTGAAGCGGTCGATCGCCGACCCCGCCGCACTCAAGCAGGAGGTCACGCGCGAGTACGTCACGTTCATCCGCGGACTGCTCGACGTGACCGACGATCTCGATGACGGCAAGGTGGTCCACCCGCCGGACGTCGTGATCCTCGACGAGGACGACCCGTACCTGGTCGTCGCGGCGGACAAGGGCACCGCGACGCTTTCGGACACGGCGAACGAGGTTGCGGCCGAGTACGGGTTCTGGCTGGGAGACGCGTTCGCGTCGGGCGGATCGACGGGCTACGACCACAAGAAGCTCGGGATCACCGCACGCGGCGCGTGGGAGTCGGTCAAACGGCACTTCCGCGAGATGGGGACCGATCCGCACGCGCAGCCGATCACGGTCGTGGGCATCGGCGACATGTCGGGGGACGTGTTCGGCAACGGGATGTTGCTTTCGGACCAGATCTGCCTGGTCGCGGCCTTCGACCACCGGCACGTCTTCATCGACCCCAATCCGAACCCCGCCGTCGGGTTCGCCGAACGGAGGCGGCTGTTCGACAAGCCGGGCTCCTCGTGGGACGACTACGACCGCTCGAAGATCTCGACGGGCGGCGGCGTCTGGCCGCGGAGCGCGAAGGCGATGCCGCTCTCGCCGGAGGCACGGGGTGCGCTGGGTGTGGACGGCGAGTCGCTCACCCCCGACGAGGTGATCGGCGCGGTCCTCCGCGCGCCCGTCGACCTGCTGTGGAACGGCGGCATCGGGACCTACGTGAAGGCGTCGACCGAGTCGCACGCGGACGCCGGCGACCGGGTCAACGACAACCTGCGCGTCGACGGCCGTGAGGTCCGGGCCCGGGTGGTCGCCGAGGGCGGGAACCTCGGGTTCACCCAGCGGGGGCGGATCGAGTACGCGCTGACCGGCCGCCGCATCAACACCGACTTCATCGACAACTCGGGCGGCGTGGACTGCTCGGATCACGAGGTCAACCTGAAGATCCTGCTCGGCCTCGCGATCCAGCGGGGCGAGCTCACGCTGGAGGACCGCAACCGGCTGCTCCACGACGTCGAGCAGGACGTGGTGCGCCATGTGCTGTACGACAACTTCCTCCAGGCGCAGATCCTCTCGCAGGAGGCCGACCATTCCGCCGCACGGATGGAGGCATACGAGGACCTGATGCAGGGTCTCGAGGCGGGCGTCGGCCTCGACCGGCGGCTGGAGGCGCTGCCCTCGTCGGACGAGATGGGCGAACGGCGCCGTGGCGGCCGGGGCTTGACCCGGCCGGAGCTGGCGGTCCTGCTCGCGTACGCGAAGCGTCACCTGAAGGCGGAGCTGCTCGGGTCCTCGCTCCCCGACTCGCAGTACCTGGCGCGGGACCTGCGGGCCTACTTCCCTCCGGCTGTCGTGGACCAGTTCGCGCACCTGCTGCCCGACCATCCGTTGAGCCGCGAGCTGATCGCGACGCTCGTGGCGAACGACGTCGTCAACTCGCAGGGCGTCACGTTCGTCTCGCGGCTGGTGACAGAGACCGGCGCCGAGGCCTCGGACGTCGTCCGTGCGTACCGGATCGCCCGCGACGTCACCGACGCCGTCGAGCGGTGGGAGTCGGTCGAGGCACTCGTCGGGTCGGTGCAGCCGCGCGTGCTCGACGAGCTGATGGCGGGCATCGACCGACTCGTGGAGGGCGTTGCCCGCTGGTACCTCGCGAACGCCCCGGGCCAGCTCGGTCGCGCGATCGACGCGGCGCAGGACCGCTTCCGCCGCCTGGACGCGATCGCCTCACACGTTGCATCCGACACGATGGCGCACGAACGCGAGCGGACGGCCTGGCGCCTGATCGACGAGGGGATCCCCGAGGAGGTCGCTCGGCGCCATGCCTACCAGCAGTTGCTCGTGCACGGCCCGAACGTGATCGCCGTCTCCGAACGGACGGGAAGGTCGATCCAGGACGTCGCCCGCGCTTTCGTCCTGGTCGGCGAGGCGCTGTACGTGGACTGGCTCGAGGCGCGGCTGCGCGACGTCCCGGCCGCGAGCAGGTGGCACCGGTGGGCGATCCAGGCGATCGAGGACGATCTCCACCTGTTGCGTGGTGAGCTCGCCGAGCGCGTGCTCGGTCTCGCACCCGGCGCGCCGGTCGACGAGGCGCTCGACGCGTTCCTCGCGTCGAGCTCCGAGCCGTTCGCGAGGCTCACCCGTTTCATGCGCTCGCTCGCTCTCGAGGAAGCGAGCGAGCTGGCGGCCGTGACCGTCGCGGTCCGCAAGATCCGCTCCCTGGCCGTCTGAGCGTGCCCTTTGGGCGGGGCCGTTCTGTCCGACGTTTGGCCCGATAGGATGGCCCCGGCCATCACGGACAACTTCACGGACAACGGGAGCGCCTGGCTGTGGGAACGAGCGCCGTGCGGTTCGCGATCATCGTCGTCCTGGTCGTCGGGGGCGTCATGCTGATCGACCAGGCGTTCCCCGAAGGCTCGGCCGACTCGCTGCCTCGCACCAGCGGCTCACCTTCGGTGAGCGGGAGCCCGAGCCCAACGGGGACCCAGCAGCAGCAGCAGCCGGACGGCGACAAGACGACAGAGCCGGCCACCAAGGTCGTGGTCGGTATCTACAACGGTACATCCGTGACCGGCCTCGCCGGCACGACGGCGACGCAGCTGTCGAAGAAGCCGGGCTACCGCATCCCGGATGCGGCCGTCGGCGATACGCCGTCGAAGCCGGTCAACGAGACGACGATCTTCTACCGGACGGACGAGGACGAGGCGTCCGCCGAGGCGCTCGTGACGGACTTCTTCGCGAAGAGGGGTCTCACGGACGTGAAGATCGAACGGATGCAGCCCGACTTCGACGTCCCCGCCAGCCTCGATCTCGCGATCTACCTCGGGACCGACTTCGTCTAGTCGGTCGAGCTGCTGCGTCAGCTCGCCTGAGCCGTGCGGCGCAGGCGCACGCGCTCGAGATCCTCGAGCTGGCTGCGCACCCACCGCTCCGGAGGGTTCGCGAGCACCAGCCGCGAGAGCCCGCGGGCGCGGCGCGTGCGTTCGTCGTGCGGCATCTCGAGCGCGGTGTTGAGGGCATCCGCCATCTCCGTGCAGTCGAACGGGTTCACCGGGATCGCGTACCGGCCGAGCCTGAAGTACGCCCCCGCGTTGCGCGAGAGGACCAGCACGCCGCCTCGCCGGTTCAGCAGCGGCCCCTCCATCGCGACGAGGTTCATCCCGTCGAAGACCGGGTTCACGAACAGCACGTCGTACAGCCCGTACGCCGCCAGAGCCCCGAGGTAATCCTCCTTCACGCGCACCTCGATCGGTTGCCAATCGCGTTCGCCGAGCTCCTCGTTGATCCGGGTCGCCTCGGCGAAGCACTGCTCCGCGTACTCGCGGTACTCGGGGATGTCCATGCGAGACGGCGAAAGCATCGCGAGGAAGACGACGCGGCCGCGCCACGCGGGATACCGACGCAGGAGCAGCTCGTAAGCCTGGAATCCGCGCACGATGTTCTTGGTCAGCTCGAGCCGATCGACACGCAGGATCAGCCGCCGGTCCCCGCGCCACTGGTTCAGGCGCTTGCGGAGCCTGGCCAACTCCGGCGTCGCGGCGGTCTCCCGCATCGGTCCGGCCTCGACCGAGATCGGGTGGATCCTGACCGCGACCTGCCGGCCCTCGGCCATCACGCGGGACCGTGCCAGGTCGGCGCGTACGCCGGATAGCGAGCGTGCCGACGAGATGAAGTTGTCGGCCCACTGCTCGGAATGGAATCCGAGGACGTCGGCGCCGAGCATCCCGCGGAGCACGCCCTCGCGGACCTTCGCGGGCAGGATCCGGATGTAGGTGTTCCCGGCGATCGACGTGTGGGAGAAGTGCGCGATCAGCGCCGCGGGACGCAGCTCCCGGAGCATCCGCGGCACCAGGCACAGCTGGTAGTCCTGGATCAGGAACACCGGCTCCGTGTCGAACGACTCCGCTTCCTCGGCCAGCGCCTGCGCGAACGCGCGGTTGACCTCGACGTACCGGTCCCATGCGAAGTCCGTCGACGAGTCGAAGGACGGCGCCCGTGGCGTGTCCCAGAGGTAGTGGTTGACGAACCAGAGGATCCCGTTCGAGATCTCGTTGTAGTAGCCGGCGTAGACGTCCGGGGCGATGTCGAGGTATCGGAGGCGGTAGCTCGCGCCGAAGCCGTGCATGTCGATCCTGCC
>DATHSY010000066.1:0-2464 GCA_035463715.1 Actinomycetota bacterium | reverse complement strand
CGCCTTGATCACCGCCTCGCGTGCCGCGAACCGTCCCGCGTAGCTCTCCGCCGGACGGGCGCGGCCGTCGCAGTACGCACGCTCCTCGGCGGTGAAGACGCGTTCGCGCATCGTCGGGTGCCTGGTGAGTGCCCGCTCCATCCGCCCGATCTCGCAGATGTCGACGCCGAGCCCGACGATCTCCACGGCCATAGGGTAGACCGCCGACGGGCGGGCCACCCCGTCACTCGACCGTGACGCTCTTGGCCAGGTTCCGCGGCTGGTCGACATCGGCGCCGCGCAGCTTCGCGACGTGGTACGCGAACAGCTGGAGCGGCACGACCACCACGACCGGCGCGAGCAGCTCCGGCGTGCGCGGCACGAACAGCACGTCCTCGGCGAGGTCGCCGATCCGCTCGTCGCCCTCGGTCGCGACGGCCAGGACCGCGGCCCCGCGGGCGCGGACCTCCTGGATGTTCGAGAGCATCTTCTGGTAGACGTGGCACTCGGTCGCGACGGCGACGACCGGGACTCCGGGCTCGATCAGGGCGATCGGACCGTGCTTGAGCTCCCCTGCGGGGTAGCCCTCGGCATGGACGTAGCTGATCTCCTTCAGCTTCAGCGCCCCCTCGAGCGCGACGGGGTAACCCGTGTGCCGGCCGATGAACAGGACGTCTGCACGGTCGTGGTACCGCTCGGCGAGGCCGCGGATCTGTTCGTCGAGCGCGAGCACGCGACGGATCTGGCCGGGGAGCTCGCGCATCCGCGCGACGACGTCGGCGATCTCCTCCGGGAACATCGTCCCCCGCACCTGCGCGAGGTACAGCGACACGAGGTGCAGCGCGACCATCTGCGTCGCGAACGTCTTGGTCGCCGCCACGCCGATCTCCGGACCCGCGTGCGTGTACAGCACGCCGTCGGCCTCGCGCGAGAGCGACGAGCCGACGGTGTTCGTCACGGCGATCACCTGCGAGCCCTGCCGGCGCGCGTGGCGCATCGCCTCGAGCGTGTCGATCGTCTCACCCGACTGCGAGACCGCGAGCGTCAGGGTGTCGGGTCCGAGGACCGGGTCGCGGTAGCGGAACTCGCTCGCGATCTCGATCTCGACCGGCAGCCGCGTCCAGTGCTCGATCGCGTACTTCGCGACCAGACCGGCATGGAACGCGGTGCCGCACGCGATCACGAAGACCTTGTCGACCTCACGCAGGACGTCCGTCGGGACGTGCAGCTCGTCGAGCGAGAGCAGGCCGTTGGTGCCGACGCGGCCGACCAGCGTGTCGCGGACGGCATCCGGTTGGTCGTGGATCTCCTTGAGCATGAAGTCGTCGAACCCGCCCTTCTGCGCGCGCGTGACGTCCCAGTCGACCTGGAGCGGACGCATCTCGACCGGGTTGCCGTCCAGGTCGAGCATCGCGACGCCGTCGCGGGAGATCGACACCAGACGGCCCTCCTCGACCGGGAAGATCGTCGGGCGCTCGCCGTCGCCCCGGCCCCGCTCGAGCAGCGCGGGGATGTCGGACGCGAGCATCGCCTCGCCGTCGTCCCACATCCCGACGACGAGCGGCGACGATACGCGGACGCCGACCAGCTCGTCGGGCCGGTCGAGCGACAGCACCACCATCGCGTACGCGCCTTCCAGCTCCCGCACGACCGATCGGACGGCGCCGACGAGGTCGCGCCCATCGAACCGCTCCTCGAGCAGGTGCGCGACGCACTCGGTATCCGTGTCGGACACGAGGCGGTGACCGCGCTTTTCGAGGCCGGCGCGCAGCTCGGCGAAGTTCTCGATGATGCCGTTGTGGATCACGGCGATCCGGCCGTCGCAGTCGGTGTGCGGGTGAGCGTTGACATCGTTCGGCTCGCCGTGGGTCGCCCACCGCGTGTGGCCCATGCCGATCGTGCCGCCGGGCCGCTCCCCGCCGTCAAGGACCGACTCGAGCTCGGACAGCTTGCCGGCCCGCTTCACGATCGAGAGACCGCCGTCGATCGTCGCGACGCCGGCCGAGTCGTAGCCGCGATACTCGAGACGACGCAACCCGTCAAGGACGATCGGGAGCGCGTCGTCGTGCCCGACGTAGCCGACGATCCCGCACATGGAAACCGAGCCTAGCAGCGGGAACGAGCTCGGTCCTCGGCCGTTCGGACTAGCCGAGCGCGCGTCGGGCGCGCTCGGCGATCGCCTCTGCGTGCCGGCGAGCCTGCTCCTCGGTCTCGGCCTCGACCATCACGCGCACGAGCGGCTCGGTCCCCGATGCGCGCACGAGCACGCGCCCCTCGAGCCCAAGCGACGCCTCCGACTCGGCGACCGCCCGACACACGTCGTCGGCCTGGGCGACCGAGCGATCGGCCACGTCGACGTTGATCATGCGCTGCGGGTAGCGCCTCATCACCGACGCGAGCTCTCGGACCGTGCGCCCGGTCGCGGCCGCGAGCGACAGGAAACGCACCGCGGTGAGCAGGCCGTCGCCCGTGCTGGCCCGGTCCC
>DATHSY010000065.1:0-3677 GCA_035463715.1 Actinomycetota bacterium | reverse complement strand
CTCCTCGAGGTCGATCATCGCCTCGGCGAAGAACCCGGCGATCGCGCGCCGCTGCGGATCCCGGAGCCGTCCGCCCGGCGGCAAGGTGTCGACGTACCGGCGGTAGCCGAGGTCGGTCGGGATCCGGCCGGCGCTCGTGTGCGGGTGCGTCAGGTACCCGAGCTCCTCGAGCGCGGCCATCTCGTTGCGGATCGTCGCCGACGACACCCCAAGCCCGGCCCGATCCACGATCGTCTCGCTGCCCACCGGCTCCCCGGTGCGGACGTACTCCTCCACGATCGCCCGGAGGACGCCGAGCTTGCGCGGGCCAAGTTCGAACGGGTCTGCGATCACGAGATATATGTTTTAGCACTCACCCCTGCCGACTGCTAAGACCGGGCACCGGTTCGGCGGCCGGAGGCGGCCGCGAGCGGACGTCGACGATCAGCCGACGAGTGCCAGCACGAGCTCGTTGAGGAGCAGCATGCCTCGCTCGGTCGGCACGAGCGTCCCGTTCCGTCGTTCGAGCAGACCGCTCTCGACGAACGGCTCCGCCTTCTCGTCCTCCACCCACGAGGTGGGCACACCTTCCAGGATCCGTAGCCGGAGGAACACCTCCTCGAGGTAGGCGTCGGTCGGCTCGAGCCGTTCCTCACCGCCCACCGGAAGCTCGCCCGCTTCGACGCGGGTCATGTACTCCTCGGGCGGGCGTGTGTTCCACCAGCGTCGATCGTCCCGGTACGAATGCGCGCCCGCGCCGAGACCCACGTACGGGCGGCGCTCCCAGTACCCGAGGTTGTGGACGCACTCGAACCCCGGTTTCGCCCAGTTCGAGACCTCGTAGTGCGAGTAGCCGATCTCCCGAAGCAGCTCGCACGCGAGGCAGAACATGTCGGCCTGGAGGTCACCGTCCGGCGCGGGGACGGCTCCCGACTGGACCTGGCGCCCGAGCGGCGTCGACAGCTCGATCGTGAGCGCGTACGCGGAGATGTGCTCGGGGTCCAGCTCGATCGCCTCGCGGAGCGTTCGCTCCCACGACTCGAGCGTCTCGCCGTGCGCGCCGTAGATCAGGTCCACGTTCACGTTCTCGAAACCGGCGGCTCGCGCCTGCGAGAGTGCGCGCCGGACCGACGCCGGCGAGTGCACGCGCTCGAGAGCCGCGAGCACCGAGGGGTCGAACGACTGCGCTCCCATCGACAGCCGCGAGTAACCCGCGGCGAGCAGGCCATCCAGCTTCGCCGGGTCCAGCGTGTCCGGGTTCGCCTCGATCGTGACCTCGGCGTCGGCCGTAACCTCGAACCGGTCTCGGAGCCACACCAGCAGCGACTTCAGGTCCGCGACCTCCATCGTGGTCGGCGTGCCGCCGCCCAGGAAGACGCTCACGACCTCCTCCCCCGCCCACGGCGGCGCCGCGAGGTCGGCCTCGGCGAGCAGCGCTCGGAGATAGCGCGGCGCGAGATGCCCGAGGCCGGCGTACGCGTTGAAGTCGCAGTAGCCGCATCGCGTCAGGCAGAACGGCACGTGGACGTACAGGCCGGCCGTCACGATCTCGCCCCCGCCGGGGTCCCGCCGTCGAGCTTCAGCGCCGCGATGAACGCCTCCTGCGGCACGTCGACCTTGCCGACGCGCCTGAGCCGCGCCTTCCCCTTCTTCTGCTGCTCGAGGAGCTTTCGCTTACGAGTGATGTCGCCGCCGTAGCACTTCGCCAGGACGTCCTTGCGTTTGGCCTTGACGGTCTCGCGCGCGACGATCCGAGACCCGATCGTCGCCTGGATCGCGACGTCGAACAGCTGCCGCGGGATCAGCTCCTTCAGCCGCTCGACCATCCGCCGGCCGTACTGATACGCCTTCTCGCGGTGGACCACGCTGCTGAATGCGTCGACCGGTTCGCCGTGGAGCAGGACATCAACGCGAACGAGGTCGCTCGTTTCGTAGCCGGCGGGCTCGTAGTCGAGCGAGGCGTACCCGCGGGTGCGCGATTTCAGCTGATCGAAGAAGTCGAAGATGATCTCCGCGAGCGGCAGGTGGTAGTGGACCTCGGCGCGCTCGGGCGACAGGTACCTGATGTCGAGCATCTCGCCGCGGCGTGCCTGGCACAGCTCCAGGACCGGACCGAGGTACTCGCTCGGCGTGATGATCGTCGCGAGGACGGTCGGCTCGTCGACGCGGTCGTACGTCCCGGCTACCGGCATCTCGCTGGGGTTGTGCACCACGATCGTCTCGTCGCCGCGGATCACGTGGAACTCCACGTTCGGCGCGGTCGCGATCAGCTCCAGTCCGAACTCCCGTTCCAACCGCTCCTTCACGATGTCCATGTGCAACAGCCCCAGGAACCCGCACCGGAAGCCGAACCCGAGGGCCTGTGACGTCTCCGGCTCGTAGTGCAGGGCCGCGTCGTTCAGCTTCAGCCGGTCGAGCGCGTCGCGCAGCTCGCCGTAGTCGCCTCCCTCGGCGGGGAACAGCCCCGACCACACCATCGGCAGCGGCTCCCGGTAGCCGGGCAGCGGCTCGTGCGCGCCGTGACGTCCGGCGGCGGTCAGCGTGTCGCCGACCTTGACCTGATGCACGTCCTTCAGGCCCGTCACCAGGTAGCCGACCTCGCCGGCGTCCAGGTGCGGCACCGGCGTGGCCTCGGGCGCGAAGATGCCGGCCTCTTCAGCCTCCCACTGAAGGCCGGTGGCGAGCGAGCGCAGGCGTTCGCGCGTCGTGAGGGTCCCGTCCTTGACCCGGAGGTACGCGACGACGCCGCGGTACGGGTCGAAGCTCGAGTCGAAGATCAAAGTGCGGAGCGGGTCCTCGCGGGAACCCTCCGGCGCTGGGACGCGGGCGATCACCGCCTCGAGCAGGCCCAGCACACCCTCGCCCGTCTTCGCAGAGACGCGGAGCACCTGCGAGGGATCGACCCCGGTCAGCTCGGCGAGCTCACGGCCCACCTCGCCGGGATCCGCGGCCGGCAGATCGATCTTGTTCAGGGCGGGGATGATCACAAGTCCGGCGTCGCGCGCCAGATGGAAGTTCGCGAGGGTCTGCGCCTCGATGCCCTGCGCGGCATCGACCAGCAGGACCGCACCCTCGCAGGCGGCTAGTGACCGGGACACCTCGTAGGTGAAGTCGACGTGGCCTGGTGTGTCGATCAGGTTCAGCTCGTAGGTCCGGCCGCCCGTCTGGTGCGTCAGCCGGACCGCCTGAGCCTTGATCGTGATCCCGCGTTCGCGTTCCAGATCCATCTTGTCCAGGTACTGGTCCCGCATGTCCCGTGCCGCGACGGCGTGCGTGAGCTCGAGCAGCCGGTCGGCCAGCGTGGACTTGCCGTGGTCGATGTGCGCCACGATGCAGAAGTTGCGGATGTGGGAGGTCTCGGTCACGCCCGCCTATCGTACGGGCGCCGGCCTGCCTCGGGCCGGCGCGTTCGCGCTGGTACACTCGCGTGTCCATGGCGAACATCAAGTCCCAGATCAAGCGCAACCGGCAGAACGAAAAGGCCCGGCTGCGTAACAAGTCGGTCAAGTCGTCGCTGAAGACGGCGATCCGCAAGCTCAACGAGGCGAGCGAGGCGGGCAACGTCGAGACGGCCACCGCGCTGCTGCGTGACGCCTCGCGTCAGCTGGACAAGGCTGTCAGCAAGGGCGTCATCCACAAGAACCAGGCGGCCAACCGTAAGTCGGCCATCGCCAAGCGGGTCGCCTCGCTGTCTGCCT
>DATHSY010000064.1:0-9679 GCA_035463715.1 Actinomycetota bacterium | reverse complement strand
CCTCGTCGCCTCGCTCAGGAACGCGACCCGGTCGCGGGCGCGCTCGGCTTCGGCCTTGGCCTCCTCGCGATCCTCGAGCAGCAGCGTGCCCTGTAGCGCCTGCGCGCAGAGGCCTGCGAACGTGAGCAGGAAGTCCTTCTCCTCCTCAGCGAACCGTCGTTCGCGCTCGAATCCGATCGACACGACGCCGAGCCTCCGGCCCGCGACCAGCAGGGGCAGGAACGCCGTCGCGAAGGGGACCTGCCCGCGGTCGACCATGGCGCGGTAGCCCTCCGGGAACAGCTGCTCCCAGTCCTCGGCGCCACCGATCCAGACCGCGTGCCCGGAGCGCGCCGCCTCGGTCGAGGCGAACCGCGCGGACAGCGGGACCCGCGAGAAGTTCGAGATCAGCTCCTGCGGATACCCCTCGTACGTCTCGAGAACGAGCTCACCGGCGTCCTCGTCCAGGAGCTGAAGGATCGCGGCGTTCGCACCGGCGGCGCGGATCCCGCCCTGGACGATCGCGGCGGCGATGCCGCTCCTGTCCCACGCGCGCGACAGCCGGTACGCGACCATCAGCAGCCGCTCGAGGCGCTCGGCGTTGGCCTCGGCGTCGGCACGCGTGAGCCGCTCGCCCACGTACAGCTGCGCGCGATCGAGCGCCTGGGCCGCCTGGTACGCGACCGCCTGGAAGAACGCGATCTCCCACGAGCGGAAGATCCGGGGAGGTGCGAAGCTCAGCACGAGACCGCCGACCGCCCGCCCGCGCGAGACGAGCGGCAGGCAGACGAGCGAGTGGTCCTCGTCGTTGGACAGCTTCCGGAGCGCCGGATACCGGTCATCGCGCTCCCGCAGGTCTCGGACGATCACCGGGCGCGTCGTCCGCATCGCCTCGGACATCGGCATCGGCGCCGACAGCGAGAACGTCCCGTACCCGCCGATCAGTCCCCGGTCAGATCCATACGACTCCGTCATCTCGACGCTGTCCTCGTCACGGCGGATGCAGAAGACGCCCGACGTCGCGCCGACCGCGGAGACGCCCTGACGGACGACGGTCCGCGCGACCTCGTCGACGGTCGCGGCGCCCGAAAGCGCGGCCGTGAGGTCCTGGAGCACGGCGTTCAGCCGGGCCGTCCGGCGCTCGCTCTCGACGAGCGTCCGGTTGTCGGCGACGAGCGCGACGCGGTCGGCGACCTGCTCGGCCAGCGCGAGCTCACCGCGCGTGAACGACCCGCGGGGCGGGCGCCGAGCGAGCGTCAACCCACCCACCGTCCGGCCGCGGGCGCGCAGCGGCACGATCACGACCGACGTCGCGCCTCCGATCACGAGCGCCTCGAACTGCTTGTCCCGCTCCGCGATCCGGCGCGCACGTTCGGTATCGGTCGACCCGTAGACCTCGGTCGCGCCGGTCGCGACGACCTTCGCGACACCGACGCGGGACCCAACCGCCGGCGGCTCGGTGGCGACGAGGAGCTCCCGCGTCTGCTCGTCGCGCGAAGAGACGGCAGCCGTCCGGATCCGGTTCTCCTCGGCGAGGTGGACGACGACGTCGTCGGCGATCCGGTCTGCCAACAGCTCGGCGGCACGCGTCGTGGAGGAATCGAGATCTGCCGCGTCGGCGAGGGCGTCGCCGAGGTCGACCATCAGGGCCAGGTCGGTTCGGGCCGCGCGCTCGCGTGCGACGACGTCGTCGAGCCACGCGATCAGCTGCGCGGTGACGAGCATCAGCGCGGCGAAGCTGCCGAGCGCCCACGCGTCGTCCGTGGTCAGCCCGAGCCCTCTCGGCGGCAGGACGTACACGTCGAGCAGGAGCACCGACAGCACGACCGCGACGACTCCGGCGATGCGGCGGCCGATCAGCGTCGCGAGCAGGATCATGAAGACGAAGGGCAGCGCCTCGAACTCGAGGCCCGTCGCCTTCACAGCGAGGACGCCGAGGAGGGGTCCGACCACGGCGACCACCACGCCCGCGACCGTCCTTAGCGGCGAGGGCCTGGTCAGGATGCGGAACTCGGACCACTCGGCTGTCGGTCGGCTCACGCGCCTCCTCCGGGCCGTGGCGAGCATGCAGCGCACGTCGTAGCGGCCGGCGCCGCGGGGGCACGGCCAGGGTATCGAGGGCGTCGAGATGTGTCGAGGGTGACCCTGGGTGCCTTCCAGCCCGGGTCGGCCGCGACTACGCTTCCCGGCGAACGGAGGTGCCGGTGCTGGACATCGAGGACGTGGAGGGGTCCGAGCGGACCCTGCGCCTGCGGGGCGAGCTGGACATGCTCACCGCGCCGGGACTGCTGGAGCGCCTGGAGCCGCTGTGCGGGTCGCCGGGCGACGTCGTGCTCGAGTGCGCCGAGCTGTCGTTCGTGGACAGCCAGGGGATCCGGGCGTTCCTCCGCGCCGCACGGGCGCTGCCGCAGGGCGACCTCGTGCTCGCGCATCCGACCGGCGAGGTCCGAAGGCTGCTGGACATCGTCCGGGTCGAGGACTTCCCGAACACCGTCGTCCGGGATTGAGGCTCTGAGCTAGCCGGCGCGCGTGGCGGCCTTTCGCAGCCGTGCGACCGTAGCCTCGCGACCGAGCAGCTCGAGCGAGCCCGGGAGCGGTGGCGAGACGTTCGAACCCGTCACCGCCGCTCGGATCGGCTGCCACCCCTTCGTGCGGTTGAGCCCGGCAGCGGTCGCGACCTCGTCGAGGGCTCGGTGGATAGCCTCCTCGCTCCACGGCTCGACCCGCTCGAGGCGGTCCGCGGCCGTCGAGAGGTAGCCCTCGGGCGCCCGGGCGATCAGCTCGCCGGCCTGCTCGTTCGGCGTGACGTCGTCGGTGAACAGGAACCGCAGGAGCTCGACCGACTCGGTCAGACGCTTCATGCGCTCCTTCACGAGCGGCATCGCGCGCCGCAGCACCGACAGATCCGGCAGGACGCCGGCCTCGCTCAGGAAATGCAGGCACCGAGCGGCGAGGTCGTCGTCGTCGAGCCGCTGGATGTAGTGGTTGTTCATCCACTCGAGCTTCTGCACGTCGAACGCGGCCGGGTTGCTCGAGACCCGGTCGAGGTCGAACGACCCGATCAGCTCCTGCTTCGTGAGGAACGTCGTCCTCTCGTCCTTCGACCACCCGAGGAGCGCGAGGTAGTTCATCAGCGCCTCGGGGAGGAACCCCTGTTCGCGGAACGATTCGATCGACGTCGAGCCGTGCCGCTTGGACAGC
This sequence comes from Actinomycetota bacterium, assembly GCA_035463715.1. Classification (GTDB taxonomy): domain Bacteria; phylum Actinomycetota; class UBA4738; order UBA4738; family HRBIN12; genus DATHSY01. The sequence continues at coordinate 6,499 of DATHSY010000064.1, read as the reverse complement.
GGCCGACCGTCGGGGCCGTTCACCTGCGGGACGTGCGCGTACGCAGGCGGCGTTCCGCCGAGGGCCTCGATCACACGCGCGTTGCGCGGCGCGGCGGTCAGCAGATCGTCGCCGCGGACGACATGCGTGACGCCCATCAGCATGTCGTCGACGGCGACCGCCAGCAGGAACGTGGGGGTCCCGTCGGAGCGCATCAGCACGAAGTCCTGGAGCTGGCCCGGCGCCCACCGAACCTCGCCTTTCACGAGATCGTGGACGGACTGTTCCTCATCCGGCATCCGGAAGCGGATCGCGGCCGCACGGCCCTGCCTCTCGAAGGCCTCGCGCTCCTCCGCCGTGAGGTTCCGGCAGCGCCCGTCGTACCCGGGCGCTCGTCCCTGCGCGAGCGACAGCTGGCGCCGCTCCTCGAGCTCCTCCGGCGTGCAGTAGCAGGGGTACGCGTCGCCCCGCGTCAGCAGCCGGTCGACCTGCTCGCGGTAGACGAGCGATCGCTGCGACTGACGGTACGGCTGGTGCGGACCGCCGACATCGGGACCCTCCTCCCACTCGATCCCGAGCCACCGCAGCGACTCGATCACACCGTGGACCGCCTCCTCCGTGACGCGGCTGGCGTCGGTGTCCTCGACGCGGAGGATGAACGCGCCGCCGTTGTGCCGCGCCCAGAGCCAGCTGAAGAGGCCCGTGCGGACGTTGCCCACGTGCAACGACCCGCTCGGCGCCGGCGCGAACCGCGTGCGGACATGGTCGTTCACGATGCCGCCTGCGCGATGTTGGTCAACACGCCGATCCCGTCGATCTCGACCTCGACCCGGTCCCCGGGCTCGAGCTTGCCGACGCCCTCCGGGGTCCCGGTCATGATCACGTCGCCGGGCAGGAGCGTCATGAACGTGGTGATGAACTCCAGGATCGTCCCGACGCCGAACACCATGTCGGCAGTCGTCGCGAACTGGCGGGTCTCGCCGTTCACCCGGGTCTCGATCCGCACATCGTTGGGATCGAGCTCGGTCTCGACCCACGGGCCGAGCGGGCAGGAGCCGTCGAAGCCCTTCGCGCGGGTCCACTGGCCGTCCTTCGCCTGGAGATCTCGGAGGCTCACGTCATTGCCGCACGTGTACCCGAGCACATACCGGAACGCGTCCTCGGTGCGAACGCGGCGTGCGAGTCTTCCGATGACGACCGCGAGCTCACCCTCGTAATCGACCCGCCGGCTGATCGGCAGCAGCGGGATCGGGTCGCCCGGCCCGATCACGCTCGTCGACGGCTTCAGGAACGTGAGCGGCTCCTCCGGCACGTCGCCGCCGAACTCCGCCGCGTGCGCCACGTAGTTCTTGGCGAGGCAGACGACTTTCGAAGGAAGCACCGGGGCAAGCAGCCGCACGTCGTCGAGCGGGACCTCCTCGCGCGTCGGGATGGGGTCCTCGAAGAAGGTGCCCTGCAGGACGCGGACGGCGTCGGAGCCGGTCTCGACGGCACCCGTCGCGATGCGATCGCCGAAGCGGAAGCGAACCAGCCGCACGCCGAAGACCCTACCGCCGGTCCAGGACCCAGCCCTGGCCCCAGGTCACGCCGACGCTGCGGTGATACGCGCCGATCATCTCGCGCGGTGCGATCCGGGTGAGCTCCTCGACCGGCGAGTCGTAGAAGGTGAGCTCGGCGTCACCCTGCCAGACCTCGGAGCCCTCCCAGTCGTAGCTCTTCATCGTCACGAGCTCGTCGAGCGAACGCGACGCCGGGTCCTCGATCGACGGGAAGAACCGGTGATGCAACATCGGCAGCGCGTTCACGAACCCGTTGGTCTCCGACGGCCCCGTGACCGTGAACCGCGCGTCGACGATCCGCCGGTCCATCACGGCGACGCTCGCGCCGAACCGCCCGCCCGGCTCGAGCCGCGGCCCCGCCCTGCCGTACCGGACCGGTCGCGTGATCCAGACCGATCCGAGCTTCTTCGGATATCCCTGGTGCCAGCCGCGCACGAGCGCGAAGTCCTTGTCGACCCAGATGTACACGCACCGTGAGTACAGCTCGTCGCGGTACGAGCAGCGAACGACGACGAACGCCTCCTTGTACTGGGAGCGGACCGGATCCTCGAGCTCCTCGAACGAATCGCTGCACGACTGCCAGTCCGCGAAGATCAGCGCGACCGCGCCCGGGTCTTCGGGCGCCGGGTCGAGCGGATCGGGCAGCAGCTCCTCCACGGCGGCCGGATCGGTCCGGAACTCGATCGTCAGGAGGTCGCCCGAGTAGTGCCAGGGCGGCGGCGGCAGGATCGAGGCGCGCCCCTCGGGCGACAGCGGCGGCATGAAGCCCTTGGGTTGGGGCATGCGCTGCATACTAGCGAGCCATGGAGACGCGCCGGGTCCTGATGGACAGCCTGCCGACGACCGTCGTCGTCGAGGGCGGTTACGGCGTCGCCACCGACACGCGCAAGATCCCGCTCGCCGCGGCATATCACCTACCGCCGTGCCGGCCGACCAAGATCGTCTGCATCCACCTCAACTACGAGAGCCGCGTGAAGGAGTTCCAGGCGACGCTCCCGCCCGCGCCGACGTACTTCCACAAGCCGATCAGCGCGTTGAACCACCACGGTGGCGACGTCGTACGGCCGCCGCGATGCCGGTACCTGAACTACGAGGGCGAGATCGCGATCGTGATCGGACGCGAGTGCCGTCACATCTCGCAGGAGGAGGCCGAAGGGTACATCGCCGGGTACACGATCGCGAACGACTTCGGGCTCCACGACTTCCGCGGCACCGACGCGGGATCGATGCTGCGCGTGAAGGGCTCCGACACGCTGTGCCCGATCGGGCCCGGGATCGTGGACGACTGGGACTTCCATGGGAGGCGGATCCGAACGCTGGTGAACGGCGAGGTCCGCCAGGACGCGACGACCGACGAGATGGTCTGGGACATGCACTACCTCGTCGCCGATCTCGCCCGGACGATCACGCTCGAGCCCGGCGACGTGATCCTCTCCGGCACACCGGCCCACTCACGGCCCGTCGAACCCGGCGACGTCGTCGAGGTCGTGGTCGAGGGTCTCGGCACCCTCTCGAACCGGATCGTCGAGGGCGACGTGCCGGTCCGCGACGACGTCGGCGCTCAGCCGAGCGATTCCGAGGAGGTCGTCTCGACGGCGATGGGCGGCGACTGGGAGTTCCGAGGCATCCGCCCGCCTCGGAAGGATTAGGTCACGACCGCGGTGCTCCGAGCACCGCCTCGATCTCGTCGAGGTGCTCGCCCCGATGCCCGGCGCGCAGCGCATTGAGCGGGCTGTCTGGATCGTTCGGCCAGACCCGCTCGGCTGGCAGCCCCGTCATCCGAGCATCCGTCTGCTCCGCGATGCGCACCGCCAGCCGGGCGAGCTCGAGTGGCGGGACGGCATGGATCAGCGGACGTGACGCATCGTTGATCCAGTCGACGTCCTCCGGCTCGGTGTCGGAGAGCGAGAACGCGACGCCTCGTTCGAGCTTGTCGGCGAGCGCGAGCGCCCGACCGTCCCAGAAGGCGATGTGGCCGAGGACGCCGGCGACCGTCCAGTGATCGTTCACGTACGCTCGGAGCTCGTCTTCTCCCAGGCGTTGGACGAGGACACGGAGACGCTCGAGCTGTCGTGCGTTGTCATCGATGTACGAGCGATCGACCGGCATCCGAGCATGATATCTATGCTCCGCTCGCCTGGATGCGGTCTACGGCGGGCGGTCGAGCCGGTAGACGAAATGCCGGTAGCCCGCCCGCTCGGTCTGCCTCCAGATCGTGAAGCCGAGCTTCTCGGCGACGCGCCAGGACTGGCGATTCTCCGGGCGGATCAGCGAGATCAGGTGGTCGGTGGCGAGCGTCTCGAAACACCAGTCGCGACACGCGGCACCGCCTTCGGTCGCGATCCCCTCGCCCCACCGGTCGCGGCGGACGTGCCAGCCGAGCTCGACGTGCGGCTCGCCATCGACGAACTGGATCGTGGGGCCGCAGTCGCCGAGGAACGCCCCGGTCGAACGCTCCTCGATCGCGAGCAGCCCGAAGCCGTTCGTGGCGTAGCTCTCGAGCGCGCGCACGATCCACTGGCCGACTCCGTCCCGGTCGAACGGCGCCGGATACCACTTCATCGTCTCGCCGTCGCCGAGCACCCCCACGAGCGCATCGGCGTCGCGCGGTGTGAGGGGCCGCAGCCGAAGCCTGTCGGTCTCGAGCAGCAGGTCGAACGCCACCCGCGCAACGCTACCGCCGTTTACCGAAGCTGCGGCCCCGGGCTATCCTGCGGCACAGCGTCGTTCGGCACCGAAGGAGACCCGATGGACACGGACGGCAAGCGTCTCCGCCTGCTCTGGTCGGACCTGCACGGGATCGAGCGCGGCAAGTACCTCTATGGCGACTGGTCAGAACGCGGGAAGGCGAACTTCTGCCTGGCCACGTTCCCCCTGACGTTCGACCGCGAGATCCTCAACATCCCGCGGATGGCGTTCGACGTCGGCCTCCCGGACTTCGAGGCCAGGCTCGATCCGTCGTCGCTGCGTCCCGGATGGGAACCGGAGACGGTGGTCGGCGTCGGGGACCTGTTCCACCGGCACGAGCCCGTCTGGGTCGATCCGCGGCACCTCCTCCGGCAGGCGGTCGACGCGTGGCGAGAGAAGGGGCTCGAGCCGCAGGTCGCGTTCGAGTTCGAGTTCTACCTCATGACGCGCGACGGGAGCGGCCGGTGGGTCTCGATCGACACTCCGGCCTCACGCGTCTACGGCACCGGCATGGCCGTCGACCCCGACGGGATCGTCACCGAGATCGTCGATACCGCCGCCGCGTGCGACCTCGACATCGAAGCCTGGTGCACCGAGTTCGACGACGCGCAGTTCGAGATCAACATCCGCTACCGCGACGCGATCGGTGCGTGCGACGACGCCTTCCTGTTCCGGGTGCTCGCGCACGAGGTCGCCCTGCGGAACGGTCACCGCGCGACGTTCATGGGCCGGCCGTTCGCCGACCGCGGCGGCAACGGGCTCCACGTGAACATCAGCTTCCTGGACAAGCACGGCAACAACGCGTTGTTCGACGGATCCCAGCCCGACGGGCTGTCGACGCTCGCGCGTCGGGCGATGGCGGGCATGCTCGCGCACCACGAGGGCTCTGCCGCGATCCTCGCCCCGACCGTGAACGCGTACAAACGCCTGCTGCCCGACATGATGAACGGCTACTGGGCGAACTGGGGCCACGACGACCGGACGGTCGCGATCCGGATCTCGCCCGACCGCGGACCCACGACGCGTCTTGAGAACCGCGTGCCGGACGGCGCGGTGAACCCGTACCTGGCGGCAGCGGTACTGCTGCACACGACCCGGTTCGGCGTCGAGCAGGACCTGCCGCTCCCCGACGCGCAGCCGGTCGGCGGCGACGTCAACACGCAGGTCCACGTGCCGGCGAACCTGCGTGAAGCCGTGGACGCGCTCGAGGCCGACAAGGAGCTCGGCGAGGCCCTCGGCCAGGAGTTCGTGCACGCCTTCGCCACGTTGAAACGCGCCGAGTGGGACCGGTACGTCGCGGCGGTCTCCGAGCCGGAGGTCGCCCAACCGACCGAATGGGAGCTCGGCTACTACATGCCGTTCCTCTAGCGTCGAGCCCCGTACCATCGGTCCTCGTGCGCTTCCGGTAGGCTCCCCGCGAAGCTCGCACAGGGGGTGCCCGCGTGAAGGTCCTGCTCGTCGGTGTGGGTGGCGTCGGCGAGGCGATCGCCGTGATCGCGCGGAAGCGTCCGTGGCTGGAACGGCTGGTCCTCGCCGACTACAACCTCGACCGGGCGCGCGAGGTCCAGTCGCGGCTCGGCGACGGGGCCCGGTTCCCGATCGAGCGGATCGATGCCGGCGACCGCGTCCAGGTCGCCGAGCTCGCGCGACGCCACCAGGTCGACCTGGTGATGAACGCCGTCGACCCGAACTTCAACGAGGCGATCTTCGAAGCGTGCTTCGAGTCCGGTGTGACGTACATGGACATGGCGATGTCGCTGTCCAAGCGGCACCCGACCGAGCCGTTCCACCAGACGCACGTGAAGCTCGGCGACTACCAGTTCGAGCGGACGAAGCAGTGGGAGGAACGCGGCCAGCTCGCGCTGGTCGGGATGGGCGTCGAGCCGGGCCTGGCCGACGTGTTCGCCGCGTACGCGAACAAGCACCTGTTCGACCGGATCGACGAGATCGGCGTGCGTGACGGCGCCAACCTCCAGATCGATGGGTACGGGTTCGCGCCGAACTTCTCGATCTGGACGACGATCGAGGAGACGCTGAACCCGCCGATCGTCTGGGAGAGGGACCGCGGCTGGTTCACCACGGAGCTGTTCTCGGAGCCCGAGGTGTTCGAGTTCCCCGAGGGGATCGGACCCGTCGAGTGCGTGAACGTCGAGCACGAAGAGGTGCTGCTGATCCCGCGCTGGATCGACGCGGGCCGCGTGACGTTCAAGTACGGCCTGGGCGACGAGTTCATCAACGTCCTGAAGGTGATCGCGCTGCTCGGGCTCGACTCC
>DATHSY010000063.1:0-4151 GCA_035463715.1 Actinomycetota bacterium | reverse complement strand
CGGATCCGTCGCAGGGCCCCCGCGAACGTACTGATGAGCAGCGACGAGGACAGGACGGGGTTGAAGTCCGGCGATCCGACCGCCGAGATCCCGTACTCGGTCTCGGTCCCGACGACCTTGGGGATGGCCATCTGCAGAGATTACAGGTACTGGCCCGCGCTGATCCGTTCGACCTGCCGTCCCTCGCTGCCGATCCCGTCGCCGAGCAGCGTGCGGACGTAGACGATCCGCTCGCCCTTCTTGCCGGAGATCCGCGCCCAGTCGTCGGGGTTCGTCGTGTTCGGCAGGTCCTCGTTCTCCTTGAACTCGTCGCGGATCGCGTGCAGCAGATCCTCCTGCTTGATCCCCTTCTCGCCGGTCGACAGGAAGCGCTTGATCGCTTCCTTCTTCGCGCGGCGGACGATGTTCTCGATCATCGCACCGGAGTTGAAGTCCTTGAAGTACAGGATCTCCTTGTCGCCGGACGCGTAGGTGACCTCGAGGAACCGGTTCTCCTCGGAGGCCGCGTACATCCGATCCACGGTCTGTTGGATCATCCGGGCGACCGCGGCCCTCATGTCGCCGGCGCGCTCGACGTCCTCGGGGTGGATCGGGACGGTGGGGTTCAGGTACTTGGTCATGATGTCGGTGGCCTGCTGGGCATCGGGTCGCTCGATCTTGATCTTCACGTCGAGGCGGCCGGGGCGCAGGATCGCCGGGTCGATCAGGTCCTCGCGGTTCGAGGCGCCGATCACGATGACGTTCTTGAGGGTCTCGACGCCGTCGAGCTCTGACAGCAGCTGCGGCACGATCGTCGACTCGACGTCGCTCGAGATCCCGGAGCCGCGGGTGCGGAAGATCGAGTCCATCTCGTCGAAGAACACGATCACCGGCAGGCCCTCCTCGCTGCGTTCCTTCGCGCGCTGGAAGATCTGCCGGATCTGACGCTCGGTCTCGCCGACGTACTTGTTCAGCAGCTCGGGCCCCTTGACGTTCAGGAAGTACGAATGCGCGTCCTCGCGGCCGGTACGCTCCTTCACCTTGTCCGCGAGCGACTTGGCGACGGCCTTCGCGATCAGCGTCTTGCCGCAACCGGGCGGGCCGTAGAGCAGGACGCCCTTGGGCGGTTCGAGCTGGTGCTCCGCGAACAGCTCGGCGTACAGGAACGGCAGCTCGACCGCGTCGCGGATCGCCTCGATCTGGCCCTCAAGCCCCCCGATGTCCTCGTACGAGACGTCGGGGATCTCCTCGAGGACGAGCTCCTCGACCTCCTCCTTGGGCAGCCGCTCGATCGCGACCATCGACCGCGGGTCGATCAGCAGAGGGTCGCCGGCGCGGATCTGCTCCTCGCGCAGGGCGGCAGACAGGTTGGCGACGATCTCCTCATCGCCGCGCCCGATCACGACGACCCGGTCCTCGCCGAGCCGATCCTTGACCGTCATGACCTCGCCGGCGCGGTCGGGCTGGAGCACCTCGACGACGTTGAGCGCCTCGTTGAGGATCACCTCGGCGCCGCGACGGAGCCGCTCGGTCTCGAGCTCGGGCGCGACGTTGACGCGCATCTTCCGGCCGGCGGTGAAGACGTCGACCGATCCGTCGTCGTTGGATGCGAGGTAGACGCCGAAGCTCGCCGGCGGCTGCGAGAGCTTCTCGACCTCCTCGCGGAGACCCTCGATCCGGTCGCGTTCGGCTTTGAGCGCCGTTGCGAGCTTCTCGTTCTGCGCCAGGGCGCGCGTGAGGTCGTTGCGCGACTCGAGCAGCTTCTCCTCGAGGATCTTGACCTGCCGCGGCGCGTTCGTGAGACGCCGGCGAAGGAGCGCGACCTCGTCCTCCAGGAACCGCACCTGGGTCTGGAGCTCGTGGATCTGCTTCTCGTAGCGCTCCTGCTGCTCGCGTGGATCCGTCTCGGGCATCGCCGTACCTCCCCCCGCGTGGACGCGAGTATATCCTCGCCTCCCGCGACAACAGGACCGGAGCGGTCCTGATCGGTTCGTGTTGGTTCGGCCGATCCCGGCCGGACCTTTACTTTGCGGGCATCTCCCTGGCCGGGCTCTTGATGATGGATACGGAGGCGTGGACTACGTGGGCTCGGGCGGAACGGAGGGACCGGACGTTCGGCGGCCCACCGTGATGAAGCCGGTATGCGCGACCATCCGATGATCCGGACGGACGCTGCGGTCTCCCACGTGCCAGCTCCGACGCAGGATCTCGAACGTCTCGACCTGCTCGAACCCGGCGGCGCGCAGCGACCGCACGACCTCCTGGATCTGGATCGTCGTGGGGACGTACGTGCACACGATCGTCCCCGGGTCGAGCGCGGCCGCGACCGCGTCGACCACAGGCCCGGGTTCGGGCAGGTCGAGGACGACCCGGTCGAAGCGCTCCCCGGTGGCCACCACCTCTCGGACGTCGCCTTCCCGGAGCTCGAGATGGCCCGGCGTCTTCCCGAAGAACGTCTCCACGTTCCGCGCCGCCTTCTGGTGGAACTCGGGGCGGAGCTCGTACGAGACCACCCGGCCCTCAGGGCCGACTGCGCGCGTCAGCGCGATCGTGAGCGCGCCCGAGCCCGTCCCCGCCTCCAGCACCCGTGCGCCGGGATGGACGTCGGTCTCGACCAGGATCGCCCCGATGTCCTTCGGGTAGACGACCTGGGCGCCTCGGGGCATCTTGAGGACGAAGTCGGCAAGCGTGGGGCGGAAGCAGAGGAACCACATCCCCGAGGCCGAGTGGACCCGCGTCCCCTCGTCCGAGCCGAGGATCAGGTCGTGCGGAAGCGCGCCGCCGTGCGAGTGCCACACCTCGCCCGGCGACAGCCGGAAAAGGTACCGGCGGCCGCGCTGGTCGATCAGCAGGACACGCTCCCCCGGCTCGAACGGCGCGCTCACGACGCCAAGGCTAGCGCAGGGCATCCGGGCCGGAACGCCCGGCTACGGGAGCGCGACGGGGTTGACGCCGAGCGTCACCGACAAGGTATCTCGGCTGCCGTCGGGGTGAACCACCTCGACGTCGACGCGGTCGCCCGGTTCGTGCGATCGGATCGCCTCGCCGAGCGATCCCCAGCCGTCGATCTGCTCGCCGTCGAATCCGACGATGATATCGCGCACGTCGATCCCGGCCCGATCCGCGGGCTGGCCGGGGGCGACGAACCTGATCAACGCGCCGCGCTCGACGGGTGGCTCGAACTGGAGCTGGAACCGCAGCGCAGCGTCGGACGCGTCGCCGCTCTGTACGCCTAGGTACGCGACGGGCTCGTTCGGGTTGTCCGCCGCGTCGAGGATGATGGGTCGCGCGAAGTCGATCTGGATCGCGAACCCGACGTTCTCCGCCGATGCCGCGCGAACCCCCGCGGTATTGATCCCGACGACGCGCCCTGCCAGGTCGACCAGTGGACCGCCCGAGTTGCCCGGGTTGATCGCGGCGTCGGTCTGGATCAGGTGGGAGTACACACGTTCGCCGTTGGGGCAATCCTGCTCGGGACAGCCGGACACCGAGATCCGCCGGGTCAGGGAGGAGACGATGCCGGTCGTCACCGACGGCCCTCCCGCGAACCCGAGCGCGTACCCGATCGCGACGACCTGCTCGCCGAGCCGTAGCGAGCCCGAATCTCCGAGCGGGACCGTCGGCAGGTCTTCGGCGTCGATGTCGAGGACCGCCAGATCGGCTGCGACGTCGCCGCCGATCACGCGCGCGTCGTACCGGTCCGGTTCCTCGTCCGACGTCAGGACCTGGACGTCCGTCGCGTTCTGCACTACGTGGAAGTTCGTCACGACGATCCCGTCCGACCGCACGATGAAGCCGGTCCCCTCGCCTTCGCCCCCCGAGGTCGTGCTGACCACGTTGACGACTGCCGGCAGCACGCGGTCGACGACCTCGACCACGGCGTCCCGGCCCGTCGCGAAGCCGCCGGAGGGTGTGGGGAAGTCGGCCCGGACCTCGGCCCCGTCATCGGCGACGGCGGCGGCAGGGGCGGGACGTTCATCGTCCGCGCCCGGGGTGCACGCCGCCAGCCCGAGGGCCAGCGCCGCCGCAAGGGCGATGGGACGTAGGGCGCGACGAGCCTGCATGGTCCAAAGGCTACCCCTCCGGGAGGTATCCGACCTTCCCGGCTCAGGACGAGGCCCGGCTCAGGACGAGGCCGACAGCGGCGCCGCCGGGACCTCCTTGCGCGGGTC
>DATHSY010000062.1:0-14187 GCA_035463715.1 Actinomycetota bacterium | reverse complement strand
ATCACCCGTCCGTCGCCCCATCTGACCTGGTCGATCAGCCGCGGCGTCGCGAAGGAGGCGGGTCGGTACAAGGCGAGCCGGCGTAGGGTGCGGGCCTCGTTCTCGAGGATCGAGTCGATCCGTTCGTTCCACCCAAGCTTGGCGAACGCGAGGACCTGGCCGTCGAGCGTCAACGCCTGCACGACCGGCTTGCGGTTGGCGCAGGCCGGACCGAACGAGTACGCGGCCTGGACGTCGGGTCGCCCAAGGACGTCGCGCAGCACCTGCGTCGGGAGCTCGAGCGGCCGCGGGTCGCCGGAGAACGCGACGACGAGCTCCGGGAAGCGTCCCGACGCCCTCGCCGCCGAACGGGACCTGATCGCGCCACGCCGACGCCCGAGGGTCCCCATGCCGTCGTTCACCCCTCGCAGGGCGGCCACGATGAGCGCGTCTTCGTGGACCGGGACCAGGACGCGTGGTCGCGACGCGCTCGGGATCACCTCGAAGACCTCCGCCGTGCGGAAGCCGGGGGGTGCGGCCTCGTCCAGACGGATCAGCGCACGCGGCCACACCGCGCGCACGAGCCAGCCAAGGTCGGGTCCGAGTTCCGCCCTCGCCTCGACCGAAAGGGTGGCGACAGCACTCAGCCGGTCGTCCATCGCGTGCCCCACGTACCCGCCTGCCGATCGATGTATGCGAGAGGATGGCCGCCGCCACCATGAGCCGCGCGAGCCAGCCCACTCTTCGGGAGAACCTCCGCTCGATCCCTCCGCAGGCGTGGGTGCTCTTCGCGGGATCGTTCGTCAATCGGCTCGGTACCTTCGTGCTGCCATTCATCACGCTGTACCTGACGAGACGGGGGTACGGACCGCCCGAGGCTGGCTTCGCGATCGCGGCGTATGGGTTGGGGGGACTGCTGTCACAGGGGGTCGGTGGTCTGGTCGCCGACCGGTTCGGCCGCCGCAACCCGATCGTGCTGTCGATGATCTCGGCCGGCACGTTGACGCTGGTCCTCTGGCGGGCGACGAGCCTCGCGCAGATCTACCCGTTGATGCTCGCCCTCGGGTTCCTGGGCGAGATGTACCGGCCCGCCGCCGCGGCGCTGATCGCGGACCTGCTCCCTCCCGAGCGCCGCGTCACGGCGTTCACGCTCTGGCGTCTTGCGGTGAACCTGGGATGGGCCTGCGGGCTGGCGCTCGGCGGGCTGCTCGCCGAGCGGAACTTCTCGTTCCTGTTCGTCGGCGACGCGCTGACGTCGGTCACGTTCGGCGTGCTCGCGTACGTCGCCATCCCGCACGGCACGCGGACCTCGCGACACGAGGAGGCGGACCTGCCGAACGCGAGACGTGCGATCGTCGCGGATCGCGGCTTCCTGCTGTTCCTGGGGTCGACGCTGCTCGCGGCGGCCGTCTACTCGCAGAACGTCTCGACCCTTCCGCTGCACGTGGTCGCGTCGGGGTATGGGCCGGCGACGTACGGGATCCTCCAGGCGATGAACGGCTTGCTGGTCGTCGCGTTCGAGCTCCCGGTAATCGCCTGGACGCAGCACCGCGACCGCCTCCGGATCGTCGCGCTGGGGCACCTGCTGATCGGGCTCGCGTTCGCCTCGCTCATCGCGGCGCGGACCCTGCCGGCGCTGGCCGCGATGGTGGTCGTGTGGACCCTCGGCGAGATGATCGAGTCGCCGGTCGCCTCCACGGTCGCGGCCGACCGGGCCCCCACCTACGCGCGTGGGCGCTACCAGTCGGCGTTCGGCGGGATGTTCGGGGTCGCCTGGATGCTCGGCCCCGTCCTGGGGACGATGGCGTACGCCACAGAGCCCGCCCTCCTGTGGGCGGCGTGCGGGCTGGTCGGGGCCGTGGCGGCCGCCCTGGCGCTGGCCGCCCGGCGCCGGCCCCCTGCGGTCCCCGAGCGTTTGACGGACGGGCCTCATAGCGGGTAGATATATCGGGACGATATATGTCGGCGATACATCGTCGCCGATGGACCGACGGCAGGAGGGCATCACCGCATGCTGGAGCTCGCGATCCTGGGCCTGCTGAAGGAGCGGGCGATGCACGGGTACCAGCTCTCGAAGCGCCTGACCGACTCGCTCGGCGGGTTCTGGCGCGTCTCGTACGGCTCGCTGTACCCAACGCTCCGCCGCCTGGAGCAGCAGGGCGCGGTCGAGCGCGTCTTCGACGAGCAACAGGTCGGCCGCCGCAAGAACGTCTACCGGATCGCCGAGCGCGGCGAGGAGCTGTTCCGGCAGCTGCTCGAGGAAGGGGCGGCCGAGGCCACCTCCGAGGACAACCGGTTCCGGATCCGGCTCGCCTTCTTCAAGTACCTCGCGCCCGAGACACGGATCCGCCTGCTCGAGCGCCGGCGGGCCTTCCTCGAGGACCGGCTCGCCACGATCACCTCGTCGCTCGCGGGCACCCGCGAGCGCTTCGACACCTACACGCTCTCGATCATGCAGCACGGACGCGACGCCACCGAGCACGACATCGCCTGGCTCGACGGTCTGATCGCCGCCGAACGACGCCTGGGCGGCACGGCACGCGGGACCACGAGGCGCCGGACGACCCGAGCACTTCGTCGAAAGGAGCGCACGACATGAGCAACGTCCGGATCGCGATCGTCGGCGTCGGCAACTGCGCCTCGTCGCTCGTCCAGGGCCTCGAGTACTACAGGGACGCCGCCGAGGACGAGCGGATCCCCGGCCTGATGCACACGCGCCTCGGCCCGTACCACGTGCGAGATGTCGAGGTCGTCGCCGCGTTCGACGTCGACGCCAAGAAGGTCGGCAAGGACGTCGCCGAGGCGATCGTCTCCGAGCCCAACAACACGATCCGGTTCGCCGACGTCCCGCCGACCGGCGTCACCGTGCAGCGCGGACCGACGCTCGACGGGCTCGGCCGGTACTACCGCGAGGTGATCGAGGAATCCGACGCCGAGCCGGTCGACGTCGCCAAGGCGCTCCGTGAGAGCGAGGCCGACGTCCTCATCTCATACCTCCCGGTCGGGAGCGAGGAGGCGGCCAAGCACTACGCGCAGGCGGCGATCGACTCGAAGATCGCGCTCGTCAACTGCCTGCCCGTGTTCATCGCGTCGGACCGGACGTGGGGCAAGCGGTTCGCCGACGCCGGGATCCCGATCGTCGGCGACGACATCAAGAGCCAGGTCGGCGCGACGATCGTGCACCGCGTCCTCGCCAAGCTGTTCGAGGACCGCGGGGTCAAGCTGAACCGGACCTACCAGCTGAACTTCGGCGGCAACATGGACTTCATGAACATGCTCGAGCGCGAGCGGCTCGTGTCGAAGAAGCGCTCGAAGACGCAGTCGGTCCAGAGCCAGCTCGAGAAGCCGCTCGACAAGGAGAACATCCACATCGGCCCGTCCGACCACGTGCCGTGGCTCGAGGACCGCAAGTGGGCGCAGATCCGGCTCGAGGGCCAATCCTTCGGCGACGTGCCGCTCAACGTGGAGCTGAAGCTCGAGGTGTGGGACTCGCCGAACTCGGCCGGCATCGTGATCGATGCGCTCCGGTGCGCCAAGCTCGCACTCGACCGAGGCATCTCGGGCCCGCTGATCGGCCCCAGCGCGTACTTCATGAAGTCGCCCCCCGTGCAGTTCACCGACGAGGCGGCTCGCGAGATGGTGGAGGAGTTCATCCTCGGCAACGGCGCGAGCAAGACGGCGGACTGGACCGCGTTCTTCGACGCGCAGCCGGCGTAGGCAGCTCGGCGAGGCGCCGACCGCTCCGGTGAGTACGCTCGGCGTCGTGGAGACGCCCGCGGTCCTATGGGACCTCGACGCGCCCGGCCTGTAGCCGCGCCGCCGATGGAAGGCACGCTCGCCCGGGCGCGTGGGGCGTTCCGCAGCTTCGACTTCCGGCGGCTCTTCGCGATCCGGATGATCTCGCAGTCCGCGGACGGGCTGTTCCAGGTGGCGCTCGTGTCCTCGGTCGTGTTCTCGCCGGAGCGGCATAGCACAGAGGCCGGGTTCGCCATCGCGACGCTGATCGTGTCCGCGCCCTACTCGGTGATCGGCCCGTTCACCGGCGTATTCATCGACCGGTGGTCCAGGCGCGCGATCCTCGTCGCGGCGCCGTGTCTCCGCGCGGCGCTCGTCTGGCTCGTGCTGTTCGACCCGGTCGACGCACCGATCGCCTTCTATGCGGGGGCATTGTGGGTCCTGTCGGTCAACCGGTTCTACCTGGCGACCGCCGTCTCGGTCGTCCCGCGCATGGTCCCGACCGAGGATCTGCTGATCGCGAACTCGGTGGCGACGGTCGGCGGGACGGTCGCCCTCCTGCTCGGCGTGTTCGTCGGCGGGTGGGTCGCCTACCTCGCCGAGGAGGGGCCGGTCGTGATCGCCGCCGGCGCGATGTGGCTCGTCGCGTCGTGGGTCGCCTCGCGGATCCGCGATCCCCTGCTGCCGCACCACCCGCCGGAGGCCCACGTCGACGACCAGCTCCGCAGGATCGCGTCGGAGTTCGCCGACGGCGCGCGGCGGCTGGCGCGGACGCCGCGCGCCGTCGGCCCGATCGTCTCGATCACGCTGGACCAGATGGGCCAGGGGATCGTGCTCGTCCTGTCGTTGGTGGTGTTCCGCGAATGGTTCGGCGAGGGCGTCGGATCGTTCTCGAACCTGATCGGCGCTGGCGGCGTCGGCGTGTTCGCCGGCATCCTGACGGTTGGCAAGCTGGAGGAGCGGTTCCGCAAGGAGCGCATCGTCGCGGGCGCGTTCCTCGCCGGCGCGGCCGTGCTGCTGGTCGTTTCGACCCACATCACCGGGTGGTCCGTGCTGATCGCGAGCTTCTTCGTCGGGCTCACGTTCGCGTGGAAGAAGATCCCGATCGACACGATGGTGCAGGAGTCGATCCCCGACGGCTACCGCGGGCGCGCGTTCGCCGTCTACGACGTCGCGTACAACGTCTCGCGGATCATCGCGGCGCTCCTCGCGATCCCGCTGGTACCCGCGCTGGGCGCGGCCGGCACCGTCGCGCTTATCGGCGTGCTCTTCCTGCTGTGGTCCCCGGTGCTCCCGCTGTGGATCGGGCGGGCGCCCGAGATCCGTCTCCGGTTCTACGAGGGCGCCAAGGCGGAGGAATGGCCGCGGGCGGTCGTGTGGGGCGGCGTCGAGGAGCGCGTCGACGTGCGCAGGTCGTGGGTCGATGAGCGCAACGGGATGCGTTCGAGGCGGTTCCGACTCGCCCTCGAGGACGGCACCGTCATCGACGTGTCGAAGACCGGCGACGACGGTCAGTGGCGTCTGGACCGCGAGCTGTCGAGTTAAGTGACCGAGGCGTCGGCGGGCACGCCTGAGAGTCCGCCTGGGACCGCTGCCGCGGCCGGCTCGGGCCGAAGCCGCTTGCCGGCGAGCGTGCGCAGCGCGGCCACGCCCGCGGCGATCGCGATCACCGCGCCGAAGGCCAGGCCGATCCGCGCGCCGAAGACCTCCGCGATCCACCCGGAGATCGGCGCCCCGATCGGCGTCCCGCCCAGGAACACGATCGCGTAGATCGCCATCACGCGCCCGCGCATATCGGGTCGCGCCGTCAGCTGGAGCGCCGAGTTCCCAGTGATCATGAAGACGACCCCGACGAACCCGAGCGGGATCAGCGCGACGAGCACGGGGGAGAGCGAGGGCGCCGACGCCACGAGCAGCGTGGCGAGCCCGAGCCCGATCGACGCCCACGAGAGGCGCTCCGGCGTCGGGCGGACGCGGCCGGCGACGGCCAGCGCCCCGATCAGCGACCCGACGCCCATCACGGCCAGCAGCGACCCCAGCGTCCCGGCGTCGCCGTGGAGGTCGCGTTCGGCCAGCAGCGGCAGCAGCACGGAGAAGTTGAACGAGAACAGGAACACCACCGCCATCAGCACGATCGGCACCCGCAGGGCCGGCGTCTCCCAGGCGTACCGGAACCCCTCGCGGATCACGCGGCCCTCGGCGGCGCGCGGCGTCCGTCGGAGCTCGTCCCGGCGCATCACCAGCAGGCCTGCGATCACGGCCAGGTAGGAGATCGCGTTCACCAGGAAGACCGGCGCCATCCCGGCCGTCGCGATCAGCAGCCCAGCGAGGGCCGGACCGACGATCCGCGTCCCGGTCATGACCGCGCTGTTCAGGCTGACGGCGTTGGTCAGGTCGCGCTCCTCGACCATCTCGGCGAAGAAGCTCTGCCGGGTGGGGTTGTCGACCGCGGTCACGATCCCCTGGAGCAACGACAGGCCGTAGACCATCCATAGCTGGACGACATCGGTCTGGACGACCGCCCACATCGCGAGCGCCAGGATCCCGAACGCAGCCTGTGTGCCGAGAAGGATCCGGTGCTTGTCACCGCGATCGGCGAGCGCGCCGCCCCACGCGCCGAGCAGAAGGATCGGCCCGAAGTTCAGCGCCGCCTGGATACCGAGCGCGACGCCGCTGTGCGTGATCTGCAGGACGAGCCACGCAGACGCGACGCTGTGCATCCACGTGCCGGTGACGGAGACGGCCTGTCCGATGAAGAACAGGCGGAAGTTGCGTGAGTGCCCGATCGCATGGAACGTCCGGTGGACCGCCAACCCTACCCGCGTCACTGGCCCCCCTCCACCAGCCGTTCCAGGATCGGGACCGCCTCCTGGAGCACGGCGAGCTCGTGGGGCTCGAACGACCGCAGCCGCTTCGAGAGGTACGCCTCCTTGCGGCGGCGGATGCGCTGCAACAGCCGCACGCCGTCCGGCGTGGCGCTCACCCACGCGATCCGCCGGTCGCCCGGGTCGGGCTCGCGCACGATGAGACCGGCCTCGACGAGCGCCGCGACGATCCGCGTCATCGAGGGCGGCTGGACCTGCTCGACGGCGCAGAGCTCGCCCATCGTGATCCGGCCGTGCCGATCGATCGATGACAGCGCCATCAGCAGGGACGGCGTGATGCCGGGCTCGGCCTGCTGCCGGAGCTTGCGTGCCAACCGCGTCACGCCCAGGCGGAGGCGCGTCGTGAGCTCGGCGTCGAGGTCGGTTCGCGTCTCGGACACGCTCCAGAGTATAGTTCGCGATGCTAATTAGCGTCACTAAATGCTGTCGGGCGAACCGGAACCTCCGGGGCGTCCGGGCCGTCCTCAGGGCGTACGGCGTGGCACACTCAGTAACGCCTGGCCCGAGGGGAGACCGATCCTGAGCCGTCGCACCCCGCTGCCCGCCACCGCCATCCTCGTGATCGCGGTGATCGCGCTCGGATCCACGGCGTGCGCGGGCAACGGCGAGCAGCCCGCGCCGAGGACGTCCGCGGCCGCTACCGGGAGCGCCACTCCGTCCGGGAGCTCGACCGGATCGCCGACGACGGCCCCCGAGCTGGAGGACGGACGGCACTTCGGCTACATCGACGCGATCGACCCGACCGTGCCGGAGATCGTGTTCGACCTCGCGTACCTCCTCACGGGCGACGAGGCGAACGAGGCTGCGGCCGAGCACGGCGACGAGGTGCCGGTCCCCAACGACTACTACGTCGTGAACGACAACCCGCGCCTGCGGACGCTCCCCGTCGCGCCGGACGTGAGGATCTTCGTCCTACGGGGGTACGGCCCGGATCTGGTCCGCGGCGAGTTCGACGGGTTCGTCGAGGGTTTCGACACGAACGAGTACGAGGGGCAGTACCACGGTTCGGCCGGGAACTACTGGATCGTCGTCCGGAACGGCCTGGTGGTGCGGATCGAGGAGCAGTACTTCCCGTGAGATGGACGATGCGAGCCGTCGTCGTCGCGGTCGCCGCCACGATGATCGCCCCGCTCGCGCCGGCGGCCTCCGCGCAGGCGCCGCTCTTCGCGTACGCGATCGGACTCGAGGCCGGCGCCGCGCCCCGACGACCCGCGTTCGTCGGTGTCATCAGGCGGATCCCCGAGCCGCTGGAGCGACAGATGCGCGGTGAGACCTGGCGGTCGGGGTGCCCGGTCCCGCTGTCGCGACTGCGGCTGCTGACGCTGTCGTACTGGGGCGTCGACAAGCGCCCGCACACGGGCCCGCTCGTCGTGAACGCGGCCGTCGCCGACGACGTCGTGTGGGTGTTCGAGCAGCTGTTCGAGGCCCGTTTCCCGATCCAGACGATGCGCCTGACCAAGCGCTTCCGGCCCAACCGCGAGGAGCACGACACCAGGAGCAACCCGACGGCCAGCTTCAACTGCCGCCCGGTGCTGACACCGTTCGGGCCTACGGACAATTGGTCGATGCACGCATACGGGCTGGCGATCGACATCAACCCGATGCAGAACCCGTTCGTCGTGGACGGGTACGTGAAGAACCGGTACGCGCGCCCCTACGTCGACCGCTCGCTCGTCGACCCGCGGATGATCCGCGAGGGCGACGTCGTCGTTCGCTCCTTCGCCGCGATCGGCTGGGACTGGGGCGGTCACTGGTCCTCGTCGAAGGACTACATGCACTTCTCGATCAACGGGAGATAGGGCGGCTCTAGGTGGGACGCGAGCCGTCCGAGCGACGCCGTCAGATGAAGAGCTGGATCGCGGACTCCTTCATCTCGAGCAGCGCCGTGGCTGCGCCGATCGGCTCCTCGAGCCCGTCGATCAGATCCTCCTTCGTGAGCCCCATCAGGTCCATCGTCATCTGACAGGGGATCAGCCGCACCCCCATACCTTGCGCCAGCTCGAGCAGCTCCGTGGGGTGTGGCGTCTTGTAGTCCTTCGCGAGCTTCCCGAGCATCCACGGTCCCATCCCGGCGAAGTTGTAGCGAGACAGCTTCGCCTTCGACGTCGAACCCGGGTTCATCACCGAGAGCATCTTGGTCATCCAGTCCTTCCCGGTGATGCGCTTGTCCGGCTTCACGAGCGCGAACAGCCCCCAGAAGGTGAAGAACACCGAGACCTCCATGCCGGAGGCGGCCGCCGTGGTGGACAGGATCATCGTCGGCCACACGCGGTCAAGGTGCCCGTCCCACGCGATGATCGTGATCTTGTTCTTGGTGTTGAGGCCTGACTGGTGCTCGCGCTCGGCGAGCGCGGAATCGATCAGCGTGCGGAGCTCGGCCGTCTCGTCGGGCATCGTCGTCATGCCTTCCGGACGAGGTAGCGGAACCCGTGCTCGTCGCTGCCCGACTCGACCAGCTCGTTGCCCGAGATCGCTGCCCAGCTGGGGACGTCCGACCGCGAGCCGGGGTCCGTCGCGAGCAGCTCGAAGAGCTCGCCCGGCTGGGAGCCCTTCATGGCCTGGAACAGCGTGACCAACGGCCCCGGGCATGACTGGCCGCGAGCGTCGACGGTCGTCGCGACGGGTGCGGCTTGGGCTTGCGTGGTGCTCACAGGGAACCTCCTGACGGTGTGCGGGAGCGGATGACGAGGCGGTGGGGGCCGGTGCCCGGTGGCGCCGCTAGCGGCCGGCGCCGGGCACCCCGAGACAGCAGCACCGGCAGGGGATCATCGCCCCTACGAGCCCGCGGCACCGTGTCCGGATCATTGCAGGTGCAAAATCTACCTGGCGGATGGACTTCCTCGCAACCGGTGGCTCGGTGACGCCGTCACACGAGGCGGCGGCGGTTCGGCGGCCAGTACACCAGCCACACCGCCGCTCGGATGTGGTGGCGGTGGATCGGACCGAAGTGACGGCTGTCCGTCGAGTCGACCGGCGCGTCTCCCTCGACCCACCACTGGTCGACCCCGAGCACTCGTCCGTCCGGCGCGACGTCGCCCGGTCCTGCGACGACGCGCTTCACGATCTCCAGGCCAGGACGGACGGGGTGCTGCACCACGACCACGACCCCACGCCGAACCGGCCGGCCCGAGACCGCGAGCGCCCAGTCCCCGGCCCGAAGCGTCGGCGCCATGCTCGGCCCCGAGATCTCGACCCTGGACGGCTTCCAGCGCAGCACCGCGTACGCGAACAGGGCGAGCGTCGCGGCCCCGCCGGCCGCCTGGCTCCATCGTCGAGCCCGGTGATAGGTTGCTTTGGTCACTCGCTCACCCACGGAGGGAAGCCATGTCGATCCTCGAAGCTTTGCTCAGGCCGTCGCGCCTCGTCCACGCCCACTGCGACGTCCCGTGCGGCGTCTACGACCCGGCCCAGGCCCGGATCGAGGCCGAGTCGGTCAAGGCGATCCAGGAGCGCTACCAGGATGCGGCGAACAAGAAGTCCGCGACCGAGTCCGCCGAGGATTACCGCACGCGCTGCCTGATCATCAAGGAGGAGCGCGCCGACCTCGTGAAGCACCACCTCTGGGTGTTGTGGACCGACTACTTCAAGCCTGAGCACGTCGAGAAGTACCCGCAGCTGCACGAGGCGTTCTGGAAGGCGACCAAGGAAGCAGGCCTGTCGAAGAAGTCGCAGGACCCCGCCCAGGGCCAGAAGCTCCTGGACCAGATCGACGAGATCGCCAAGATCTTCTGGGAGACCAAGTCCTAACGATCCTTCCGCGCGGGGCGTCGGCGGCGTGAAGGATATCGGCCTGGTCGGCGTCCCGTTCAGCGGCAGGTCGACGCTGTTCACCGCGCTCACGCGCGCGGGGTCGCACGGCGGCCAGGCGAACGTCGCCGTCGTGCCGGTGCCCGACCCTCGGCTCCGCGTGCTGACCGAGATGGAACGGTCGAAAAAGACCGTCCACGCCCAGGTCCGGTTCGTCGACGTCCCCGGCGGGACGTCATCGGCACAGGGGATCGCGAGGCTCCGCGAGGCTGATGCCCTCTGCCTGGTGATCCGCTGCTTCGGGCCCGACGCGAGGCCGGCCGCCGAGCTGGCCGACGTCACGGCCGACCTGTTGCTGGCCGACGCGGCCGTGATCGACTCGGCGCTCGAGAAGGCGCGCAAGCGCTCGCGCGGCAAGGAGACCGACGAGGTTCGCGCGCTCGCCCGCGCGTACGAGGCGCTGTCGAAGGAGGTCCTGCTCCGCGACGCCGGCCTCGCCCCCGAGGAGACCCATCACCTCCGCGCGATCTCGCCGCTCACGGCCAAGCCGTGGATCGTCGTCGCGAACCTGGAGGAGGGCACCGACGTCCCCGGCGAGCTGCCCGAGGGAACCGTCGGCGTGTACGCGTCGATCGAGGCCGAGACGGCGGAGATGGATCCGGAGGAGGCGCGGGCGCTGCTCGACGAGTTCGGCGTGCACGAGCCCGGGCTCGACAAGGTCATCTCCGCGAGCTACCGCGCGCTCGACCTGATCACGTTCCTGACCACCGGCGAGGACGAGAGTCGCGCGTGGGAGGTGCGTCGCGGTGCCAAGGCGCCGGAGGCTGCGGGCGTGATCCACAGCGACCTGGAGCGCGGGTTCATCCGCGCCGAGGTGATCGCGTACGACGACCTGGTGACCGCGGGGTCGCTGGATGCTGCCAAGCACCGGGGCCTGCTCAGGGTCGAAGGCAAGGAGTACATCGTCCGAGAGGGCGATGTGATGCACGTCCGCTTCGCCGTCTAGCTCGGCTCCTGCAGTCCTCAAGGGAAACCTGTACATTTCCCGCGTGGACGATAGCTATCGGATCGGGGAGGCGGCTGAGGTCTTGGGCGTCCGGATCGAGACGCTCCGCAGGTGGGAGCGGGACGGGAAGCTCAGGACGACGAGGTCGGGCGGCGGGCAGCGGCTGGTCCCCGCATCGGAGGTCGCACGGTTGCTGGCCGAGCGGCGCACGAGGACCAAGGTGGCCGTCGGGAGCGCCCGGAACCGGTTCCCCGGCGTCGTGACCGAGGTGAATCGTGACGGCGTGTCGGCGACCGTCGAGATCCAGGCGGGTCCGCACCGGATCCTCGCGCTGATCACGCGGGAGGCCGCGGACGAGATGGGGCTGCGGCCCGGCATGGCCGCGGTCGCGACCGTCAAGGCGACGAGCGTCATGGTGGACGTACCCGGGTGAGACGTCTCCTCGCGATCTCGGTCATCGCCACGCTCGTCGGTGGGTGCACCGGCGACGACGCCGGATGCGAGTTCGAACCGACGTTGACCGTGCTCGCGGCGGCGTCGCTTACGGAGGCGTTCGGACGGATCGGCGAGCGGTTCGAAGTCGCAGGGCCGTGCGTCCACGTGCGGTTCAGCTTCGGGCCATCCGACGGCCTAGCGACCCAGATCCTCGAGGGATCGCCGGCCGACGTGTTCGCCTCGGCGAGCCCTACATGGATGGACGTCGTCGTCGAGGACGGGCCCGGCATCCAGGATCGGGTGGACTTCGCACGGAACTCCCTCGTCGTGATCACCCCGGCGGACGACACCACCACCGTCAGGTCGCTCGATGACCTTGCGAACGTGGGCGCGAAGCTCGTGCTGGCCGCCGAGGGTGTCCCGGCCGGCGACTACGCGCGAGAGATCCTGGCGAACGCGGGGATCACGGACGGCGCGCTCGCGAACGTCGTCTCGAACGAGGAGGACGTGAAGGGTGTCGTCCAGAAGATCCTGCTGGGCGAGGCCGACGCTGGCATCGTGTACCGAACCGATGTCACCGAGGGGGTTCGCTCGCAGGTGCGGACGGTCGAGATCCCGGAGGACGTCAACGTGATCGCGACGTATCCGATAGCGGTGATCGCCTCGACCGAGAACCTCGACCAGGCCGGCGCGTTCGTCGACTTCGTCCTGGGCGACGGTCAGGAGATCCTCCGTTCGTTCGGGTTCCTGCCGGCGAGCTGATCGCATGAGGAAGACGCCGGCCGTGTTCGTGGTCCTCGCGCTCGGTGGGATCGCGCTCGTCGGCCTGCCGCTCGTGGGCCTGCTGACCCGCGCGCCGTGGTCGCGGGTCTGGGACGCCGTCTCCGATCCGATGGCCCTCGACGCCCTGCGCCTGTCCGCGGTGGTGTCGATCGGGGCCACGGCGATCGCCGTCGTGCTCGGGGTCCCGCTCGCCTGGGTGCTCTCGCGGACGTCGTTCCCCGGGAGGTCGGCGGTGCGCGCGATCGTCGTGCTGCCGCTCGTCATGCCGCCGGTCGTGGGTGGGATCGGCCTGCTCGCGGCGCTGGGGCGCCGCGGGGTGCTCGGCGCGAGGCTCGATGCCCTCGGCGTTTCGATCCCGTTCACCACGCTCGCGGCGGTGATCGCCGCCGCGTTCGTGTCCTTCCCGTTGCTCGTGCTCGCGGTCGAAGCCGGGCTGTCGTCGATCGACCAGCGGCTCGAACGGGCCGCGCTCGCGATGGGCGGACCGCCCTGGTACGTCCTGCGCCGCCTCACGCTTCCGCTCATCGCCCCGCAGCTCGCGGCCGGCACCGTCCTCACGTGGGCGCGGGCGCTCGGCGAGTTCGGCGCGACGATCACGTTCGCGGGGAACCTCCGCGGCGTCACGCAGACGCTTCCCCTGGCCGTGTTCGAGCAGGGCCAGACCGACCCGGGTGGGGCGGTCGTCGTCTCGCTGCTGCTCGTCGCGCTCTCGCTCGCCGTGCTGATCGCGATGCGCGGTCGCTTCCTCCCCTCGGCGACAGCCGGGCGATGACGCTCGAGACGGACCAGCTGACCGCGCGTCGGAGCGGGTTCGAGGTCTCCGCGACGATGACGATCGAGCCCGGCCAGACCGTGGCGCTCCTCGGGCCGAACGGCGCCGGGAAGTCGACGTTCGTGGCGCTGCTCGCGGGGCTCGAGCGACCCGCCGGCGGGCGCGCGGCGCTCGACGGTGAGCTCCTGGACGACGTCACCGTCGGGCTCCACGTCGCCGCCCACGAGCGTCCGATCGGCGTAGTGTTCCAGGATCTCCTGCTCTTCCCGAACCTCTCGAGCTTGGAGAACGCGGCCTTCCCGCTGCGAGCCCGCGGCATCCCGGCCCGCGAGGCGAGGGGAAGGGCGACGGTCTTGCTCGAACGGCTCGGCGTCGCGCACAAGTCATCGTCGCCGCCGACGAACCTGTCCGGCGGCGAGGCGCAACGCGTCGCACTGGCGCGGGCGCTCGTCCACGAGCCTCGGCTGCTGCTGCTGGACGAACCGATGTCGGCGCTCGACCTGCCGGCGCGGGTCGCGACGCGGGAGATCCTCCGTCGGGAGCTCGCGTCGTTCGATGGGGTCCGCGTAGTTGTGACCCATGATCCGGTCGAGGCCATGGTCCTCGCCGACCGGATCGTCGTGCTCGAAGCGGGGCGCATCACCCAGACCGGAACGCCCGAGGAGATCCGCACCGCGCCCCGAACGAACTACGTCGCCCAGCTCGTCGGGACGAACCTGTTCCGGGGAACCCTCGCGCGGATCGACGCGGGCGCCGGGACGATCTCGACGCCACAGGGAGACATCGTGGGCGCCGTCCCGTCCGGGTTGCGGTCCTCCGGCGATGCCGTGGTCGCCGTCGTCCGG
>DATHSY010000061.1:0-1833 GCA_035463715.1 Actinomycetota bacterium | reverse complement strand
GGCGGGCCGACAGGCGTTCGTCGTGTGCGCCGCGATCGACGAGGCGAACCGGACCGAGGTCCGCGCGGCGGAGGCCGAGGCCGAACGCCTTGCGGCCGACGTGTTCCCCGATCTATCCCTCGCCGTCCTCCACGGCCGGATGCGTCCCGCCGAGAAGGAGCGCGTGATGGAGGCGTTCCGCGCGGGCGAGCATCACCTGCTGATCTCGACGACCGTCATCGAGGTCGGCGTGGACGTGCCGAACGCGACCGTGATGCTGGTCGAGAACGCCGAGCGGTTCGGTCTGGCCCAGCTGCACCAGCTCCGCGGCCGGATCGGTCGCGGCGCCCACCGCAGCTCCTGCATCCTGTTCGACGAGGCGAGGCAGGACAACGAGGAGGCCCGCGCCCGGCTCGTCGCGATGGTACGCACGACGGACGGTTTCGAGCTCGCCGACGAGGACCTGCGTCTGCGTGGGGAGGGGACCCTGTTCGACGTCAAACAGTCGGGGCTGCCCGACCTGAAGCTGGCGCGTCTGGCCGAAGATGTCGACCTGGTCCGGCGGGCCCGGGCCCGTGCGTTCACGCTGATCGAACGAGATCCCGAGCTGAGGGCGCATCCGACGCTGATGGCCGAACTCCGTTCGAGGTTCGAACGGTCGATCGACTGGCTGTTCCACTCCTAGAGCGTCCTGGAGCGCGCGGCCGCTGCCGCTACAGTCGCTCTGTGCGTGTGATCGCTGGGACCTCGAAGGGCGTCCGGCTCGCGCCCGTACCGGGGGGCATCCGGCCGATGTCCGACATGGCGCGGGAGGGGTTGTTCTCGAGCCTCGCGGCCGATGTTCCCCGGGCGATCGTGCTCGACCTGTACGCGGGGACCGGGGCACTCGGGATCGAGGCGCTCTCGCGCGGCGCCGACCACGCCGTGTTCGTCGACCGCTCGCCCGCCGCGACCCAGGCGATCAAGGCCAACCTGGACCGGACGCGGATGACGGAGCGGGCCGACGTCATCACCCGAGGCGTGCCGCGTTTCGTCATATCCGATGACAAGTCTGCGGGCCCGTTCGACCTGGTCCTGATCGACGCCCCGTACGCGGGTGGGCAGGACGAGCTCGACGCCGTGCTCGCGGCGCTCGCCGACGGCTGGCTCGCGCCTGGCTGGACGGTGGCGCTGACGCGCGGGATCAGGAGTTCCATGCCTGTCATTCCGGTAGACTGGCGCCTTTCGAGGCGCCTCGAGTACGGCGACAGCCTCGTCCTGGTGTTCCGCGAACGCTAGCCGGGAGGTCTGGCCGGGAGGTCTGGATGGGCGTGACCGCGCTGTGTCCGGGGACGTTCGACCCCGTGACGAACGGTCACCTCGACATCATCGAACGCGCAGGTCAGCGGTTCGATGCGGTGGTCGTGGCGGTCCTGGACAACCCGGGGAAGCAGCCGCTGTTCTCGGTTGACGAGCGGGTCGCGATGCTCAAGGAGGCGACGACCGGTCTCGACAACGTGGACGTCGAGTCGTTCTCGGGATTGCTCGTGGAATACGCAAGACGAAGGGGCTCGGACGTGATCGTGAAAGGCCTTCGGG
This sequence comes from Actinomycetota bacterium, assembly GCA_035463715.1. Classification (GTDB taxonomy): domain Bacteria; phylum Actinomycetota; class UBA4738; order UBA4738; family HRBIN12; genus DATHSY01. The sequence continues at coordinate 276 of DATHSY010000061.1, read as the reverse complement.
CGGTGACGGACTTCGAGTACGAGATCCAGATGGCGCAGATGAACCGGCGCCTGACCGGCATGGAGACGCTGTTCATGACCACGGATCCCACGTGGTCCTTCCTGTCGTCCTCGCTCGTTCGCGAGGTCGCCCGCTTCGGCGGCGACGTCTCCGAGCTCGTCCCGCCCGTCGTGGTCGAGCGGCTCGCCGAGCGGTTCGGGGGCGCCGCCTAGCGATGGACCTGTCCACACAGATCCAGGAGCTCGAGGACATGGTCCGCGAGGCGAAGTCGATGCC
>DATHSY010000060.1:0-23790 GCA_035463715.1 Actinomycetota bacterium | reverse complement strand
ACGGCGGTCAGCAACACCTTCGAGCTCGAGTGGCCCCCCGGCTCGGGTCGCATCCAAGCGTTCCCCGAGATCGATCGGGTCGCCTGGTTCGGGCTGCCCGAGGCGCGACGGATGATCAAGCGAGCCCAGGCGCCATTCCTCGATCGACTCGAGGCATCCACTCGCACTCGCTGAGTCGCAAGGCGGGCGGTGGCGATCGGCCCGCGCCCGCAGCACTCGACGGCGCGTCTGAGTCATCGTATGAGAGGGTGGACCGGTGAAGAGGTTGCTCGTGCTCTTCGTGGTGCTGACCGTGTCGCTCGGCGTGGTCTCGTCCGCCGAAGGAGGTCGGAGAGCCAAGACGTTCGTCAACCACAACTGCACCGGGGTCAGGATCGAACCGCGAGCGATCATGTTCACGTGCGCTGACGGAGGGTTCTTCGTGAAGAGCCTCGACTGGCGGAGCTGGCATCGCTTCCGCGCGGTCGGCCACGGCGTCTTCCACCGCAACGACTGTGATCCTTCGTGTGCCGGCGGGAGTTTCCACCGAGCGAAGGGACGTCTGGTCCTTGTTCGCCGGCTGTGGTGTGAGGACATCAACAGGTACGTCTTCCGTCGGGCCCGGATCAGGTACGCGCGGCCGCTCCTCGGCGAGGAACGAGAGTCGTGGCGGCTGTACTGTCCGATCTAGCTGTAGTTCCCGCGACGGTTGTTGACAGGGCGAGAGCCTCCATCACGGTTGGGGTGTGGACTCCGACCGAGAGGAGGCTCTCGTGTGATGGGAACTACGGCTAGGCCGTCGCTCGCCGCGATGGAACCCACGGAGGCTGGCGGAAGCCGGCCTCGACGTACGGCGCGGGCGCGATGACGCGATGCCGTCCGTTCTGGACCTGGAAGACGAGATGCGCCTGGCTGAGCGACGGGTCTCGCGTCATGTCGGGGTACGCGAGGGCACTCTGCCGGTCGTTGTCGAAGAAGTACGAGCCGTTGACGCCTCGGTAGCGGACGCGCCGGAGCCGCTCCGCGACGGCACGGAAGTCCCGCGGGTTGTCGACGGCCGCCCACGCCTGGGCGATCAGGTTCACCTCGTCGTACGCGATGCCTGCGTGCGAACGGCCGGGCGGCTGGCCGTGGAGCTGAGCGTACCGATGCATGAAACGCTGCCCGACCCCGTCCCCGTACGTGCCGGTGACCGTCGACCACACCAGGCCCTCGGCGGCCGCGCCGGCGCGCGCCAGGAACTCCGGGACCGATGGCGAATAGACCGCGTAGACGAGCGCATCCGTGGGAGCGGTCGCGAAGGCGCGCTGGAACTCCGCGAGCTCTCGCGGCAGGAAGTCGGTCACCACGACGGCGGCGGGGTCGGTCCGGTGGATCACATCCACCACCGCGGACCAGTCGGCACCCTGCGCCTCGACGTACTGCACCCCGCCGACCCGCCATCCCGAGCGCTCCGCGGCCTCGATCGTGTCGGCGGTCGCGATCTGGCTGCTCTCGAGCAGCGTCTCGACGAAGAGCAGGTTGCGCGTGCGCGGGCTCCAATCGCCGGTCGCGGAAACGCCGTCGAGGAAGCGGACGAACCCACGGCCGTAGTGGACCTCTGACGCGCACACCTGGAAGACGCATCCGAAGCGGTGCGGCTCGTCGCGCGTCCTCTGCGCCATGTGCTCGGACGTCATCGCATGCAGGAACGGGGCACCATAGGTGGCAGCCCGATCCATCGCGACGTCCTCGCAGAAGACGTACAGGCTCGTGATCGCGTCGACCTCGGCCGCCATCAGGCCGTCGAAGGCCTCACGCACGCTGCGCGCGTCGAAGATGTCCATCGGCGCGACGACGAGTTCGATCCGGCGCCCGGAGATGCCGCCGCGCGCGTTGATCTCGTTGATCGCGAGCGCTGCTCCGTTGCGCATCTCGATCCCGTCCGATCGCGCCGGTCCCGTGAGCGGAAGCACCGATCCGATCAACAGTGGCCGACGCGTGGGCGTGGTGCCGGCCATCGTCGTGGCGGACGGGGCGGTGCTCGCCGCCGGCTCCTCGCCGAGCCGGCCGATCAGAGCGACGGTGAGTGCCTCGCCGCCGGCGTGGCCGCCCGGGAACGGCAGTCGCAGCAGGCCCTGGTCCACCGCGACGGCGCCGGCTCCGGCGCGCGTCCGCTGCCCGAGCTTCGCCAGCAGGTGCTCGACGTGGGTCGCTACCGTGCGGACGCCGGTCTCCAGGCGTCTCGCGATGTCCCGGTTGCTCAGCCCGCTCGCGAGCAGCGTGACGACGTCCAGCTCTCGGGGCGTGAGGCCGTAGGGGAGTCGCTCTCCCGACAGCGTGACGAGTGCGACCTCCGTGTCGCCCCTGACGGAGCGCTGGATCGTGACGCGCACCCACATCTCGCGGTCGTCCGCCCAGAAGAAGGTGGCGCGTGGGCGGCCGCTCGTGAGCAACGCCGCGGCGTACCGCGACAACTCGGGCCGGGACTCGAGGAGGCGGCGCCCCGCGCTGTCGTCGATCTCCTCTACGCGCCCGTCCGGATGGACCACCGCCGACCCTGCGAGGCGCTGCTGCCCGATCGGGATCCCCTCCGACTCCACGCGACGCCGCCGAATCGTTTCAAACCCGCCGCGCGCCGTCCACCTGGGTGCGCCTCCTCGGTCAGATGACCGATGACGGCCCTCGGGCCGCCCCCTAACGTCGCCCACATCCCCGCAGGTGCGGGTCGGACGCGCGCGACTGGGAGGTCAGGCACGATGGGGGACAGGGCGCTCGGAACCGGTAGCCGGATCACGCGTCGGCAGCTCCTCACGGGGGCGGGCGGCGCGGCCATCGGCGGCCTGGTGGTCGGCGGGATCGGTGGGTACGCGATCGGGTCGTCCGGGGACGACGACGGCGGTGGTGGCGGCGGGACCGGAGGCGGTGAGCCCATCCGGATCGGGTCGGCGAGCCCCGTCTCCGGGGCGTACTCCGGCGACGGCCAAGAGATGACGCGGGGCCAGGAGCTCGCGATCGCCTATCTGAACGCGAACGGCGGCGTTCTGGGCCGCCAGCTGGAGCTGGTGGTCGCCGACGTCGAGGACCTGGCCCCCGAGAAGATGGTGAACGCGGCCCGACGGCTTACGAACGAGGGCGTCGCAGCCGTGTTCTCCGGCTATACGTCGACGTCGTCGACAGAGTTCGATGTCTATGCCGACTACGGCGCGCCGATGTTCCACCTGAACACGTTCCAGCCGAACGCCGACTACGTGGCCGACAACCAGATCCCCAACATCTACCACTCGTGCCCGACCGAGGTCTGGTACGGCCCGGGTTTCATCCAGTTCATGCAGCGGCTGATCGACGCGGGATCGTGGGAGCCGAGCTCAGAGACCGCGGCGATCGTGACGAGCAACGACCCGTACAGCATCTCGATCGCCCGGACGGTCCGCGGCGGGATCGAGGAGCTCGGGTGGGAGGTCACGACGTACGAGCAGGTGACGGCACCGCTCACGGAGTGGGGACCGGTGCTCTCGAAGATCCGCCAGGACCCGCCGGGACTGATCTTCCATTCCGACTACATCCCCGGCGATCTCGCGTCCTTCCAGCAGCAGTTCCGCTCCGACCCGACGCGATCGCTGATGTACCAGCAGTACGGGCCGTCGATCCCCGAGTACCTCGAGCTCGCCGGCGCCGACGCCGACGGCGTGATCTGGTCGACCGTGATCGGCACCCTGCCGGACCAGATCGGGCAGGCGTTCAAGGACGCCTACCGCGAGGAGTACGGCGCCGAGGCCGGGCTCAGCCAGGCGGGCGGGCAGTACGACCTGGTCCAGCTGTGGGCGCAGGCCGCCGCGATGGCGGGCGACCCGCTCGACTTCGAGCAGGTGAATGCCAACATCAAGCGGATGCTGTTCCGCGGCGTCAGCGGCACCTACCGCTACAGGCCCGGCGAGCTGACGGCGATCCCGTACCCGGACGAGGTGAACGACCCGAGCCTTGGGATGCCGCACCTGACGTTCCAGATCCAGAATCAGGAACAGGTGCTGATCGACCCCGAGCCGTACTCGCAGGGGCAGTTCGAGCTGCCGTCCTGGCTGTAAGGCGGAGGTTCCGAGCTCGGGTGACCGGCCCCACTGATCCCGGCGTGACCCCCGGCGCGCTGCTCTCGGTCGAGCGGCTCTCGAAGCATTACGGCGGGCTCGCCGCAGTGAACGACCTCAGCTTCGCCGTGCGCGAGGGCGAGGTCTTCGGGATCGCGGGGCCGAACGGCGCGGGCAAGACGACGCTGTTCGACACGATCAGCGGCCTGGCCAAGGCGACCGACGGGCGCGTCGTCTTCGCCGGCGACGAGATCCATGAGCGGTCGTCGCATGCGATCTGCCACCTGGGGATCGCGCGGACCTTCCAGATCCCCGCCGTCTTCCCGGAGCACACCGTCCTCGGGAACGTGGCCGTCGGGTCGTACTTCGGCCGGGCGAACCGCCTGCCGGGGGTCCGCTTCGACGCGGAGACGATCGATCGCGCGCACGAGGCGATCGCGTTCGTCGGGCTGGCGAAGAAGGCGGGCGCCGTCGCCGGGCCGCTCTCCCTGTTCGAGAAGAAGCGGCTGATGATCGCGTCGGCGGTCGCCACCGAGCCGCGCCTGCTGATGTTCGACGAGCCGGTTGGCGGGCTCAACCCTTCGGAGGTCGACTCGGTGCTCGAGCTGGTCCGCCGGATCCGCGGCTCCGGCGTCACGGTGCTGCTGATCGAGCACGTGATGCGTGCGCTGATGTCGATCTCGGACCGCGTGATGGTGATGAATCACGGGCGCCTGCTGTTCGAGGGGACGCCCGCGGACGTACAGCGTCACGAGGAGGTCATCCAGGTCTACCTTGGCACGGCGGCGCAGGAGGAGCGCGATGCTTGAGGTTCGCGGCCTGCGGGCCTCCTACGGCGAGACGCCGGTGCTCGAGGGCATCGACCTGTCGGTCGGCGACGGCCAGTTCGTCGCCGTCATCGGGCCGAACGGTCACGGCAAGACCACGCTGCTGCGGACGCTCAGCGGCCTGCTCGAGCCGACCACCGGCGAGATCTCGTTCGACGGCGAACGGATCGACGGACTGCGGCCGGACCTGATCTCGATGCGCGGGCTCGTCCACATCCCACAGGGCGACCTCCCCTTCGGCGACATGACGGTCGAGGAGAACCTGCTGCTCGGCGCGTTCCCGGCCGACGCGTGGCGCAAGCGGTCCGAACGGCTGGAGCGGGTCTTCACGCTGTTCCCGATGCTCGCCGAGCGCCGAACGCAGCGGGCGCGCACGCTCTCGGGCGGGGAGCGGCGGATGCTCGCGCTCGGCCGGGGGCTGATGCGTGATGCGCGGATGCTGATGATCGACGAGCCGTCGCTCGGCCTCGCCCCGGTGCTCGTGAACGAGGTCTACGGCCACATCGAGACGATCGTTGCATCCGGCGTCACGCTGCTGCTGGTCGAGGAGAACTTCAGCCACGTGCAGGCGTTCGATGCGCACGTGCTGCTGCTCGAGTCGGGCCGGATCGTGCGGCAGGGCTCGGTCGCCGAGCTCCTGGCCGACGAGATCGTGATGACGACCTACCTGGGGACCTGATGATGGCGTCCTTCCTGCAGGCGATCGTGAGCGGCCTCGTGACCGGGTCGATCTATGCGCTGATGACGGTCGGCATGACGCTGATCTACGGCACGCTCCGCACGCTGAACATGGCCCACGGCTCGATGGTCATGGTCGGCGGGTACGTGTCGTGGATGCTGTTCGACTCGCTCGGCTGGGGGCCGCTCGCGGGCCTGGTCGCCGCGTCACTCGTCGCGTTCCTGTTCGGGATCCTGATCCAGCAGGTCGCGGTGCGTCCGTTGATCGGCAAGCTCGGCGTCGACTTCGAGATGACGGCGTTCATCTCGACGTTCGCGGTGACGATCGTGCTGTCGAACCTGGCGCTTCGGATCTACGGCGCGCGGAACAAGGCCGTCCCGCCCGTGATCCACGGCCGGCTCCACCTGATCGAGGGTGTCAGCGTCAGCTGGCACTCGCTCGTGATGGCGGGGGTCGCGGTCACGATGCTGCTGGCGCTCGGCGCGTTCCTGTCGAAGACGCGGTACGGGCTCGGGATCACCGCGGTTGCTCAACAGCTCGATGCGGCGCGGCTGATGGGGATCCCCGACCAGCGCGTGTACAACCTCACGATGGGCGTGTCGTCCGCGCTCGCCGCGATCGCCGGCGTGCTGCTCGCCTCGGTCTTCTTCGTGTCGCCGAACGCCGGGGACCTGCCGCTGCTGAAGGCGCTGATCGTTGCGATCTTCGGCGGTCTCGGCAGCATACGGGGGACGATCCTGTCCGCGTACATCATCGGCCTGCTCGAGGCGCTGATCTCGACGTACTTCGGCGTCCGCTGGTCGCTCCCGCTCCTGTTCGTCGTGATCATGGTCGTGATGCTGATCCGGCCGACCGGGCTGCTCGGCAAGCCCGAGGAGGCGAGGCTGTAGTGGCCGTGCGCGAGGTCCGCGACCCCGCGGAGGCCGCGCGGACGCCGGCGGCGCTCGGCGAGGAGCTCGGCTGGCGGCGTCCGAAGCCGATCGCGGTGGTCGCGCTGCTCGTCGCCGCCGTTGCGATGCCGGTGGTGTGGCGCAACGACTACGTGATCGATGTCGCCCTGACGGGGCTCATCTGGATGATCCTGAACCAGTCCTGGAACCTCCAGCTCGGGATCGGCGGGATCTGGAACTTCGGGCAGCTGGCGATCTTCGCGATCGGCGGGTACGTCTCAGCGCTGATCGCGATCCACTGGGGGCTGCCACCCTGGCTCTCGATGATCGGCGGCGGCCTCGGCGCCGCGGCGATGAGCGCGGTGATCGGGATCCCGGTCCTGCGGCTCCGCGGGATCTACGCCTCGCTCCTCACGTTCTCCTTCGGCGAGGTGGTGCGGCTGTTGGTGATCTCGGACGAGAGCGGGCTGACGGGTGGGTCGTTCGGGCTGTCGGGCGTCCCCGAGCTCGCGTTCGACGGGTGGTCACCCGACGCGCGGCAGCGCGCGTACTACTGGCTCGCGCTGGCGCTGGTCGTCGCGACGGCGGTCGTGATCTACGTCTTCATCAACTCGCCGCTCGGGACGGCGCTGAAGGCGCTCCGTGACGCGCCGGCGTATGCCGCCTCGCGGGGCGTCAGCCCGCTGAAGATGCAGGTGATCACGTTCGCGACGTCGGCGTTCATCGCGGGCATCGCGGGCGGGTTCTACGCGCACTACTTCGGCGTGATCGCGCCGAGCGTGATGGGGCTCGGGCCGATGTCGCTGTTCGTGGCGATGCTCGTCGTGGGCGGGCTCGGCACGTTCTGGGGGCCGATCCTCGGCACCGCCGTGATCCTCGCCGTCTCCGAGTATCTGCGTGACTACGACGAGCTCCGGCTGATCATCGTCGGCCTGATCCTGCTCGTGACGATCGTCGTGGCGCCGCGCGGCCTCGTGCCCGCGTTGCAGGGCGGGTGGCGGCGGCTCCAACGATGGATGGCCGAGGACGAGGCCGAACGGGAGGAAGGGAGCACGACATGACCGGCTGGCCGGGCGGCGCCCGGGCGGGCGCCGCGTTCACGTTCGACTTCGATGCGGAAGAGGTGTGGATCGGCGAGGATCCCGCGAACGCCGACAAGCCCGGCGTGCTGTCGCAGGGCACGTACGGGGCGAAGGTCGCGGTGCCGCTCGTGCTCGACGTCCTCGAGCGACGCGGCGTCCGGGCGACGTTCTTCATCCCCGGCCGCGTCGCGGAGCGCCACCCTGATCGCGTGCGTGAGATCGTCGCGAAGGGGCACGAGATCGCGCACCACGGCTACACGCACACGTCGCCGCTCAAGCTGCCGCCGGAGGAGGAGGAGCGCGAGCTCGTGAAGGGCCGCGAGATCCTGGAGTCGTTCGGGGTCAAGGTCTCGGGGTACCGGTCGCCGTCATGGGACCTGAGCCCGGTGACGCTCGGCCTGCTCGAGCGGTACGGGTTCGCGTACTCGTCGAACCTGATGGACGACATCCGTCCGTACCGGCACGACGGCTCGGGTGTCGCGGAGGTCCCCATCCAGTGGATCCTGGACGACGCGCCGCACTTCTGGTTCGACGCGGCGACCTGGACGAAGAAGATCTCCACGGTCGAGGAGGTCCGGTCGATCTGGGAGAAGGAGATCGTCGGGATCCGTGACCTCGGCGGCGCGGCGGTCGTCACGTGTCATCCGCAGATCATCGGCCGGCCAGGTCGGATCGGTTTCCTCGAGGAGTTCATCGCCTTCGTGCAGGACCTCGACGACGTCTGGATCGCGACGACCGGCGAGCTCGCGGAGCACGCGGCATGAGGAGCCTAGTCACCGGCGCCGCGCGTGGGCTCGGCGAGGCCATCGTCGCGCGGCTGCTCCGCGACGGCGGCTCGGTGGCGCTCGTCGATCGCGACGAGGCCGTGGGCGAGAGCGCGCAGCGGCTGACGGCCGGCGGTGACGCCTCGCGTGCCTTCGCCGTCACCGGTGACGTCTCCGATGCCGGCTGGGCGGAGCAGGCGGTGCCCGAGGTGATCGGGCGGCTGGGCGGCATCGACCTCCTGGTGAACAACGCGGGGATCGGCGGTCCGTCCACGGCGGTGGTCGACACCGATCCGGATGAGTTCCGACGCGTGCTCGAGGTGAACCTCATCGGCCCGTTCCTGATGGCGCGCGCGTGTGCCCGGATCATGATCGAGCAGGACACCGGCGGCGCGATCGTGAACATCGGGTCGATCTTCGGCCAGCAGGGCGTCGCGAACGGCGCCGGGTACTCCGCATCGAAAGGTGGCATCGCGCTGCTGACGCACTCGCTCGCGCTCGAGCTGGCGCCGTTCGGGATCCGGGTCAACACGATCGCGCCGGGCAACATGCTGACCGAGATGCACCTGGACGACCTGCGGATCTCCGCCCGCGAACGCGGCGTCGCCCTCGAGGACGAGGTCGAACGCGTGCGGGCCACCGTGCCGCTCGGGCGTCACGGCACCGGGGACGACATCGCGGGCGCGATCGCATGGCTCGCGTCGCCCGACGCCGGCTACGTCACCGGGCAGACGATCGGCGTGAACGGCGGGGTGGTGCTCACGTGACGGCGGGCCGCTTCGATGGACGCCGCGCCCTCGTGACCGGCGGGCTGTCGGGGATCGGACTCGCGACGGCCCGGCTCCTGCTCGAGCGTGGCGCGGCGGTCGCTGTCCTGGACCGGGGCGGCTCGGCGCCGGATGGCACCCTCGCGAACGCCCTACGCGTGACCTGCGATGTGCGGGACGAGCCCGCCGTACGCAGCGCCGTCGCGGACGCGGCCGAGGCGCTCGACGGCCCACCGGACGTCCTGGTGAACGCCGCAGGGATCTACCGGGTGGCGCCGTTCGACGCGCTGTCCACCGATGAGTGGGACGACGTCTTGGACATCAACCTGCGCGGGACGTTCTTCGTCGCGCGCGAGGTCGCGGTCCGGCTGCGTGCCGCGGGGATCGGTGGGTCGATCGTGAACCTCGCGTCGGAGGCCGGCCTGGTGGCGGATCTCACCGAGCCGGCGACGCACTACAACGCGAGCAAGGCGGGCGTGATCGCCTTGACGAAGCAGCTGGCGGTCGAGCTCGCGGCCGACGGGATCCGCGTCAACGCCGTCGCGCCCGGCCCGATCGACACGCCGATGCTCACGATGATGCAGGATCCAGTGTCCGGGCAGGCGTGGCTGGATGCGCACGTCCCGCTGCGGCGTGTCGGGACGGCCGATGAGGTCGCCGAGGTCATCCTGTTCCTCGCTTCGGATCTCGCCTCGTACGTCACCGGAGCGACGCTTCCCGTCGACGGCGGCGCGACGACACTGTGAAGGAGGCGCCATGGTCCCGTTCCCGCATGTGAAGGTCCGCGGAGGGCCGTTCGACCGCGGCCGCGCGTACGGCGAGCAGGCGCGCGACCGGATCGCCGTCTCGATCTCCGCATACCGCGACGTGTTCCGCGCATACGCCGGGTGGGACTGGGATCAGGTGCGCCGCGAGGCCGCTTTGTACCTCTCACCGATCACCACGTACGACGAGCGGTACGTCGAGGAGATGCGCGGCATCGCGGAGGGCGCTGGCGTCGACCTCGAGGACGTCCTCTCGATCAACGTGCGCACGGAGGTGATGTTCGCCGCGAAGGCGCGCGCCGCCGAAGCCGCCGGACGTGACGGCGCCCACGGCGCGCGACAGGGCGAGTGCAGCGCGTTCGCCGTGCTGCCGCCGTCGAGTGCGAACGGCCACACGCTCGTGGGGCAGAACTGGGACTGGCTCCTGCACTGCTTCGACACCGTGGTCGTGCTCGAGGCCGAGCAGGACGAGGGGCCGAACTTCGTGAGCGTCGTCGAGGCCGGCCTGCTCGCGAAGACCGGCATGAACTCGTCGGGGCTCGGCGTCGCCACGAACGCGCTCGTCACCGACGACGACCGCGGCGAGCCCGCGATCCCGTACCACGTGCTCCTGCGGGCCTTCATGGATTGCGAGACGATGTCGGACGCGTTCGCCGCCGCGCAGCGCGCGCCGCGGTCCTCGTCCGCGAACTACCTGCTCGCGCATCGCGATGGGATCGCCGTCGACATCGAGGCGGCGCCGGGCGACTTCTCGCGCCTGTTCCTGCTGTTCCCGCAGGAGGGGGTGCTCCTCCACACGAACCACTTCCTGTCGCCGGCGTTCGACCGCAAAGACGTGTCGCTGTGGGTGATGCCCGACAGCCCCTTCCGGCTCGAGCGGCTCGGCACCGCGGTGGCCGGCGCGCGGGATGGGCTGTCGCTCGAGGCCTTCGGCGGGTTCCTGGGCGACCACGCGAACTTCCCGTCGGGGATCTGCTGCCACCCGGACGCGCGGATGGAGCAGCACGACCAGGGCGCCACGGTCGCCTCGGTCCTGATGGACCTCGACGAGCGCCGGGTCCTGGTCGCCGACGGTCATCCGTGCACGGTGCCGTACCGCGAGCTCGACGTCGGCGACCTGCTTCGCAAGCCGAGCCCGGTCCGCGAGGCGATGCCCGCGTGACGATCGGGCTGGGGTTCGGCCTCATCACGTGCCAGCGGTACCCGGGCGATCCCCGGAGCGACCGCGAGCTGTACGCGCAGGCGCTCGCGCTCGCGCGCGAGGCCGAGGCCCTCGGCTTCGACTCCGTCTGGACCTCGGAACACCACTTCGTCGACGACGGGTACCTCCCCTCGGTGTTGCCGCTGTCCGCCGCGATCGCCGCGACGACGGAGCGGATCGCGATCGGCACCGGGCTGCTGCTCGCGCCGCTGCACGAGCCGCTCCGCGTCGCCGAGGACGCGGCCGTCGTCGACCTGATCTCCGGTGGACGGTTGATCCTCGGCATCGGCCTCGGGTGGCGCGCGGAGGAGTTCGAGGCGCTCGGCGTCCCGCTTCGTGAGCGCGCCCGCCGCCTCGAGGACTCGGTGACCGTCTACCGGCAGGCCTGGTCCGGCGGGCTCGTGACCGGAGGCCGCCACCTCACCTATCCAGACGTCCCTCTGCGGCCGCTGCCCGCGCGGCCGCAGGGACCTCCCATCTGGGTGGGGGCGATCGCAGAGCCGGCGATCCGCCGCGCCGCGCGGATCGGCGACGGATCCATGGCCACCGACGTCACGCCGGAGACGCTCGCCGAGCAGGTGGCGATCGTCCGCGAGACCCGAGCGGCCGAGGGGCTTGACGGCCCGTTCGAGATCAGCATGCACCTGCCGACGTTCGCGTGGCACGGCGACGACGCGTGGGAGCTCGTCCGGCCGCACCACTGGTACGTGGAGTGGAAGTACGAGGACATGGACGGCGCGCGCAGCCGGGCCGGCGATCCTCGGCCCGCGCCGGAGATCGACGACGAGCTCGACCGGCAACTTCGCGAGCGGATCATCCTGGGTTCGCCGGACGCGGTGGCCGATCGGATCCGCGAGCTCGCCGGCGCGGCGGGCGGCGACCTGCACTTCATCGCCCGGCTGTACTTCCCGGGGCTCCCGTTCGACGTGCAGCGCGAGGCGATGCGGATCTTCGCCGAGGAGGTGGCGCCGAAGCTCCGCTGAGCGGGGCCGGCACGCCATGGCGCTCGGTTGGTCGGTCGGGATCGACGTCGGCGGAACGTTCACCGACGCGATCGCGATGCACGACGACGGTCGCACCCGGATCGCGAAGGTCGCATCGACGCCGAAGGACCCGTCGCTCGGGTTGGTCGACGCGTTCGGCGAGCTGCTCGAAGCGGGCGTCGACGTGGAGCGGGTCGGCCTGGTGTTCCACGGGACGACGATCGCGACGAACGCGATGCTGACCGGCCGGACGGGGCGCGTCGTGCTGCTCGCGACACAGGGCTTCCGGGATGTGATGGCGTTCCGCGACGGGACGCGTCCGGTCCTGTACGACCTTCGCCAGCCGCGGCCGAACGAGCTCGTGCGGCGCGAGGATCGCCTCGAGGTCCGCGAGCGCCTCTCGAGCCTCGGCGATGTCGTCGAACCGCTCACCACCGCGGAGATCGACCGCGTCGTGGGCGAGGTGCGGCGGCGGAACCCCGACTCCGTCGCGATCGCGTTCCTGTTCAGCTACCTGCGCGACGACCACGAACGGACGCTGGCGGACGCGCTCCGCTCGGCGCTGCCCGGTGTGCCGGTGACTGCGTCGTCGGACGTGGCGCGCGAGTTCCGGGAGTACCCGCGGATGGCCACCGCGGTCGTGAACGCCGGGCTGCGGCCGATCGTCGGGCGGTACGTCGAGGACGCGGCGGCCGGCGTGGCGGGTCTCGGCGTGACGGCGCCGTTCCTCGTGATGCAGTCGAACGGAGGTTGCGTGCCCGCCGAGCGCGCCGAGCGCGAGGCGCACCGGCTGCTGCTGTCGGGGCCGACCGCGGGCGTCGCGGGGACGATCGCGCTCGCGGACCGGCATCGGCTCGACCGCGTGATCGCGTTCGACATGGGCGGCACGTCGCTCGACGTCTGCCTGGTGCAGGGCGGGGTCGCGCCGACGACCTCGCGCCAGGTGGTCGAGGACCATCCGATCATCGTTCCATCGGTCGACATCGTGACGGCCGGGGCCGGCGGCGGCAGCATCGCGACCGTCGACCGCGCCGGCCGCCTGCGCGTCGGCCCGCAGAGCGCCGGCGCCGAGCCGGGTCCTGTGGCGTACGGCCGCGGCGGCACGGAGGCGACGCTCACCGACGCGCACGTCGTCGCGGGGATCCTCGGTCCGACGCCGCTGGCCGGCAGGTTGCCGCTCGACCCCGACGCGGCGCAACGCGCCGTCGAGCGCGCGGGGAAGGGCCTCGGGCTCGACCCGGTCGAGGCGGCCGACGGGATCATCGCCGTCGCGACCGCGCACTCGGTGCGGGCGCTCCGGCGCGTGTCGGTCGAACGCGGGCTGGACCCCCGTGGGTTCTCGCTGTTGGCGTTCGGCGGCGCGGGGCCGCTGCTGGCAGGGCGCCTGCTGGAGGAGCTCGGGCTCGCGTCGGTCGTCGTGCCGCCCCACCCGGGCCTGTTCTCGGCGGCGGGGCTGCTGGCGGCGAGCCTGAGGATCGACGAGGCGCAGACGGTCCTGCGACCGCTCGTCCCAGAGCTGGCGCCCGAGCTCCTCGCGTGGTTCCGCGGCGCACGCGACCGGCTCGTCGCGCAGCTCGTCGCCGACGGGATCGCGCGGTCGCGCACGCGCGTCGTCGCCAGCGCCGACTGCAGGTACGAAGGACAGGGCTACGAGCTCGAGCTGCCGCTCGGGGAGCTCTCGGCGCGCGGGGTGACCGGGCTGCGGAGGGCGTTCGCGGAGCGGCACGCCGCGATGTACGGGCACGCCGACCCACGTGAGGCCGTCGAGGTCGTCACCCTGCGCCTCGCCGCGTTCGGCGACCTCGAACGCGCCGCGCCCGCGCCGCTCCGGCGCGGCAGCGCGGCACCACCGGCCGAGGCGCGCGCCGGCACGCGGGCGGCCAGGCTCCCGGGCATGCGGCGGCGGTCGAAGGTTCCGGTGTTCCATCGCGAAGGCCTGCGCGCCCGGAACCGGATCGACGGGCCGGCGATCGTCGAGCAGATGGACTCGACCACCGTGATCGGGGCGCGTCAGGCCGCCACGGTCGACGCCGAGGGAAACCTGTGGCTGCGGCGGAGCGCCCGATGACCCGCCGTCGCGCGGGGACGGTGCTCGACCCGATCACGTTCGAGCTGATCCACGCGGGGCTCGTGTCGGCGACCGAGGAGATGGGCGTCGTCCTGAAGCGCTCGAGCTACAGCCCGATCATCCGCGAGATGGAGGACTTCAGCTGCGCGCTGTTCGACGGCCATGGCGATCTGGTCGCGCAGGCGGACTTCATCCCGGCGCAGCTGGGCGCGATGTCGCTCGTCGTGCGGTCGGTGCTCGAGCGGTGGGGCGACGCGATCCGGCCCGGCGACGTCTTCATCGCGAACCACCCGTACATGGGCGCGATGCATACGCCGGACGTGAACATCCTGCAGCCGATCTTCGTCGGCAGCCGGCGCTTCGCGTGGGCCGGTGCCACCGCACACCACCTGGACGTCGGCGGCGTGAACCCGGGCACCGAGGGACCCGACCTGCGCGAGGTCTATGCCGAGGGCGTGATCGTGCCACCCGTGCGGCTGTACGAGCAGGGCGAAGAGAACCGCGACGTCTTCGACCTTCTGACCGAGAACGTGCGCGACCCGGCGTCGACGATCTCGGACCTGCGCGCACAGCGGGCGGCCTGCGCGCTCGGCGACCGGCGGCTGCACGAGCTGGTCCGGCGGTTCGGCGCCGACGCCGTGCGGGCCGGGTTCGAGCGTTCGCTCGACGTGGTGGAACGCGCGACCCGCGCGGCGCTCCGAGAGCTGCCCGACGGCGAGGCGGAGACCGAGGGGTTCCTGGACGATGACGGCCGCGGCGGCCCGCCGACCAGGATCCACGCGCGGCTCGCGAAGCGCGGTGACCGGCTGACGGTGGACCTGTCCGGCAGCGCACCCCAGGTGGCCGGCGCGTTCAACGTGCCGTGGGCGAGCACGCGCGCCGCGGTCGTGTACGCGCTCCGGGCGATGACGGATCCGTCGATGACGACGAACGACGGGATCCTGCGGCCGCTCGAGATCGTGTGCCCGCGCGGGACGGTGCTGAACCCGGAGCGGCCGGCGGCGGTATCGGTGCGCCACAACACGTGCCAGCGCCTCGCGGACGTGCTGGTGCGCGCGTTCTCGGCGCTCTGGCCCGAGCGCGCGGTCGCCAGCAGCACCGTGACCTTCGTCGGGGTGAACCTCAGCAGCCGCTCGCCGCGGACCGGGCATCCGTCCGTGTTGTCGGACGTGATCGGCGGCGGGACCGGGGCACATGCGGACGGACCAGGGCTGGACGGTGTGGACACGTACATGGCGAACGTCGGCCTGATGCCGGTCGAGGTCGCGGAGACGAACTACTCGGTACGGATCCTGCGGACGGAGCTGATCGAGGGCTCCGAGGGTCGTGGGAAGCACGACGGCGGGCGCGGGATCCGCCGCGAGTTCCTGGTGCTCGACCGTCCCGAGATCGTCACGTACTACGCCGAGCAGACCGATCCGCGGTTCCGCCCGACCGGCGTGGCCGGCGGCGAGGACGCAGCGCCGTCACGCATCACGGTGCTCGACCCGAACGGCGAACCGCTCGACCTCCCGCAGAAGGCGACGATCGAGATCCAGCCGCGTTCGATCGTTCGCATCGAGACGAGCGGCGGCGGCGGCTTCGGCCGCTCCGGCTAGCGATCGCCGCGAAGCCGGGAAGGCGTCCCGTCAGGTCGGCTGCGGCCTCGCGGATAAGGGTGCTCGATCCTGGCGATGGGTAGCACATACTCAGGCGTGTCCGTGGCGCTGCGTTCCCGTTCAGGCGTGTC
This sequence comes from Actinomycetota bacterium, assembly GCA_035463715.1. GTDB lineage: Bacteria > Actinomycetota > UBA4738 > UBA4738 > HRBIN12 > DATHSY01. Next base: position 7,993 of record DATHSY010000060.1, on the reverse strand, counting down.
CGTGGCGCTACGTCCCCGTTGTACCGTCGAGCTGGGCGCACGGAAGGGAGGCTGACCGGTGGCCGCGGGTGAGAACCCACGGATCCTGCTGTACACGAGGATCCGCAAGTCGCCGTTCGCCTGGACGTTCCCAGGCAGGAACCCGACGTGACCGCCGGCCCAGAGAACGGGCGCGAGCCCGATCGCTCGCTGTTCGGCCCGAACGTCTGGCTCCTCGACGAGCTGTATGGCCGCTTCCTCGTCGACCCGGCATCCGTCGCGCCGGCGTGGCGCGAGTTCTTCGATGGTTACCGGCCGCGTCGCGGGGGCGGGGTGACGCCCGCACCGGCGGGTGCGCCGGACACCCGGATCACGCCGCTCCGCGGCGGCAACGCCGTCGTTGCCCGGCGGATGGAGGAGAGCCTCACCGTTCCGACCGCCACATCGGTGCGGACGCTCCCGGCCAAGTTGATCGAGCTGAACCGGCGCCTGCTCAACCGCCATCTCGAGCGGGTCCAGGGCGGCCGGATCTCATTCACGCATCTGATCGCGTACGCGATCGTCCGGGCGCTCGCGGCGATCCCCGCGATGACCCGCTCCTACACGGTCGTCGACGGCGAGCCCGCCGCGGTCGAGCCCGAGCACGTGCATCTCGGCGTGGCGGTCGACCTCGAGCGCCCCGACGGAGCGCGCACCCTCGTGGTGCCGAACGTCAAGGCCGCCGAGGCGCTCGACTTCGCGGCGTTCGTGCGCGCGTACGATGACGTCGTCCGCCGGGCGCACGAGGGACGCCTGACGCCGGACGACCTGGCGGGGACGACGGTCACGCTGACGAACCCCGGCGTCGTCGGGACGGTGCAGTCGGTCCCCAGGCTGCTGGCGGGTCAAGCAGCGATCGTCGGCGTCGGCGCGATCGCGTATCCCGCGGAGTACGAGGGAGCCGATCCTGGAACCCTCGCCGAGCTCGGGGTCTCGAAGGTCGTCACGCTGACGAGCACGTATGACCATCGCGTGATCCAGGGTGCGCAGAGCGGCGAGTTCCTCGGTCGTGTCCACGACCTGCTGCTCGGGGAACACGGCTTCTTCGCCGACGTCTTCAAGGCGTTCGGGGTCCCACACCGTCCGATCCACTGGACGCCGGACGATCGGCCGATCGAAGCGTCGGTCGCGGAGCGCGAGAAGCAGGCGCGGGTGCTGCAGTTCATCAACAACTACCGCGTACGCGGGCACCTGATCGCCGACCTCGATCCGCTGGCCACCAAGCCACGACCGGCGCACCCCGACCTCGATCCGGCGAACCTCGGCTTCACGATCTGGGACCTCGACCGCCGATACATCACGGGTGGTCTCGCGGCCGCACGCGAGGCGACGCTCGGGGAGATCTGGGACATGCTCCGTGATGCGTACTGCGGCAGCCTCGCGGTCGAGTACATGCACATCCAGGAGCCTTCGGAGAAGGCGTGGATCCAGCAGCGGTTGGAAGGACGTCCCGACGATCTCTCGCCCGAGGACCGCCGGCGGATCCTTCGCAAGCTCAACGAGGCCGAGGCGTTCGAACGCTTCCTGCACACGAAGTACGTGGGTCACAAGCGGTTCTCGCTCGAGGGCTCCGAGAGCCTGATCCCGATCCTCACGGCCGTCCTCGACGAGGCGGCGGATGCCGGCGTGACCGAGATCGTGATGGGCATGGCGCATCGCGGACGGCTCAACGTCCTCGCCAACGTGCTCGGGAAGAGCTTCTCGCAGATCTTCCGTGCGTTCGAAGGTGACCTCGATCCGACATCCGTCGAGGGCACCGGCGACGTGCGGTACCACCTCGGAGCCGGCGGGACGCACACGTCGCCCGCCGGCAACGACGTCCCTATCTCGCTCGCGTCCAACCCGAGCCATCTCGAGTCCGTCGATCCGGTGGTCGAAGGCATGGCCCGCGGCAAGCTCGACCTGATCGAGCCGGCTGAGGGCGCGCTCATCCTTCCCGTGCTGATCCACGGTGAGGCGGCGTTCGCCGGCCAGGGCGCGGTGGCGGAGACCCTCTCGCTGTCGCAGCTCCCCGGGTACGAGACGGGCGGGACCGTCCACGTCATCGTGAACAACCAGGTCGGCTTCACGACGGCGCCCGAGCACGGTCGATCGAGCATCTACCCGAGCGACGTCGCCAAGACCGTGCAGGCGCCGATCTTCCACGTGAACGGCGACGACCCCGAGGCGTGCGTCCGCGCGGCGCGGCTCGCGTTCGCGTTCCGTCGCGAGTTCGCCAAGGACGTCGTGATCGACATGTGGTGCTACCGCCGCTGGGGACACAACGAAGCGGACGAGCCCGCGTTCACACAGCCGTTGATGTACCGGCAGATCGACGAGCAGCGCTCGGTCCGCAAGCGGTACACGGAGCGGCTCGTGCACGGCGGCGCGTTGTCGGTCGAGGAAGCCGAGCAAGCGATCCAGGAGTTCTCCGATCGCCTGGCCCAAGCCTTCGAGGAGAGCAAGGAGGAGCCGGCCGCACAGCCCCTCGAGCCGGGCGAGCCCGAGCCGGCGACGGCCGGTCCCGACCGGACGGGAGTTCCGCGCGAGCGTCTCGACGAGGTGCTCGACGCGCTCACCCGGATCCCCGAGGGGTTCCACATCCATCCCAAGCTCGAGGAGTGGCTCGAGCGACGTCGATCGTCGTTGGACGACGACCGCGTCGACTGGTCGACGGGCGAGGCGCTCGCCCTCGGCACGCTCCTGCTCGACGGCGTCGCCGTTCGCCTGACCGGACAGGACACGCGACGTGGCACGTTCAGCCAGCGGCACGGGGTGTTCGTGGACCAGGAGACGGGACGTGAGCATCTCCCGTTCCAGCACCTGTCCGACCGGCAGGCCCTGGCGTTCGTCTACGACAGCCCGCTGTCCGAGCTCGCCGCCGTCGGCTTTGAGTACGGGTACTCGGTCGCCCGCCCGGACGCGCTGGTGATGTGGGAGGGCCAGTTCGGCGACTTCGTCAACGGCGCGCAGGTGATCGTCGACCAGTACCTCGTTGCCGCCGAGGAGAAGTGGGGGCAGCGGAGCGGCCTCGTCCTGCTCCTGCCGCACGGATACGAGGGGCAGGGGCCGGAGCACTCCAGCGCGCGGCTCGAGCGCTTCCTGGAGCTCGCGGCGGGCGACAACATCGAGGTCACGGTGCCCTCGACGCCGGCGCAGCTCTTCCATCTCCTGCGACGGCAGGCGCTTCGTGGGGTCGAGAAGCCGCTCGTCGTCCTGACGCCGAAGTCGCTGCTTCGCGCGCCGTCGGCGGCGAGCCGCGCCCAGGACCTCACCGGCGGCCGGTTCGAGCCGGTGCTCCAGGATCCGTCGCCGCCCGAGCGAGCGTCGCGGGTGATCCTCTGCCAGGGCAAGCTGTTCTACGAGCTCGAGGAGCTTCGCGCGAAGGACGAGCGCGACGTCGCGTTGGTCCGTCTGGAGCGCTGTTACCCGTTCCCGACCGACGAGCTCCGGCGGGAGCTCGATCGCTTCAGCGGTGCCGAGGTCGTGTGGGCCCAGGAGGAGCCGGAGAACATGGGCGCGGCTCGGTTCGTCGTCCGCAACGTCCGCGATCACCTCGGTGTCGACGCGCGCGTGATCGCGCGACCGGAGAGCGGGAGCCCGGCGACCGGGAGCCTCAGCGTGCACCGGCGCGAGCAGGAAGAGCTCGTGGCCCGGGCGCTGTCGTCACCGTCGCCGGCATCCCGGGGTGAGCCACCGGCGCCACCCGCCCAGAGGGCTGCCTCATGAGCGATGACGGTCAGTGAGGGAGGAAGGGAGGAACCCGCATGTTCAAGCTGCTGGGTCTGTTGGCCATCATCATCGGATTCGTCGCGGCCATCGTCGACGAGCGGATCCTGTTCGGCCCGTTGACGTGGTTCATCGCGGCGATCGCGTTCAACACGCTCGGGGACGTCGTCGTTCCGTTCGTCTCCAGGCGAGGTGTCCGAAGGTAAGCGACCTCCCTGGCGAGTCCTATAGGCCCAACACGTTGAACACCTGACGTGCGGCTCGTTCGCCGCTCTCGACGCCTCCGTTGAGGTATCCCTGGCTGTGGGTCGAGGTGTGCTCGCCGGCGAAGAGCGTGTTGCCCTCGGGCTCGTCGAGGAACCCCCAGAAGTCGGTGTACTGACCGGGTGCGAAGCCTGCGTACGAACCGTGGACCCAAGGGTCGTCGACCCACGAATCGAGGTACGCGATCCCGTTGAACGCCTCGCGGATGTCGACCACCCCACGAGCGAGCGCGTCGAGCGCGGCACCGATGATCGCCGGCGGCGCCATCCCGTGCGGCACGTCGGTCGGGTAGCCGGCACCGGATCTCCCGCCGGTATAGATCGTGATGACCGGCGTCTCGGGATGCGGATCGCTCTGCCCGTAGGTGCTGTCCCATGTTCCGAACTCGGGGTCGTCGCTGCGGAACGCGCCGGTCCAGTCGACGTCGACGAGGGAGCGGTTCATCTGGAACTGGAGCTTCGCGTTCGTGCCCATCGCGAGCGTGTCGATCGCTCGCCGACGCCGATCCGAGAGATCGAGCCCGGATGTGTCCACGTCGCGGAGCACCGTGAACGGCAACCCGAACACGGCGACGTCGGCCACCACATCGCTTACCTCGCCGGCGAACCGCAGCCCGATCGTGCCGTCGGAGCGCGTCCATGCAGCCTCGAGCGGCTGCTCGAACCGGACCGTCTCCTCCGGCAGCTCCTCCGCCAGGCGGGTCGGGATCACGTCGTTCCCGCCGTCCACCCGGTACCGCTCGTCGGCGCCCGGGTACGGCGCCAGGTAGAACTCGAAGAGGTTGATCGCGGAGAGCTGGTCGCCGTCCAGCCCCCAGAAGCCGGTGTTCGACCGCTCGATCGCCTGTGCGAGCAGGGATGTGAGGCCGCCGGGGACGTTCTCGTCCAGCCACTCGTCCACGGTCATCCGATCGAACGCGATGGCGTCCGGCTTCGCCTGGTCGTAGAAATAGCGGCCCGCCTCCTGGTAGTCCTTCTTGAGTCTGTCCAGGACCAGGGGGAAGTCGGCGAAGATCTCGTCCCTAGTGCGGAAGGCGCCGTCGAACCAGAAGTAGTCACCCTCCCCGGTCGGGAAGGACTGTGCGAACGTGTCGACGAGCGGGACGTCGAGCTCGCGCGCCAGGTTCCGGATCTGCCGGTGCCGGCTGTCGATGTACTGCCCGCCGTGCTCGGCTGTCTGCTCGTTGTCGAAGACGCGGATCGTCCAGCACCGTCCGCCGACCCGATCGCGGGACTCGTACACGGTCGAGGCGATCCCGTGACGCATCAGCCGGTACGCGCACGACAGGCCACCCAGGCCGGCACCGACGATCACCACATTGGCCTCCTGGGCCGACGCGGCGCGGGCCCGGTTCCATCCGAACGCAAGCCCGCCGGCGACGCCGGCTCCGACGGCGGCGCTCCGCCGGAGGAACTCGCGGCGAGAGATCTCCGACGGATCCGACGCGGCTCGCGAGCTCGTCTCGTACCAACCGAGGAGCTCTTCGGGGTCTCCAGGTGGGTCTCCAGGGAATGCGGCGTGCGCCGCCGCGATCTTCCGCATCTCGCGGATCAAAGGGTCGCCGAGTCCAGGCATGGGATCCTCCGTTCGCGCTCAACCGCCGACTACGGCACGATCGGCGATGGCTCGACCCTATTCAGGGACGTTCGGCACGGTCAAACCGTCTGGCGACGCGCGCGCACGGTCCGATCCAGGCGTGATCCGGGTGAGACCCATCCTTGCTCGACGACGAGGAGGGATCCGATGGGACGATCGGTCATCAAGCGGACGCGATGGTGCTGGGACGCAAGACCTACGAGGGACTGGCCGCGGTCTGGCTGCAACTGGCCGACGACCCGACCTTGGGAGTGTTCGCAGACCGCACGAACAGCATGCACAAGTACGTGGCCTCCCGACCCTACGCGAGCCGTTGGAGTGGAACGCCCACCTGCTGGAACGCGACCTGGCCGACAGCGTGACCGCTCTCAAAGAGCGCCACGACAGGACCCTGGCCGCCGTCGGCGCCGGCGAGCTCACCACGCCCTTACCACCCTCGGTCCCGAGGCGCCGGTAGCCGGAGTCTTCCTCGTGCCGTCGATCGTGCCGTCTACGGGGTGATACCCGAAGCTCGCGAGGAACGCGAGATCGTCCGGCTGATCGAGTCGGTAGGCGCCACCGACGCCGGAGCAGGTCGAGCTGAACCCGAACGAGGTCACCGCGACGACGAGGTTCGAGTTCGTGTCGTCGAACGTCGGCCCGCCGGAGTCGCCGAAGCACGTCCCACCCTCGTGGGGCTGGCCCTTGTTGTTCGACAGGAGGATGTACGTGTCCTTCGGGTCCGCGTTCAACGTGTTGAGCTTGACGAGACCCTTCAGTCGGACGTCGCCACCCTCCTCGGTGAACGGGCCGCTCTTGGTCAGGCCGTAGCCGACGACCTCGAAGAGGTGATCCGGGGTCCCCTGGTACCGGTCGAGGTAGCCGAGCGTCGGGATCTCGCCGAACTCGCCGACGGCGAGCCGCCGGTCGAGGACGACCACGCCCACGTCGTGGAGGATGAACGGCCCGTCGGGGAACTCGGGGTGCGTGAACGCCGTGGCCTCGCGCCAGAACGGGCTGTCGTCGAGGAACTCGGAGCGATCCTCGTACCGCTGCTGGTTCTCGTCGGGTCCGTAGTCCGAGCTCGCCGGGAACCCGTCGAAGTGCGCGACCTCGCTGTTGTCGAACCAGATATCGGTGCCGCCGTTGCCGTCGCCGCCGCCCGCGGTCGTCGACTCGCCCTCGTCGCCGACGCCGTACGTGCAGTGACCGGCCGTGACGATGACCTTCGCGGTCAGCATCGTGGCCGAGCAGCTGAACCAACCGCCCGGGTCGTTGAACTGCGAGCTCACGAAGTCCGGGTCGTAGAAGAGCAGCTGGCCGACGTACGGGTGCTCGCCGTCATCCGGCACTCCGGTCGTGATCGCCGACGCCGGTGTCGCCGAGAGGGTGAGGGCGATCCCGAGCGCCAGCACCGTCACCTTCTTCATGATGTGGCTCCTTCCGGGACGAGGGCCAGGCATGCGAGGAGGCCGCCTCGCGCGGCGACGAACGTCATCTCCATAGGGATTACGAGCCGACGTGGCGCGCGGATCGCGCGTGATGGCCCGATCTCGGCGTGCCGTGAGCTACGTCACGTTCGGCATCGGTCGCGCGGGATCGTCTTCGCGCGTCCTACGATCGACCGGTGATCACGCCCGAAGACGTCCTCGAGGCGGCGGAGCGGCTGCGCGGCGTCGCGCACCGCACCCCGGTCGTGACCTCGCGGACGCTGGACCGACTGACCGGGGCGACCGTGTTCCTCAAGCACGAGGGCCTCCAGCGGGGCGGGTCGTTCAAGTTCCGCGGGGCCTACAACGCGATCTCGTCGCTCTCGGAGGAAGAGCTGGCCCGAGGGGTGGCCGCCTTCTCGTCCGGCAACCACGCCCAGGCCATCGCGCTCGCCGCCGCCCTGATCGACACCAGGGCGGTGATCCTGATGCCCGAGGACGCCCCGCCGGAGAAGGTGCGGGCCACCGAGGGCTACGGGGCGGAGGTCGTCACGTACGACCGCTATCGGGAGGAGCGCAGGACGCTCGCCGACGAGCTCGCGCGGGACCGCGGGATGGTCCTGATCCCGCCGTATGACGACCCTCGGATCATGAGCGGCCAGGGACCCGCAGGTGCGGAGCTCTTGGAGGACGCGCGCGAGCTCGACATCCTGGTGGTCCCGGTGGGGGGAGGTGGGCTCATCGCCGGGTGCGCTACGGCGGCGAAGGCGGTGCACCCGGGCATCCGGGTCGTCGGCGTGGAGCCCGAGGCCGGCGACGACCACCGCCGTTCGAAGCAGGCCGGCCACCGGGTCGAGGTCCCCGTTCCCCGGACGATCGCCGATGGCCTCCAGGTCCCGGTCCCAGGCGAGCTCACGTGGGAGGTCAACGCCCGCCTGGTGGACGGGTTCGTGGTGGTCTCCGACGACGAGATCGTTCGTGCCATCCGCTTCCTCTTC
>DATHSY010000059.1:0-6941 GCA_035463715.1 Actinomycetota bacterium | reverse complement strand
CGGGGAACCCGTGCGGGTACAGCGGGAAGGGCCGGTCGAGCACGATGCCCGTCATCTCCCAGTGCCCCGTGGTCGTGTCCTTGCCCGCGGAGCGCTCGGTGAGCCGTCCGTGCGCCGTCCCGGGCGCGGCGGTCGGCCGGACACCCTCGATCGGCGTCAGCATGCCGAGGCCGAGCGTTGCGAGGTTCGGAGCCGAGATCCCACCGACCGCGCGCGAGCAGTTCCCGATCGTGTCGGAACCCTCGTCGCCGTAGGCCGCCGCATCGGGCGCGTCGCCGACGCCGAACGAATCGCAGACCAGGAGCAGCACCCGCGGGACGCGGGACCCCACTCAGCGACCCTCCCCGGCGCGCTTGCAGTCGATGCAGAGGATCGCCCATGGGAGCGCCTCCAGGCGCTCGGCCGCGATCGCCTTCCCGCAGCGCTCGCAGACGCCGTACGTCCCGAGCTCCATCTTGTTGAGTGCACGGTCGACCCACCGCAGGTTCGCGCGGAGCGCCTTCATCACCGAGATGAGCCGTGCGCGCTCGGCGGTGCTGTGCGCGCTGTCGGCGAACCCTCGCTCCACGTCGATCTCCGCGTCGTCTGAGTCTGCATCGCCGCCCTGTTCGACGATCTCCTTCCGAAGGTTGTCACGCTGCTCCACCAGTGCGACCCGCAGCTCTGCCAGCTTCGCCTCGTCGATCACGGGTGCTCCTTCCTCGCCCCGACGACCGCTCGGCGCGCCCGAGGGTGCGCCGAGAAGTAGACCTCGCGCAGATGCTCCTTGGTCACAAGCGTATAGACCTGGGTGGTGGCCACGCTCGCGTGGCCCAGCAGCTCCTGGACGACCCGAACGTCCGCGCCGCCCTCCAGCAGGTGCGTCGCGAACGAGTGGCGCAGGGTGTGAGGCGTGATGCGCTTGTCGATCCCGGCGAGGCCCGCGTAGCGGCGGATCATCGTCCAGCACGCCTGACGCGACAGGCGGCCGCCCCGGCGGTTCAGGAACAGGGCGCCGCGCGAACGCGCCGTCGCGAGCGAAGGCCTCGCTGTCGAGAGGTAGGCGGCGATCGCATCGCGGGCGTACCGACCGAGCGGGACGTCGCGCTCCTTGCTTCCCTTCCCCAGGACGCGGACGCTCCCACCTTCGAGGTCGACGTCGTCGACGTCCAGACCGACGAGCTCGGATACCCGGACGCCCGCGCCGTACAGCGTCTCCAGCATCGCGCGGTCCCGTGCGCCGTCGGCCGTCGACGGCTGCGGGGCCGCAAGGAGCTTCCCGACGTCATCGACGGTGATCGGGCGCGGGAGCCCTCGCGGCGTCTTCGGACGGACGATCGCGGCGGTCGGGTCGCGATCGGTGGCCCCCTCACGCATCAGGAACCGATGGAACGCGCGGACCGACGACAGCGCGCGGACCACCGACGCGGGTCGGTACCGACGTCCGTCGCGATGTGGCGTCGCCGAGAGCCTCGCGACGAACGTCGCGACGTCTTCCTCCGACGCTTCGGTCGCGTCCTGGACCCGTCGGCGCCCCAGGTGTTCGCCGTACCGCGCCAGATCGCGCTGGTACGCCTGGACGGTGTTGCTCGAGAGTCCGCGTTCGACCACGAGGTGGTCGACGAACCGTCCGATCTGCGACCGGATGGCCGAGGGGACCCGCGGTTGCCCAGCCATCGCGAACGCCGTTAGCGCGGGAGGCCGTCGATGAGCTCTCCGAGCGCCACGTGCTCGAGCCCGTGCGCGTCGGCGACGCCCTCGTTCGTCACGTGTCCGGCGTAGACGTTGACGCCGAGCGCGAGCGCGGGGTCGTGACGGACGGCCTCTTCGAGACCGTGGGCGGCGATCGACAGCGCGTATGGGAGCGTCACGTTCGTCAGCGCATACGTCGACGTCCGTGGGACGGCGCCCGGCATGTTGCCGACGCAGTAGTGGACGACGTCGTGCACGGTGTAGACGGGTTCCGAGTGCGTCGTCATCCGGGCCGTCTCCACGCACCCGCCCTGATCGATCGAGATGTCGACGATGACGGCGCCGGGGCGCATCGCGCGGATCATGTCCTCGGTGACCAGGTGCGGGGCCTTCGCACCCGGGACGAGCACCGCCCCGATCACGAGGTCCGCATCCAGGACCAGCGCCTCGATCGCGAGCCCGCTGCTGGCCACGGTCTGGATCCGTCCCCGCATGATCTGGTCGATGTGCCGCAGCCGGTCGACGTTCTTGTCGAGCACGACGACGCTCGCCTCCATGCCGGCGGCGATCCACGACGCGTTCAGCCCCGCCATCCCGGCGCCGAGCACGATCACGCGGGCCGGCGCGACGCCGGACGCGCCTCCCATCAACACCCCGCGGCCGCCGTGCGGGCGCTCCAGGTAGTTCGCGCCCGCGTGCGGCGCCATGCGACCGGCGATCTCGCTCATCGGCGCGAGGAGCGGGAGCCGCTCGTCCTCGAGCTGAACGGTCTCGTACGCGACCGACGCGACACCCCGCTGCATCAGGAACCCCGTGAGTCGCTTGTCCGCCGCGAGATGCAGGTACGTGAACAGGACCTGTCCCTCACGGAACCGCTCGTACTCCTGCGGCTGCGGCTCCTTGACCTTCATGATCATGTCGGCCGCACCGAAGACGGCGTCGGCGTCCGGCAGGATCTTCGCGCCGACCGACTCGAACGCAGCGTCGTCGAGTGCGGAACCGAGACCGGCGCCGGCCTCGAGGACGACGTCGTGCCCCGCCCGGGTCAGCTCCCGGACACCTTCGGGGGTCGCCGCGACGCGGTACTCGTTGTCCTTGATCTCTTTCGGGATCCCGACGATCACGGACCGACCTCCATCGTCAGCGATGCGCCATCAGCCTACCCGACCCCCTACGCGACCCCGACCGCCCCCGGTCATCGCCGCGCGGCGGCGAGCAGCAGCGCGACCGCCGTCTTGGCGTCGCGCACGCGTCCGGCCCGAGCCGCGTTCGCCATCTCCTCGAGCGGTCGGACGAGGAGCTCGATACCCGCTTCGGGCCGCCCCTCCGGCTCGGCCTCGGTGGCCGCGGCGAACAGGTGCACGTACTCGTTCGAGAAGCCCGCGGACGTGAAGATCCCACCGAGGAACTCGATCGTCCGGTGGCGGTACCCGGTCTCCTCGAACAGCTCGCGTGCCGCCGTGGTGAGGGCGTCCTCGTCGTCCCGATCCACGATCCCGGCGGGGACCTCGACGAGCGCGTCGCGGATCGCGTGGCGCATCTGCCGGACCAGGATCACACCCCCGTCCGGGAGGATCGGGACGACGGCAGCGGCACCGGGATGACGCACGACCTCGTACTCGTGACCGTCCCACACCTCGACGCGGACGTGGATCAAACGCCCCTCGAAGACCTCCCGGACCGCATCCGGCTCCATGCCGGGACGATACCCGCGCCGCTACCCCGAGACGACGACGGTCCGGTCCGGCGCCTCGCGGTGTCGCGCGAGGGCGGCGCCGACCAGGTCCCGGAACATCGGGTGCGGCCGCGTCGGTCGCGACCGGAGCTCGGGGTGGAACTGTCCCGCCATGAAGAACGGGTGGTCCGGCAGCTCGACGATCTCGACCAGCCGCTCGTCCTTGTTCATCCCGGAGAACACGAGACCGTGCTCGCGCAGGACGCCGTGGTACGAGGGGTTCACCTCGTATCGGTGCCGGTGACGCTCCTCGACGACCGGGTGGCCGTACGTGGCGGCCGCGCGCGTGCCCTCCACGAGGTAGCACGGCTGCGCGCCGAGTCGCATCGATCCACCGAGGTCCGCCACGTTCTTCTGCTCGGGGAGCAGATCGATCACCGGGTGCGGCGTCGCGGGGTCGAACTCGCTCGAGTTGGCACCGTCCAGACCGCACACGTCGCGCGCGAACTCGATCACGGCGCATTGCAGCCCGAGGCACAGCCCGAGGTACGGCACCCCGCGCTCCCGGGCGTACCGCGCGGCTTGGAGCTTGCCCTCGATCCCGCGCCACCCGAACCCGCCCGGGACGACGATGCCGTCGACGCCCTCGAGCACCGACGCCGCATCGCGGCTCTCCAGGTCATCCGACGAGACCCATGAGATCTCAACGCCCACGCCGTGGTGGAACCCGCCGTGGCGGAGCGCCTCGATCACGGACAGGTACGCGTCGCGCAGGTTCACGTACTTCCCGACGATCGCGATCCGGACGCTGTCGGTCACCGACGCGATCGTCTCGACGAGCGCCTGCCACTCCGACAGGTCGGGCTCGGCGTCGATCCGCAGGTGGCGCGCGATCTCGCGGTCCAGGCCCTCACGATGCAGGACGAGCGGCACCTGGTAGATCGACTCGGCGTCCGGCGCGCTGACGACGCCGGAGATCGGCACGTCGCACAGCAGAGAGATCTTCTCCTTGAGGTGCCGGCCGATCGGGCGATCGCTCCGACAGACGATCGCGTCGGGCTGGAGGCCGAGCGACCGAAGCTCCTTGACGGAGTGCTGCGTGGGCTTGGTCTTGAGCTCGCCCGACGGCCCGATGAACGGCATCAGGCTGACGTGCACGAACGCACACCGGTCTCGGCCGACCTCGTTGCGGAGCTGCCGGATCGCCTCCAGGAACGGGAGCGATTCGATGTCACCCACGGTCCCGCCGACCTCCACGATCACCAGGTCGGCGTTCTCGGCGGCGGCGTGGTTGCGGATCCGCTCCTTGATCTCGTCGGTGATGTGCGGGATCACCTGGACGGTCTTGCCCAGGTAGTCGCCGCGCCGCTCCTTCTGGATCACCGCCGAGTAGACCGAGCCGGTGGTCACGTTGGAGCCGCGATGCAGGTTCTCGTCGGTGAACCGCTCGTAGTGGCCGAGGTCGAGGTCGGTCTCGGCGCCATCGTCGAGCACGAACACCTCGCCGTGCTCGAACGGGTTCATCGTGCCGGGGTCGACGTTGACGTACGGGTCGAGCTTCTGGAGCGCCACGCGCAGGCCGCGGGACTTGAACAGGCGGCCGAGGGAGGCGGTGGTGATGCCCTTGCCGAGGCCCGAGGCGACCCCGCCGGTGACGAAGATGTACTTCGGCTCTTTCTGCACCTCGGAAGGTCATGCTAGCAGAGCCCGGTGACGGACCGCGGCGGTTCCGCCCATGGATCGCGTCAGCTCGCGGGTTCCGGCCGTCGCCCGAGACGATCGACCCAGCGTAGGGGCGCCACCGCGTCGATCGTGCGCGAGAGCGTGATGGTCTCGGCCGTCACGTTCAGCGCGACGGCCAGCGCCGCCGCGACGACGACGCCCCACCCGGGAAGGACGAGGTACAGGCCCAGCCCGGCCGCGGCGCCGAGCAGGTTGGCGCCGCCGTCCCCGAGCATCGCTCGCTCGCCGAGGTCGAGCGGGAGGACCACGAGCGCCGCGACGAACAGCCCGAGCACCGCCGGCGCGAGCCAGAGCTCGCCGAACAGCAGGAAGGCGAGCGCGGCGGGCAGGAACGCCTTCAGCGCCCGGCCCGGCCGGACGTCGAGGCCGTTCCACACGTTCGCGGACCCGGCGATCAGCACGATGCCGGCGAGCCGGACCGTCGCGGGACGCGCGGGCTCGAGCGCCACGATGACCACGGCCGCTCCGAAGGCGACTACGGCCTTGAGGAGCCCGGTCGTGACGCGACCGTCGGCGAGCGCGCGAACGTGGTTGCGAACGCCGCGCGGCCCGGCGCCGACCAGGTCGTCGAGGAACCCCGCGGCGAACACCAACAGGCAGCCGACGAGCGCGCCCCAGCCCGGTGCGCCCACATCGCGCACGGAGGCGACGCCGGCGGTCCCCAGGACGGCGGCGGCGGCGAGCGCGAGCCCGAGCGACCTCGGCACGGGCACGCCGCGGTAGTTGTCCACGCGCAGACGGATCGAGGTCATCGCAGACCGATGGCCCGGACGACGACCGCGAGCAGGATGTCGAGGCCTTGCCTGCCGCGGTGGGCGAAGCCGGCCACGCCGCGGCCGGTCGGCCGGTGCGACAGGTCGACCGGGATCTCGACGACGCGGAATCCCGCGCGCACGGCATCCACCGTCAGCGCGGTCTCGAGCCCGAACCCCCGAGCGAGCGGCCGGCACGCCGACAGGACCTCGTCCGATACCGCGCGCTGTCCCGAGAGCGGCTCGGCCGCCTCGTAGCCGCTGAGGGCGCGGATCGCGCGGGCCGACAGACGCTTGACCATGCCGAACCCGCCGCCCGGCTGCGGCGGGAGCACGGCGATCGCCATGTCCGCCACGCCCGACATCACTTCCTCGACGAGCGGCCCGAGCGCGGACGCCGTGACGCCGAGATCCGCATCCGCGAACAACCAGGCGTCAGCCCGGCGAACCCGACGGAGCGCGCCCTCGATCGCGCGGCCCTTCCCCGCCCGCCGCGGGATCTGGAGCACGCAGGCACCGGCTGCGAGCGCCTCGGAAGCCGTCCCGTCCGCCGACGCGTCGTCGACCACGACGACCTCCTCGACGGTCGGGATCGCGAGCAGCGCCCGGACCGCGTCGCCGACGCGATCCGCCTCGTTCCTGGCCGGGACCAGCGCGACGACGCGCGGGGTCACGGCGGCGGGAGCGGGGTGACGTCGGAGCCCTTGAACCCGTAGTCACCACCCTGCCCGATGGCGATCAGCCGCTCGAGCCCGAGGACGAGCGCCGCCCCGCCGATCGACAGGTCCGCGTCGTCGACCGTGACGATCCGTCCGTGGACGGCCTCGTCCGCGCGCAGGGTGGCGACGAACGGATATGTCGTGCCGGCGCTCTCCGCTGCCGCGACCGGGGCTCCCTGCGCGACGAGCTCACGGACGAGCGGAACGAGGAACCCGTCGGCCGACGGGAGCGGCTCCTCTTCGCCGCCCGCGACCACCACGAGCAGCTCGCCGTTCCCGCCCAGGTCCTCGAGGTCACCCTCCGACAACGACGGCGAGCCGTCGGGCAGCGAGAGGAACGCCGCGCGGAGCAGCCCGTCGAGGATGTCGTCCTCCTCCGGC
>DATHSY010000058.1:0-27169 GCA_035463715.1 Actinomycetota bacterium | reverse complement strand
GGGCCGCTGTGCGACCGCGGTCGGCGTCGGCTATCGTCCCGCGCCGGTGGTCGGACGGGTGATCGAGGGCCTCGATGCGGACCGTCGTCGCGCCCTGGCCGAGTTCCTCGCCACGTTCGCGCTCGTGTTCGTCGGTGCGGCCTCCGTCGTGGCGGCGGGACCGATCGGCAGCGGCCTGCTCGGCATCGCGATCGCCCACGGGGCGGTCCTGGTCGCGGTCGTCGCGGCCACGTGGACGGTGTCGGGCGGCGTCGCCAATCCCGCGTTCACGCTCGCGCTGTGGATCCTCGGACGGCTGCCAGCGACGACCGTCGGGGTCTACGTGGGCGCCCAGGTCGCGGGCGCGATCGTGGCCGCGATGCTCCTGCGGCTCGTCCTCCCTGAGGTGTCGTGGCGTCTGACGAGCCTCGGCACGCCGCTGCCCGCGCCGGAGGTCGGCGGCGGCAAGGCGATCGTGCTCGAAGCGATCCTGACGTTCGTCCTCGCGATCGCGTACCTCGCGGCGACACGCAACGATGATGGCGAGCGGGTCGCGATCCGCGTGCTTCCGGTCGGCCTCGCGTACACGGCGGTGATCCTCGCCGGATGGTCGCTCACCGGCGCGGCGGCGAACCCCGCTCGCCAGTTCGGACCCGCGCTCGTCTCGTGGACCTGGACGATCTGGTGGGCGTACTGGATCGGGCCGGCCGCGGGCGCGGCGCTTGCGGCCGCGGCGTACTGGATGCTCGAGCGGGGCGGGAGGGCGGTGGGTACCGGCGAGGCGACCGGCGAGGCGACCGACGGATAGACGGTTGCCCCGTACGATGGATCGCGTGAGCGGCGTCTATCTCGACCACGGCTCCGCGACCCCGATGAACGAGCGCGCGCGCGAGGCGCTCGTGGCGGCGCTCGACTCCTTCGGCGACCCGCTCCGCCTGCACGGCGACGGACGGGCGGCCAGGAGGTCGCTCGACGATGCCAGGGAGATCGTCGCGACCGCCATCGGCGCTCAGCCCGACGAGATCGTCTTCACCTCCGGGGGCACCGAGTCCGTCGCGCTCGCGATCTGGGGCGGCGTCCGTCCCATGCGCGAGATCGGACATCGCATCGTCACGAGCGCCGTCGAGCACCCGGCCGTCGGCGGCGTCCTGTACACGCTCGAGACGGACGGCTTCGCGTCCTCGATCCTGCCCGTCGACGAACACGGCAGTCTCGACCTCGACGTCTTCGCGACGGATATCCGCCTCCCCGGCACGCTGCTGGCCTCGGTCCAGCACGCGAACCACGAGGTCGGCACGATCCAGCCGATCGCGGAAGCGGCGCGGCTGTGCCGCGAGGAGCGCGTCCTGTTCCACACCGACGCGTGCCAGACGGTCGGCCACCTGCCGATCGACGTCCGCACGCTGGACGTCGACCTGCTGTCGCTATCGGCGCACAAGTTCGGCGGGCCGCCGGGCGTCGGCGCGCTGTTCGTCCGGCGCGGCGTCCCCCTCGCCGCCTACCCGTGCGGGGACGACCGGGAACGCAAGCGGCGCTCCGGCATGGAGAACATCCCCGGCATCGTCGCGATGGCCGCCGCGCTGTCGGCCGCGGGCGAGGACATGGGTGACCAGGCGGCGCGTGGGTGGTCGATGACCGGGTCGTTGCGCACGCAGATCGACGGGATCCCCGGCGTCCGGGTGCACGGGCATCCGACGCAGCGCGTGCCGCACCTGCTGTGCTTCTCGGTGGACGATGCCGACGCCGAGATCCTGGCGATGACGCTCGACGACCGCGGCTTCCGGCTGTCCGTCGGGTCGAACTGTTCCGGCGTCTCGAACGAGCCGTCCCCGGTCCTCGAGGCGATGGGCCATCCCAAGCTCGCGAGCTTCCGGATCGGCGTGGGCCGGGACACGACCGATGCGGACATCGAGCGGTTCGCCCGGGTACTCCCGGGGCTGATCGATGAGCTTCGTCGGATCGAGACCGCCTCCGCAGAGGCGATGGCGAGGTACCGGTCGGCTACCTGACGACCCAGGTATCGCCGGAATGCAGCAGCTTCTCCAGATCGCCGACGCCCAGACGTTCGGTCGCCGACTCGATCTGCCGCTCGATCGCGTCACCGTAGACGGGCCGTTCGACCTCGCGGAAGACGCCGATGCACGTCGGCTCGGTCGGCCCATGCGAAAGGTGCGCCAGCGCGAACGCGAGCGACGGCCGGCCGTGCACGTCGTGCACCACGATGCTCGCGGGATCGCTGTCCGCGACGCTCGCGATCTCGAGCCGCCCGTTCTCGCCGACTCGCACGCACCGGTTCCCCTCGTCGAACACGATCGGCTCCCCGTGCTCGAGCCGGATCTGGTTGTGGACCCCCTGCGGCTTGTCGCGCACCACGTCGAACGCGCCGTCGTTGAAGACGTTGCAGTTCTGGTAGATCTCGACGAAGGCCGAGCCCTTGTGCGCGGCCGCCTGGCGCAGGACCTTCGTGAGGTGCTGCCGGTCGTTGTCGATCGTGCGGGCGACGAAGGTCCCCTCCGCGCCCAGCGCGAGCGCGATCGGGTTGAACGGGTGGTCGACCGATCCGAACGGCGTCGACTTGGTGACCTTCCCCTCCTCGGAGGTCGGCGAGTACTGGCCCTTCGTGAGGCCGTAGATCTGGTTGTTGAACAGCAGGATCTTGATGTTCACGTTGCGGCGGAGCGCGTGGATCAGGTGGTTGCCGCCGATCGACAGGCCGTCGCCGTCGCCGGTCACGACCCACACGCTCAGTTCGGGGTTAGCGGTCGCGATGCCGGTCGCGATGGCGGGCGCCCGGCCGTGGATCCCGTGCATCCCGTAGGTGTCCATGTAGTACGTGAACCGCCCGGAGCACCCGATCCCGGATACGAACACCGTCCTGTCGGGCTGTACCCCGAGCTCCGGCATGAACGACTGCACCGCGGCCAGGATCGCGTAGTCCCCGCATCCGGGGCACCAGCGCACCTCTTGCTCGCTGGTGAAGTCCTTCTTGGTCAACGTGCCGACGGCACCGTCGCCGTTGCTCGTCGTCTCGACGTCACTCACCCTGCATCACCTTCATGATCTCGCTCTCCAACTCCTCCGCGAACATCGGCAGTCCCTGCACCTTGTGGTAGCCCTTCGCGTCGACCAGGTACCGCGCGCGGATGAGCATCTCGAGCTGGCCCGTGTTGAGCTCGGGGATCAGCACCTGTCGGTACCGACGCACGACGTCCCCGGTGTTCGCGGGGAACGGGTTGACGTGGTACAGGTGGGCGATCGCGATCTTGACGCCGCGGTCGCGGACCCTGCGTGCGGCGGCGCGGATCGTGCCGTAGGTGGAACCCCACCCCAGGACCAGCAGCTCGGCGTCCCCGTCCGGATCGTCCACCTCGAGCGGCGGGATATCGTCCGCGACCTTGGCGACCTTCGCAGCCCGCAGCGCGGTCATCCGCTCGTGGTTCAGCGAGTCGTAGCTGATCGCGCCGCTCTCGTCCTTCTCCAGGCCGCCGACCCGGTGACGCAGACCCGGCGTGCCCGGGATCGCCCACGGACGGGCGAGGTTCTCGTCGCGAAGGTACGGCAGGAACTCCTGGCCGGCGTTCGGCCCGGTCGCGAACCGCGGGTCGATCTGCGGGAGCGAGTCGACGTCCGGCAGCAGCCACGGCTCCGACGAGTTCGACAGGAACGTGTCGGAGAGCAGGATCACCGGGGTCCGGTACTTCACCGCGACGCGGGTCGCCTCGATCGCGGCGTCGAAGCAGTTGGACGGCGAGTAGGCGGCGATCACCGGCATCGGCGACTCGCCGTGTCGCCCGAACAGCGCCAGCAGCAGATCGGCGGCCTCGGTCTTGGTCGGCATCCCGGTCGACGGGCCCGCGCGTTGGACGTCGACGATCACCATCGGCAGCTCGAGGACCACGGCGAGGCCGAGCGTCTCGGCCTTCAGGTCCATGCCCGGGCCCGACGTGCCGGTCGCGCCGAGATGCCCGGCGAACGACGCCCCGAGCGCGACGTTGGCCGCCGCGATCTCGTCCTCCGCCTGGAGCGTCCGGACACCGAAGTTCTTGAGCCGCGACAGCTCATGGAGCAGCTCCGACGCCGGAGTGATCGGGTAGCTCGCGTAGAACAGCGGGATCCCGGCACGCGCGCTCCCGGCGACGAGTCCCCACGCGAGGGACGTCGCTCCGGAGATGTTGCGGTACGTGCCGGGCTTCGCCGGCGCCGGCGCGACCTTGTAGCTATGCGCGAACAGCTCCGTGGTCTCGCCGAAGTTGTAGCCCGCCTTGAAGGCCGCGACGTTCGCGTCGTAGACCTGCGGCTTGTCTGCGAACTTCTTGTGGAGCCAGTTGAGCGTGACATCGGTCGGGCGCCCGTACATCCATGAGACGAGACCGAGCGCGAACATGTTCTTCGAGCGCTCGGCCTCCTTGCGCGTGATGCCGACCTCCTCGACCGCCCGGACGGTGATCGAGGTCATCGGGACCCGGAACACCTGGTAGCCATCGAGCGTGCCGTCCTCGAGCGGGTTCGTCTGGTACCCCGCCTTGTCGAGGTTGCGCTGGACGAAGGAGTCCTCGTTGACGATGACGGCCCCGCCCTTCTCGACGGCGCCCAGGTTCGCCTTCAACGCGGCGGGGTTCATCGCGACCAGGACGTTCGGGTGATCGCCCGGCGTGAGGATGTCGCGGGACGCGAACTGGATCTGGAACGCCGACACGCCGTGCACGGTGCCGGCCGGGGCGCGGATCTCGGCCGGGAAGTCCGGCAGCGTCGCCAGGTCGTTGCCCAGCACCGCGGTCGCGTTCGTGAAACGGTCGCCGGTGAGCTGCATGCCGTCACCCGAGTCACCGGCGAACCGGACGACGACGCGTTCGATCTCCTCGACGGTCTTGGTCATCTGTGTCTGCCGGGACGACCGGCAGCCGCCTCCTCCGTATACATCGCGGGCTACTTCCGAGGTCGTCCCTTCTAGGGTACCGCTCGCACACGCAGGCAGGCGGGCGCCGGGACCGAGTGGGCCAGGCGCCGGGCGTTCCGGTCCGGCGTTGGGCTGAGCGCCGCGCGTGTAGGCTCGCGATCGTCCCGAGCAGGGAGGCTCTCGATGGCGTACAAGCGGATCGTCCTCGCGACCGACGGCTCTCGCACCGCCGAGACCGCCGAACAGGTCGCGGCGGCGCTCGCGCGGACGACCAAGGGGTCGATCACGGTGGTCCACGCGTACGAGGATCCGACCAGGGCGGAGCCCGCGGTCGCTCGCGCGCTCCGGATCGCGCAGGAGCAGGGGGCGAAGGCCTCGTCGGTCCTGTCGCCGAAGGAGCCGGCGGACGCCGTGATCGAGGCGGCGGTCCGGCGTGACGCGGACCTGGTCGTGACCGGGAGCCGCGGCCTGTTCCGCCAGGAGCAGGTGTTCGGCAGCGTCGTCAAGAAGGTGGCCGTCAACGCACCGTGCGACGTGCTGCTCACCCGGCCGCGCGACGACGCGTCGTGGCCGACCGACGCGCCGCCGTACCGCCGGATCCTGATCGCGACCGACGGGTCCGTGACGGCGGACCGCGCGGCCCGCAAGGGCTACGCGCTCGCCAAGCGCCTGGGAGCCGGGGTCAGCCTCGTCTTCGTCGGGCACCCGAAGACCGGCGAGCTGATCGTCGAGGACACGATCGCGACGATGGGGGGCGAGGTCGAGCACACGGATCGCGTGCTGCTCGAGGGCGACCCGGCCGAGGAGATCATGCGCGCTGCGGACAAGCAGAGCGCCGACCTGATCGTCGTCGGCAACCGCGGGATGACGGGTGCGCGCGCCGTGCTGCTGGGGTCCGTCCCCATGACCGTGGCCGAGTACGCGCTGAAGGACGTGCTGATCGCGCGGACGATCGCGCAGAACCTCGACGAGATCGTCCCCGGAGAAGGCGGGATCGTCGCGACCGGCGACCACAAGGTGGCCGTCTACCGAGATCCCTCGGGCGCGGTCCACGCGATGTCGGCGAGATGCACGCACATGGGGTGCATCGTGCAGTGGAACCCCGCCGAGAGCACCTGGGACTGTCCGTGCCACGGCTCGCGCTTCGCCGCGACGGGCGAGGTCGTGAACGGTCCCGCCGCCCGAGCGCTCGAGCCGACCGACCTGTAGGCGCGGGTCACGTGACCCGCGGGGAGGGCCCGACCCCGCTCCCCCACCCGGGTCTGGCATGGCTCGATGCGTCGCCGGAAGGCCGCGCCTGGCTCGCGCGGCTGCCCTCGCTCGTCGAGGCGTGCGTCGAGCGATGGGGGCTCGTGGCGGGGGAGCCGTACGTCTACGCGTACGCGTCGCTCGCGCTCCGCGTGAGGACGCCTGATGGAAAGCCCGCCGTCCTCAAGATCCAGTTCCCAGACCGCGAGAGCGAGCACGAGGCCGACGCCCTCCGCGCGTGGGACGGGCACGGCGCGGTCCGGCTGCTCGCGGACGACCGCGAGCGACGCGCGCTGCTGCTCGAACGATGTCAACCTGGTACGCCGCTCGCCGAGATCGGTGCCGAGCGAGCCCTCGATGTCGCGATCACGCTCCTGCCGCGGCTCTTCATCCCGGCCGGCACGCCGTTCCGTCCTCTGGCCGACGAGGCGGAGGAGTGGGCGACCGACCTCCCGAGCGACTGGGAGCGCGCGGGCCGGCCGTTCGAGCGCGAGCTCATCGATGCCGCCGTCGAGGCCCTGCGGTCGCTCGCGACCTCGCAGCGTGAGCAGGTGCTCGTCCACCAGGACCTCCACGCCGGGAACGTCCTGCGGGCCGAACGCGAGCCGTGGCTCGTGATCGACCCGAAGCCGCTCGCCGGCGAGCGCGAGTTCGGCGTCTCGGCGCTGATCCGCGGCGCCGAGCTCGGGGCCAGGCCGGAGCACGTGCTCCATCGCCTGCACCGGCTGACGGCCGAGCTCGGGCTCGACCGTGACCGCGCGGCCCGATGGTGCGGCGGACAGACGCTCGCGTGGGCGTTCGATCAGGACGAGGTCGACGCGTACCACGTGGAGGTGGCCAGATCGCTCCTGCTGGAGCCGTGAGCCGCCTCAGACGCCCGGGTTGAAGATCATCAGCCAGAGGATGACCACGAGCGCGCCGAAGCCGATCATCGTGTTCACGAGCGCCGTCGGTGACCGGAGGATCTCGTCGAGCTCCTGATCGCTGCGCCGCGGCACGCCGCTCGGACGGACCTCGACCGCCTCCTTGACGCGTTGGTAGTAGGGCTTCGCGACGGCGTTCATCTCCGCGATCACGACCAGCAGCAGACCGATCGAGACCCAGAGCCACCACTTCCCCCACGCGGAGATCGCGAACGCGGTGATCACGCCGGCGACGACGAGCCACAGCAGCGAGACGTACATCCACAGGACCGACGCGCCCGAGAACTGCAGCAGCGCCGCGATCCGCGCCCGGTCACGCTCGCTCCGAAGCCGCAACGCCACAGCGATCGAGACGCCGTGCGCCATGACGAAGACCAGCACGCCGGCGACGTGCAGGAAGATCCACCAGCGCACGTCGACGGCCGCGATCACGGCGTGGGAGCGTACCGTAGGAGGGGTACGATGGGCGACCATGACGCCGTCGACCTCCACCTCCGCGCCGACCGCACGAGAGCGCCTCCAACGCCTGCTCGCCGAGCGGATCGCGATCCTCGACGGCTCCTGGGGCGTCCTGCTCCAGGGCCGCGGGCTCAGCGAGGCCGAGTTCCGGGGTGAGCGGTTCGCGGATCACGACCGGGACGTCAAGGGCGACCCGGACCTGTTGAACCTCACGCAGCCGCAGATCATCAGCGAGGTGCACCGGGCCTACCTCGAGGCCGGTGCCGACATCACGACGACGAACACGTTCACGGCCACGTCGATCGGGCAGGCCGACTACGGGCTGCGGGAGGCCGCCTACGACATGAACGTCGAGGGCGCGCGTCTGGCCAAGGCGGCGGTCGCCGACTTCGATGCAGACCGCCTCGTCGCCGGCTCGGTCGGCCCCCTCAACGTCACCCTCTCGATCTCGCCGAAGGTCGAGGACGCGGCCTTCCGCACCGTCACGTTCGACCGCGTCTACGAGGCCTACGCGGAGCAGATCCGCGGCCTCGTCGACGGCGGCGTCGACCTGCTGCTGATCGAGACGATCTTCGACACGCTGAACGCCAAGGCCGCGATCGCGGCGGCGATGGACGTCGCGCCCGAGGTCCCGCGATGGATCTCGGTCACGATCGTCGACCGCAGCGGCCGGACGCTGTCCGGTCAGACGGTCGAAGCGTTCTGGCTGTCGGTCGAGCACGCCGAGCCCGTTATGGTCGGCGTCAACTGCTCGCTCGGCGCCGCCGAGATCCGCCCGCACCTCGAGGCGCTCGCCGGCATCGCGCCCGTCCCGATCGGCTGCTACCCGAACGCCGGGCTGCCCAACGCCTTCGGCGCCTACGACGAGCAGCCGGACACGACGAGCAAGTACCTGCGCGAGTTCGCCGACGCGGGGCTCGCGAACCTGCTCGGCGGGTGCTGCGGCACCACGCCCGAGCACATCCGCGCGATCGCGACCGCGGTCGAGGGCGTGCCGCCGCGGCAGGTCCCGGAGCCACTCGCGCTCCCGCGGTTCAGCGGCCTCGAACCGTTCGTGATCCGGCCCGACACGGGGTTCGTGATGATCGGCGAGCGGACGAACATCACCGGGTCGAAGCGCTTCCGCCGGCTGATCGAGTCGGGCGACTTCCAGGGCGGCGTCGAAGTCGCGCTGGAGCAGGTGCGCGGCGGCGCGAACATGATCGACGTCAACATGGACGCCGACCTGCTCGAGTCCGAGCAGGCGATGACCACGTTCCTCAACCTGATCGCGACCGAGCCGGACATCGCCCGCGTCCCCGTGATGATCGACAGCTCGAAGTGGTCGGTGATCGAGGCGGGCCTGAGATGCGTGCAGGGCAAGGGTGTCGTGAACTCGATCAGCCTCAAGGAGGGCGAGGACGACTTCCTCGAGAAGGCGCGGGTGATCCGGCGGTACGGGGCTGCCGCCGTCGTGATGGCGTTCGACGAGCGAGGCCAGGCCGACACCGTCGAGCGCAAGGTCGCGATCCTCGAGCGCGGCTACCGGCTCCTGGTCGACGACGTCGGGTTCGAGCCTGAGGACGTGATCTTCGACCCATGCATCCTCGCGATCGCGACCGGGATCGAGGAGCACGACGAGTACGCGAAGGCGTTCATCGAGGCGACGCGGATGCTGAAGCAGCGCTGCCCGGGCGCACGCGTCTCCGGCGGCGTGTCGAACCTGTCGTTCTCGTTCCGGGGGAACGAACCCGTGCGCGAGGCGATGCACTCGGCGTTCCTGTACCACGCGATCGCCGCCGGGCTCGACATGGCGATCGTGAACGCCGGCCAGCTGATGCTGTACGAGGACATCCCCCCCGACGTGCTCGAGCACGTGGAGGACGTGATCTTCAACCGCCGGCCGGACGCCACCGAACGCCTCGTGACCTTCGCCGAGACGGTCAAGGGCGAGGCCACCAAGCGCGAGCTCGACCTGTCGTGGCGCGAGCAGCCCGTCGAGGAACGCCTGAAGCACGCGCTCGTCCACGGGATCGTCGAGTTCATCGAGGACGACACCGAGCAGGCGCGCCAACGGTACGAGCGGCCGCTCGACGTGATCGAGGGCCCGCTGATGGACGGGATGCAGATCGTCGGCGACCTGTTCGGGTCCGGGCGGATGTTCCTCCCCCAGGTCGTGAAGAGCGCCCGGGCGATGAAGAAGGCCGTCGCCTACCTCGAGCCGTACATGGAGCAGGAGAAGCTGCGCCTGGGTCCGACCGGCAGACGCGCGCAGGGCAAGGTCGTCCTCGCCACGGTGAAGGGCGACGTCCACGACATCGGAAAGAACATCGTGGGCGTGGTCCTGGGGTGCAACAACTACGAGGTGATCGACCTCGGCGTGATGGCGCCGCCCGAGCTGATCCTCGACACGGCGCTCGAGGAGGGCTGCGACATCGTCGGCCTGTCCGGGTTGATCACGCCGTCGCTCGACCAGATGGTCGGCGTCGCCAAGGAGATGGAGCGACGAGGGATGGACCTGCCGCTCCTGATCGGCGGCGCCACGACCTCGCGCCAGCACACCGCGGTCAGGATCGCGCCCGAGTACAGCAATCCGACGGTCCACGTGATCGACGCCTCGCGGGTGGTCGGGGTGGTCTCGAACCTCCTCGACCGCGACCGCCGGACGGCGTTCGACCGCGACAACCGCGCCGAACAGGAGCGCCTGCGGCTGCAGCACCTCGAACGCGCCAAGAGCCCGCTGCTCCCGTACGCGAAGGCGCTGCAGAACCGGACCCCGATCGTGTGGCATCCGCAGGACCTCCCCGAGCCGGCGTTCACCGGCACACGCGTAGTCGAGCCGCCGATCAAGGAGCTCCGCGACTACATCGACTGGACGTTCTTCTTCACGGCGTGGGAGCTGAAGGGCCGGTTCCCGGCGATCCTCGATCACCCCCGGCACGGCGCGGCCGCCCGCGAGCTGTACGAGCACGCGAACGCGCTGCTCGACGAGCTGATCGAGCAGGGGACGCTGCGCGCGCGGGGCGTCTACGGCTTCTTCCCGGCCAACACCGACGGCGACGACATCCTGCTGACCGACGGCGTGCGGTTCCCGATGTTGCGACAGCAGGTCGATCACGGCGACGGACGGCCGAACCGCTCGCTCGCCGACTACGTCGCGCCGGCCGAGACCGGTCTGCGCGACCACGTCGGCGCGTTCGCCGTGACCGCCGGGCTCGGCATCGACGAGCTCGTCGCCTCGTTCGAGGCCGACCACGACGACTACCAGGCGATCATGGTCAAGGCGCTCGCCGACCGTCTCGCCGAGGCGTTCGCCGAGAACCTGCACGAGGTCGCCCGGCGCGACTGGTACGAGACCGGCCCCAAGATGTCGAACCAGGAGCTGATCGAGGAGCGGTACCGGGGGATCAGGCCGGCCTTCGGCTACCCGGCGTGCCCGGATCACAGCGAGAAACGGACGCTGTTCGCGCTGCTCGATGCCCCCCGGCACGGGATCGAGCTGACCGAGACATGCTCGATGGTCCCCGGCGCGTCGGTCAGCGGCCTGTATTTCGGCCACCCCGCGGCTCGGTACTTCAACGTGGGGCGGATCGGGCGCGACCAGGTCGAGGACTACGCGCGTCGCATGGGCCTCGAGGTCCGCGAGGCCGAGCGATGGCTCCTGCCCAACCTCGCGTACGACCCGGCCTGAACTGAACGGCGGTTCAACCAGTCTGGCGGTCTGCTAGCGTGACGGCCCCATGGGCCGGTTCTGGCATTCGTTCGCAGACATGTCGGCCGTCGAGCTCGGCGGGGAGCTCGTCGTCGAACGGGGCGAGGGCGTCCATGTTTGGGGCGAGTCGGGCCGCCGGTACCTCGATGCCACGGCCGCGCTCTGGTACTGCAACGTCGGCTATGGTCGCGACGAGATCGCGGATGCCGCGGCGGCCCAGATGCGGACGCTGTCGGCGTACTCGACCTTCGGCGACCTGTCGAACCGACCCGCGATCGAGCTCACCGAGCGCGTGGCCTCGCTCGCGCCGGTGCAGGACAGCCGCGTGTTCCTGACGAGCGGCGGCTCGGACTCGATCGACACGGCCGCGAAGATCGCCCGGCGGTACTGGCAGCTCGTCGGGCAGCCCGACCGGACGGTGTTCATCACGCGCGAGCGCGCGTACCACGGCATGCACATCGCCGGCACGAGCCTGGCCGGGATCGAGGCGAACGCGAACGGATACGGTGCGCTGGTCGGCGACGTGGTCCGGGTCGCGTGGGACTCGGCCGAGGGATTGCGCGAGGCGATCGCCACGGCGGGGCCCGAGCGCGTGGCGGCCTTCTTCTGCGAGCCGATCGTCGGGGCGGGCGGGGTCTTCGCACCGCCCGAGGGCTACCTCAGCGAGGTGCGCGAGATCTGTCGGCAGACCGGGGTGCTGTTCGTCGCGGACGAGGTCATCACGGGCTTCGGCCGCGTCGGCGACTGGTTCGCGAGCACCCGGTGGGCCCTCGCCCCGGACCTCATGACGTGCGCCAAGGGGATCTCGAGCGGCTACCTGCCGATGGGCGCCGTCATCGTCGCCCCGCAGGTCGCGGATCCGTTCTGGAAGCCGGGCACCGGGATGTTCCGGCACGGGTACACGTACGCGGGCCACGCGACCGTGGCCGCCGCGGCGCTGGCCAACCTCGACATCCTCGAACGCGAAGCGCTGCCCAAGCGCGCGCTCGACCTCGAGGCCGACCTTGCGGCGGCGCTCGCGCCGCTGGCCGACCACCCGATGGTGGAAGAGGTCCGCGCCGGCACCGGCGTCGTCGCGGCGGTCCAGCTGGACACCGCGGCGATCCGCATGGACGCGACACTCCCGAACCGGACGGTCGCCGCGTGCCGCGACGCCGGGATCATGACCAGGACGCTGGCCACGGGCGGGCTGCAGGTCTCACCGGCGCTCGTGATCGACCATGAGGGTCTGACCGAGCTCCGTGACGGGCTCGCGACGGCGCTGGACGCCGTCGCGAGGTGATCGCCTCGCGTTAGTGGAACGAGTGGCCGCAGGCGCAGGACCCCTGCGCGACGGGGTTGTCGATCGTGAACCCCGACTGCTCCAGTGAGTCGACGAAATCGATGGTCGCCTCGGACAGGTACGGCACGCTCATCTTGTCGATGACGACCCTCACGCCGAACTGCTCCTCGGTCACGTCCTTGTCCGAGAGCTGGTCGTCGAGGTACATCGCGTACCGCAGGCCCGAGCAGCCACCGGGCTGCACCGCGACCCGGAGCGCGATGTCGGCGCGGCCCTCCTCCTGGAGGAGCTCCTTCACCTTCCCGGCTGCGGTCTGGCTGAGCTGGATCATCGTCCCTCCGTGACCTGCGTGACGCGCACGTCCGTTCGATTGTACCCGCGACCCGGCCTGAAGCAGACCCGCTCGGTCACCTTTCGCGGACGTCGGCGACCTCGGCGCCGGAGGTCGCGACGAGCTCCTCGGGGGTGGTCCCGAACACGGCGTCCGGAGCCCCCGCGGCGGCCCACACGACCTCGTGGACGAGCAGGTCCCGGTCGACGAACGACCGGATCGCCCGTGGATGACCGAACGGCGGTGTCCCGCCGATCGCGAACCCCGTGGCCGTCCGGACCTCGTCGGGCGAGGCGCGCCGAACCTCGGACGCCCCGACCAGTGCTGCGAGCCGCCCGACGTCCACGCGGTTCGCGCCGGACGTCAGGACGAGCACCGGCGCCTCGTCCGCGACGAACACGAGCGACTTCACGATCTGGGCGACGTCGCAGCCGATCGCCCGCGCCGCGTCGGGCGCCGTCTTCGTCCCCTGCGGGAAGCGGCGGACCTCGACCTCGTGTCCCAGGACGGTCGCCGCCTCGAGGAACCGATCGATGCCGCTCACGGCGCGGACGATAGCGGCCGGATGCCCGCCGCGACCTCCGCGGCGAGGTCCTCGAGCGCATCCGCCGTCCTGTCAAGCGCGCGTTCGCGCCCGAACCGCGCGGCCAGCGAGTGGACGTCGATCCCGGCAGGGACGTCGCCCGCCTCGCCGCACAGGACGAGGACCCGACGGCCGCTCGCTCGGGCGGCGTCGGTGACCGCACCGACGACCTTGCCGCGCGCGGATCCGGCGTCGACGCGCCCCTCGCCGGTCACGACGACCTCCGAGGCCGCGAGCCGCCCAGGAAAGCCGATCGCCTCCATCACGACGCGCGCCCCCGGCCGCAGGTGGGCGCCGAGGAACGCGGCCAGCCCGGCACCGAGGCCGCCTGCCGCACCGCCACCCGGGAGCCGGCGGACGTCGATCCCCAGATCTCGATGCAGCACCGCCGCCAGGTGACCGAGGCCGCGGTCGAGCTCGAGCACGTCGTCGGGCGACGCGCCCTTCTGCGGCCCGTACGAGGCGGCCGCGCCGGCCGGCCCGGTGAGGACGTTGTCGACGTCGCAGGCCGCAACGATCCGGGCGCGGCGCACGGCCCTATCGAGCCCGGTGACATCGATCCGGTCGATGTCCGCGAGGCGGCGCCCGCCGCGGCCCACGGGTCGCCCTGCGCGGTCGAGGACGGCGACCCCGACGGCCTGCGCCGCCCCGAGACCGCCGTCGACGGTGGCGCTTCCACCGAGGCCGACCAGCACCTCGTCGACGCCTGCGGCACACGCCGCCGCGATCAGCTGCCCGGCCCCGAACGTCGACGCCCGCATCGGGTCGCGACGGTTCTCCGACACGAGCGCCAGCCCCGAGGCATACGCCGTCTCGACGATGGCGATCGTCCGGCCGTCGTGCGGAACCAGCGCATACGGGGCCGTCACGGGATCGCCGAGTGGGCCCTCGACGCGCGCCTCCCGAACGGTCCCGCCGAGCGCCTCGACGAGCGAGTCGAGCGTCCCCTCGCCGCCGTCCGCGAGCGGCACCAGGTCGAGTACGTCGTCCGGCCTCGCCCGCAGCCACCCGCGCGCGATCGCCTCCGCCGCGTCCCGCGCCTCGAGCGTCCCCTTGAACTTGTCCGGAGCGACCAGGACGCGCACGAGCGTACGGTACGATTCACCGCCGTCGGACGCCCGTCCGGCTCGGAGGAACCCCTGGAACGCACGAAGCTCGTCGGGATCGCGAACGCCGAACGCGAGCGGCTCGGTCGCGCGATCCAGTTCGCCGCGGCGGCGTCGTGGGACGCCGTCAGCCCGTGTGCGGGGTGGCGCAACCGCGACGTGCTCGCGCACCTCGCCGCGCAAGAGACCGCGGCCGCGCAGGTGATCTCGGGTGAGGCGGCCGAGGAATTCGACGCGTTCCGCGAGGCCAACGGCGACTTCTGGGTCGACGGCTTCAACGAGTGGGCGGTCGGCGTGCGCGCCGAGGTGCCGACGCGCGAGATCATCACGGCGTGGGGTCGCGCGGCCGACGTGTTCCTGGAGCGGGCGGCCGACCTGACCGACGAGGACTGGTCGCGGCTGCGCGTCCCGTGGGTCGCCGGCGAGATCGGCGTCCGGTACCTGATCCAGTCCCGCGTGATCGAGTGGTGGCTGCACGGCGAGGACCTGCGGGCCGGCACCGACCAGGAGCCGAACCCGCAGCATTGGCCGATCCACCTCACCAACGACATGGCGATCCGGATGCTGCCCTATTCGCTCGGCCTGGCTGGACTGTCGTACCCGGGCGCGAGCATCCAGGTGGACCTCGAGGGGATGGGGGAAGGCCAGTGGCACTGGGGCCTCGCGCCTCGCGAGAGCCCGCCTGCGGACAAGAAGCCGGACGCCTTCATCGAGGGCCGCGCGTACCCGTTCTCGCTCGTCGCGGGGCGCCGCGTGGCCGCCGAGTATTTCCTGGACGACGGCAACCTGGTCGTGGGCGGCGACGAGGACCTGGCGCTCGACGTCCTCACCAACCTGCGGGCCTACGTGGAGTAGGCGGCCGCGTTCCATCCCGGCCCCGGCCCCGCCCGTACTCTCCACCGATGGGTCTGCTGAGCGTGGGGAGCCGGGACCGCTCGCCGTCGGACGATGCGCTGATGCGCGCCTTCGCATCCCGTGACGACGTGGCCGCCGAGGCCCTGTACCAACGATTCGCATCGCGCGTGTACGGGCTCGGCATCGTGATGCTCGGCAGCGACGCCGCGGCACAGGACCTCGTCCAGGACACCTTCGTGAAGCTGTGGCGGAGCGCCGACAGGTTCGACGCCCGGCGCGGCAGGCTCGATACGTGGGTCCTGCTCGTGGCGCGCAGCCTCGCGATCGACGCGCTCCGGCGGCGGGTCCTCGAGGTTCGGTCGCTCCAGTCGGTCGGCACGACGGCCGAGGCCGCGACCGACCCCGGGCCGGATGAGCTCGCCGAAACCGAGGACCTCGCCGAGCGCGCGCGCCGTGCGATGGCCGCGCTGTCCGACGGCCAGCGCGCCGCCCTGGAGCTCGCGTACTTCGGCGGGCGCACGAGCGCCGAGGTCGCGGAACTGGAGGGGATCCCGGTCGGGACGGCGAAGACCCGGATCCGGACCGCGCTGCTCAAGCTGCGTGATGCCCTGGAGGAGCATCGTGACGTGTGACGAAGTGCGCGAGCAGCTGGCCGAGCACCTGCTCGGCACGCTCGACGCGGACGCCGACGCCGCGGTCCGGAGCCACCTGCGCGGGTGCGCGGCGTGCCGGCTCGAGCGGGAGACGCTCGAGGAGGGCGTCGCGATGTTCGCGCGTGCCGCGCATGAGCTCTCGCCGCCCGAGGATCTCCGCGACCGCACGATGAGCGTCCTGCGGGACGAATGGGACGAGCCGCCCGTGCAGCCGGCGCCGCGGTGGACCACGCCGAGGCGGCTTGCCGTCGCCGCGACGGTCGTGGCGATCGGCGTGGCGACGCTGGCGCTGGCCTGGGGCCTGCGGCAGGACTCGCGCGCGGACCGGTACGAGATCGTCGCGGCCAAGTACGAGCGCTTCCTCGAGGCACTGGGTGGGCGTTCGGTCCGCGTCGGCATCCTCGATCCACAGGGCGAGCAGCAGCTCGAGGGCAGCGTCGTGCTGTACGACTCGAACGTCGGCCAGTCGTGGGTGCTCGTCCTCGTCCGCGCGCCCGGGCTCGAGGGCGAGGCCGGCGTCACGCTGTCCTCGGCGTCCGGCACGACGATCGACATGCATGCGCTGTCGTTCGACGAGGGCGGCGAGGCATCGACGTGGCTCGTCACCGGTTCGAACCTCGAGCCTTTCGATACCGTCACGGTGTGGCAGCCGCGGGGTCACGTGCTCGCGCAGGCGCACGTCGGGCCCGCGTAGTCGCTATCGCCGGACCAGCAGGCGCTTCACGGCGCGCGGCACGGCGCCGAAGCGGTACTTGTATGGGTAGTCGCCCTTCAGCAGGTCGAACGCCGAGCAACCGCTCTCGATCGCGATCCGGATGTCCTCCGCGACCAGGACCATCCCAGGCGACAGGTGCTTCCACGACCGGTCGAAGGCGGAGTTGTACAGGTAGTACGTCCCCTCGTACCGGAACCCGATCGTCCCGGCGACCTTCTGCCCAGCGACCTGGATGAAGACCAGGCTGAAGCGTCCGGTCGGCAGGAACGCCTCGCCGAGGCGCCGGAAGAAGATCTCCATACCCGGCTGCAGGAACACGCCCTTGGGGCCTTCGCTCGTCCGGTGCAGTTCGACGAATCGGTCGATGAACGGGACCAGGGTGTCCTCGTGCGCGATGCAGATGCTCCACCGCCCGGCCTCGGCCTCGAGCCGTCGCGCCTTGCGCTTGATCTCGTGGCGCAGCTTCGACGGCAGCGAGGACAGGTACGCCTCGTACGAACCGGGCAGCGCGAGGAACGGCGCGACGCCGTTCTGATCGTCGACGACCTCGGTCGCGAACCCCCGCGCGGACGCAGCGGCCTCGAGGATCCCGAGCCAGGTGCGATCCTCGGGCAGCCCGCGCAGGTCCGCCTCGCGCCAGTCCTTCCGCGCGTCGAGCGCGTCGAACAGCTCCTTCGCGAACGACTCCTGCGCCTCGGGGAGCCCGACCGGCCCCATGTAGTCGGTGACCTCCGTCCCACCGAGGAAGCGCAGCACCTCCCCGACCCGTTCGAACGCGACCGCGGCGACCTGCCCACCACCGTCCTCCTCGCCGAACGCGAGCACCAGGTCCTCGGGCGCTTGTCCGAACTCCTCCCAGTACAGCTTGAGGTACTGCGGCATATGGAAGAAGGTCCCCGCCGGATCGGCGGTCACCAGGTTGGACCAGTCGCGGCGGACGAAGTCGCGCCCGTCCTCGGAGAACACGATACGCATCGACGGACCACTCTAGCGGCGGGGCACGGTCCGCCGGCTCACCACGAGCCGCCGCCTCCTCCGCCACCGCCTCCGCCCGAGAACCCGCCCCCTCCGAACCCACTGCTCCCCGACCCGGACGGCGTGGACGCGATCGTCCCGGCGGTCGCCACGCTGAACCCGTCCATCGCGTCGGCGAACCCCGCGTAGACGAAGGGCCGGCTCGACACGTACCAGCTCGTGTCCGGCTGCCGGGCCAGGCCCTCGAAGGCCTTCGCCCACTTCTCCGTGAGCCCGAAGACGATCGCGTACGGGAGGAACCGCGTGAAGACGTTCTCCTGTTCGGCCCACCGAGACATGTGCGTCTCCGCCGTCGCGATCACCGTCCGGAACCCGCTCACACGCCGGACGAGCCCGGTCCCCTTCGCGGTCCGGCGGGGCATCCACTTCGCCCCGATCACGAGCAGGAGCGCGAACAGCAGGAACGGGATCGGCACGAGGGCGTACTCGGTGAAGCGGATCGCCACGAACTCGATCACGCAGGCGACGAGCAGCGCGCCGATCCCGATCAAGACCCACCGCTGCCTGACCCTGTCGGGACGGCCGACGAACCACCCTCGCGAGACGACGTCGTCGTACAGCGCGTCCTGGACCTTGTGCAGCCGCTGCGCGAACCTCGTCTTGAGGCTCGACAGCTCGACCTCGTCGCCGTCCTCGAACAGACCGTCGAGCAGCCGGCGTTCGTACTCGAGGAGGCCGGCGTCGGCCGGCAGCCGACGGACCAGGTTCCAGTCGGTCTTGCCGAACCATCCCTTCTTCGGGATCTCGACGATCGTGAGGTACCCGCGGACCGCCAGGTCGACGATCGTCGCCGTGGCGTCGAGCGGGTTCGCGACCTCGTCGACGAGCGTGCCGATCTGCCCGGGCCGCATGTCCGCCGGCGGGGCGAACTCCACGGGCGCGCCCCCGCTCTCGAACAGCGGAACCGCCTGCTCGGGCGTCCCCTCCGGCGCGCCCATCACGACGTCGACCTGTGAGCCTGTCGAGCGCCGGTCGCGGCCCGTGCGCCACAGGAGCACCCCGAAGGCAGCGGCGGAGGCGGCGAGCAGCACGAGGAACCCGCCCAGGGATCCGGGCGTCGCCGAGAACGCCCGCGCGAGCGACCAGCGCCGCTCGAGGATCGGCGCCGGCTCGGGGACGACGCCCTTCGGCATGCCGACGACGATCGTGAACGCCTCGTGCAGGAACAGGTCGTCGTGACGGAACGTCGCCGTCGAGCCGTGCTGAGCGGCGCGCCCGCACGGCAGCGTCGACCCCACCGGTCCGGCGAAGCAGGCGATCTGCTCCAGCGGGCCGGGCGCGGTGACGGAAACCTCCGCGCGCGCGACCGTCGCGCCCCACTCGTCGCCGATCGCGTTCCAATACAGCTCGTCGTGATCGGGGAAGCCGTTGAGGGCGCCCCCCACGCGGTACGTCAACGCGTACGTATGGACACCCGAGATCGTCCGGTCGGGGTCTCCGATCCTGATCTTGAACCGACCGCCTTCGTGCAGGACCGTGTACTCGGCCGGCGTCCCCGCAGAGGCTGTCACCGAGACGACATCGATCGGGTAGACGCGGTCGTGCTCATCGTCGTACTCGAAGCGTTCGGGGACCTCGCGGAAGATCCCGTGCCGCTCGTTCGCGCCGAAGTCGTACTCGATCGTCTCCGTGATCAGGAGCGCGCCGCCCCGCTCGATCTCGATCGCGACGTCGTACCGGTGGATCTGCTCCGCGTCCTGGGCGCGCGCAGCCGGGGAGACGGCCACCGCGGCCACGGTGACCAGAACGAAGACGAACGGCCGGGACCTCATCGCGCACAGCGTAGAGCCCGCGGCGCGTTCGGCGTGGGAACATCGGCCCCATGGCCGACGGACCGAGGCTCTACCGAGAGTTCGCGAGCTGGTGGCCGATCTTCTCGGCGCCGGAGGACTACGCGGGCGAGGCGGCGGAGTACCGGCAGCTGCTTCCCGATGCGGCGGACGGTGAGGTCCGAACGATGCTCGAGCTCGGCAGCGGCGGCGGCAACAACGCGTCGCATCTGAAGCGGGCCTTCGAGCTGACCCTCGTGGACCGGTCCCCGGAGATGCTCGCGGTGAGCCGGCGCTTGAACCCCGAGTGCGAGCACATCGAGGCAGACATGCGGACGGTGAGGCTCGGCCGCACGTTCGACGCGGTCTTCGTCCACGATGCCGTGGCCTACATCACCGATCTCGCGGACCTCGCGATGGTCGCCGAGACGGCGTACATGCACTGCCGGCCGGGAGGCGCGGCGCTCTTCGTGCCCGACTGGCTGCGCGAGACCTTCGAGCCGGGCACGGAGTGGGGCGGCCACGACGCGGGCGACCGGGCGATCCGGTACCTCGAATGGCGGTGGGACCCCGATCCCGACGACGACACGTACGTGATGGACTTCGCCTACCTGTTCCGGGAGCCGGACGGGTCCCTGCATTCCGAGAGCGACCGCCACGAGTGCGGCCTGTTCGCCGAGGCCGCGTGGCTGGAGATCCTGCGGTCGGCCGGCTTCGAGGCCGAGGCGATCGGGGTCCACCTCGGCGAGCCGGTCGGGTCTCGGGCGTTCCTCGCGCGACGGCCGCGCTAATGGGGCGACGTGCCGGCGGCCTCGCCGCCGCCGGACAGCGCCTCCTGGAGGACGTCCCAGGCGAGGACCGCGCATTTCACGCGGATCGGGTACTTCACGACGCCCTTCAGCGCGACGAGCTCGCCGAACGAGTCCTCATCGGCCTCGACCTCGCCGGCCATCATCCCGCGGAACTCCTTGATCATCGTCTGCACGTCGTCGACCGGGCGGCCGGTCGCGGCCTCGGTCATCATCGACGCCGACGACTGCGAGATCGAGCACCCCTGACCGGTGAACGTCACCTCGGCCAGCGTCCCGTCCAGCTCGCGGAGCGAGACCGTGATCTCGTCGCCGCACAGCGGGTTGTTCCGCGAACACGAGGCCGTGGCGTTCGCGAGGTCGCGCTTGTTCCGCGGGTTCTTGTAGTGATCGAGGATCGTCTCCTTGTAGATGTCGTCGAGCGCCACGCTTGCCTCCCCTACAGCCCGAACACGTCCTGCGCCTTGGCGAGGGCCGCGACGAGCGCGTCGACCTCGTCGTTCGTGTTGTACACGTAGAAGCTCGCTCGTGCCGTGGCGGGGACGTCGAACCGCCGCATCACCAGCTGCGCGCAGTGATGGCCGGCTCGGATCGCGATCCCCTCTTCGTTCAGGATCGTCGCGAGGTCGTGCGGGTGTACGTCGCGGTACCAGAACGAGATCGCGCCACCGCGGATGGACGGATCCTTCGGCCCGTAGACGGTCGCGCCGGCCTCGAGCAGCCGGTCGAGCGCGTACGCGGTGATCTCCTCCTCGTGAGCGCGGACGTTGTCCATCCCGAGCGCCGTGAGGTAATCGACGGCCGCACCGAGCCCGACCTCCTGAGCGATGTTCATCGTCCCGGCCTCGAACTTGAACGGGACCTCGTTCCAGGTCGAGTGGTCCTTGTAGACCTCCCGGATCATCTCGCCGCCGCCGAGCATCGGGTCCATCGCCTCGAGGTGCTCGCGCTTGGCGTACAGTCCGCCGGACGCGGTCGGCCCGAGCATCTTGTGACCGCTGAACGCGAGGAAGTCGACGTCGAGCTGCTGGACGTTCACGGGGAGATGCGGCACGAGCTGGGCTCCGTCGATCAGGATCAGCGCGCCGGCCGCGTGCGCCGACTCGGCGAGCTGCCCGACCGGGTTGATCGTGCCCAGCGCGTTCGACATGCCGCTCACGCAGACGAGCTTGGTCCGATCGGTGAGCAGCGACCCCAGGTCCGACAGGTCGAGGAGGCCGTCGTCCGTCAGCGGGATGAAGTCGAGCTCGATCCCGGTGTCGCGGGCACAGAGCTGCCACGGGACCACGTCCGAGTGGTGCTCCATCTCCGAGAGCAGGACCCGGTCGCCCTCGCGGAGGAACCTCCGGCCCCACCCGTGCGCGACGAGGTTGATCGACTCGGTCGTCCCGCGGTTGAACACGATCGTCGAAGGCTCCGGCGCACCGACGAACGCCGCGACCTTGGCACGAGCCCCCTCGTACAGCTCGGTCGACTCCTCCGCGAGCTGGTACAGGCCGCGGTGCGCGTTCGCGTTGTGGAGCTCGTAGTACTCGCGCTCCGCGTCGATCACCTGGCGCGGCTTCTGCGAGGTTGCGGCGCTGTCGAGGTAGACGAGCGGCTTATCGCCGATGCGGCGCCGCAGGATCGGGAAGTCCGCTCGGACCCGCCCGACGTCCAATCCTCGCGCCTGCGTCACCGACATCGCCGCCGCCTCCTCATCTACTCCTCGCCCTCTCCCGCCGCTCGCTCGAGGCCCAGCTCGGCACCGATACCCTCGTAGCCCTTCTCCTCGAGCAGGAGGGCCAGCTCCTTGCCACCGGACCTCACGATACGCCCGCCCATCATGACGTGGACCCGGTCCGGGGAGATGTAGTTCAAGATCCGCTGGTAGTGCGTGATGAGCAGGACGCCGAGGTCCGGCCCGATCAGCTGGGCGACCCCCTTCGCGACCTGCTTCAGCGAGTCGATGTCCAGGCCCGAGTCGGTCTCGTCCAGGATCGCGATCTCAGGCTCCAGCACGGCCAGCTGGAGGATCTCGTTGCGCTTCTTCTCGCCCCCGGAGAAGCCCTGGTTCACGTAGCGCTGGACCATCGAGTCCTCGACGCCCAGCAGGTTCATCTTCTCCTTCATGTGCTTGCGGAACGCGAGCGCCGAGACCTGCTCGCCCTTGACCGACTGGTACGCGGTGCGTAGGAAGTTCACGACCGAGACGCCGGGGATCTCGACCGGGTACTGCATCGCGAGGAACAGCCCGCGCTGCGCGCGCTTGTCGGGAGTCAGGGGGAGCACATCCTCACCGTTGAACCGCACCTCGCCGGCCGTGACCTGGTAGCCGGGGCGGCCCATCAGGACCGCGGCCAGCGTGGACTTGCCCGAGCCGTTCGGTCCCATCAACGCGTGCGTCTCGCCCTGACGCACCGTCAGGTCGATGCCCTTCAGGATCTCCTTGCCCTCGATCGAGGCGCGCAGCCCCCGGATCTCGAGCGTCGCGGTCGCGACCGCCGTGTCAGCCATCGTTCACCTCATCGTCGTCGTAGTCGATCAGGACGTCGTCACCTTCGATCTTCACGTCGAACACCTCGACCGGCTGGGTCGCCGGAAGCGTCCTCGGCCGCCCGGTGTCCAGGTCGAACGTCGAGCCATGCTTCGGGCACTCGATCGTCCCGAAGTCCGCATCGACCTCGCCCTCGTCCAGGAAGTAGTGCGAGTGCGAGCAGATCGCGTCGACCGCTCGGAAGCCCTCCTCGCCGAGGTTGACCACGGCGATCGGGCGGTGATCCACCTCGAACCGTCGGACCTCCCCGATCGGCACGTCGCCCGTCGCGCACAGCCGCACCAGCGCCACGTCACGCCCCCATCGCGAGCTCGTCCTCGATCGCGCGCGCGAGGCCCTCGCGAACCTCTGGCAGGTCGATCCGGTCCAGCACCTCGGCGAAGAACCCTCGGACGATCAGCCGCTGGGCCTCGTCGGCCGGGATCCCGCGGCTCTGGAGGTAGAAGATCTCGTCCTCGCTCACGGGTCCCACGCTCGCCGCGTGCCCGCAGCGCGTCGGGTCGTTCGTCAGGATCTCGAGGTTCGGGACGGAGTGCGCCTTCGCATGGTCCGACAACAGGATGTTGCGGTTGGTCTGGTACGCGTCGCAGCGGTGCGCGCCCTCGCGGATGATCACCGTACCCGTGTAGATCGCGTTCGAACGGTCTCGCATCGCGCCCTTGTAGAGCAGCTCGCTCGATGTCCGCGACCCGAGATGGTCCTGGATCGAGCGGTGGTCGATGTGCTGCTGCCCGTCGCCGAAGTAGACGCCGAGCAGCTCGCTCGAGCCACCGTCCTCGACGAGCAGGCTCTCGACCTCGGTGCGCGCGAGCGACGCGCCGAACGCGACCCCCAGCGAACGGATCTGCGCGTCGCGCCCGACCCGCATCCGCTGCACCGCGAGGTGCGTCACGCCGGCGCCCCAGTCCTGGATGTTCACGTACCGAACCTTGGCGTCGGCGCCCGCGAAGATCTCGACGACGGCGTCCGAGAAGACACGCCCGAGATCGGGCGAGGCGTACCGGTCGATGAACGTGACCTCGGAGCCCTCCTCGGCGATCAACAGGGTCCGCGGGAAGACCGCGAGCCCGTCGTGGTCGACCCAGGTGAGCGACTGGAGCGGCATGCCAACGGTCACGCCCGCCGGGACGTACAGGAACGTGCCGCCCGAGCGGAACGCGGCGTGCAGCGCCGTGAACGTGCTGCGGTTGGTCTCGACGAGCTGGTGCAGGTGCTTCTCGACGAGGTCCGCGTGGCGCTCGGCCGCCAGGTCGAGGTCCGTCAGGACGACGCCCTGCTCGGCGAGGCCCTCGGCGAGCTTTGTCGAGATGACCTGAGAGTTCCGCTGGATCTGCAGGCCCGCCCGCTCGCCGACCACGCCGGCTGCGGCAAGCACGCCGTGCCGGTTGACCGCCTCGGGACCGCCACCCTCCGCGAACGGGATGTACCCGTCGAACTCGAAGCCCTCGAGATCGGTGTACCGCCACTCCTCCGTCTGCTGCGAGGGGATCGGCATGCCACGGTGCTCCTCGAGCGCCTGCCGGCGGAGCGACGAGATGAAGCCGGGAGACGGGAGCCGTTCGAGGGCCTGCTCGTCGAAGGGCGAAGTCGTGGAAGAGGGCATCACGGTAATCCTACTGCTCAGGTCGGATTCGCCCCAACGAGCGCTTAGACTGCCGCGCGTCGGAGGCGGGCCTGGGTGAGGCCCGGGGGTACGAGATGGTGTCCGTGGCGGGCTTCAACCTGACACCGGTGAAGTCGACGGCGCTGCTCGCGCCGTCCGAGGTCGAGCTCGGGGCGCGTGGGGCGATCGGCGATCGCCGGTTCCTGTTCGCCCAGCTCGACGGCAGCCGCCCTTCGGGCATCTCGAAGGCTCCGTTGCTCCGACTCAGCGCCTGGTGGGACCGGGAACACGAGAGGCTCTCACTCGCGCTGCACGACGGAACCAAGATCGACGGCGACGCGCGGGGTCGGGGTGATCCGGTCGAGGTCCGGCTGTTCGACCGATCGGTGCCGGCCCGAGCGGTCGATCCGATCTTCGACGAGGCGGTGGCATCGATCGATCCGACCCTGATCCTCATGCGGGTCGACGAGCCCGAGTATGCGGGGGGGCGCCATCGTGTCTCGATCATCTCGCGCGCATCGGTCGCCGAGGTGGGGCGGATGGGAGGCGACGCCGGTCTCGACCCGAGACGGTTCCGCATGCTGGCCGAGATCGATGGCGTCGAGCCCTTCGCGGAGGACAGCTTGAGCGGGCGACGTGTTGCGATCGGTGAGGCGATCGTGCGGGTGGGCCGCTCGATCCCTCGGTGCGCGATGACGACACTGAACCCCGTCGACGGCCGGCAGGACTTCCCGACCCTCGACGTGCTCGCGCGGACGAGGAAGGTTGGGCCAGATCTGCTGTTGGGCGTCTACGCCGATGTGGAGCGACCCGGTGTGGTCCGCGTCGGCGACGACGTAACGCGGCTCGAGGGCTAGGACACGCGCCGCTTCGTTCAAGTCGAGTGTCTTCGAGTGTCAGGGGCACGTGTTACGGTCACGAACGTATGTTCGAGACGACTGCTATCCTCGAGAGGACTGGATGAGCGAACTCCGATCGGTTGCCGACGCGCTGGCGGCGGAGTCGCTCAGTGAGATGCCCGATGCGCGAGTCGAGGAGGACTTCGTGGAGTTGCATCGCGCCGTCGAGAGACTCGAGCGGGAGCGACTCCGGCGGCTCGTCGAGATCGACCGGCGCCGGATGTACGAACGTGATGGGCACCTGTCTGCTGCGTCGTGGCTCGTGAACACGTTCAAGCTGTCGTGGGACGCCGCCCGAGAGGACCTTCGGATGGCGCGCGCGCTCGACGAGATGCCCCACACCAGCAAGGGGCTCGAAGAGGGCGACGTGTCGCTGTCGGCCGCACGGGTACTGGTGCAGGCGCGAGCTGCAGATCCGAGGCGTTCCGCGATGCCGAGGGAGAGCTCGTCCACGCGGCACGTCTGCATGACGTCAACGATCTGCAACGCATGGTGGTGTACTGGAGACAGGCGGTCGAACGCGACCGCGCCGGCGATGCGGATGAGGCGATCCGAGCCAGGCGGCGGCTTCATGCCTCGGTGTCGTTCATGGGGATGGTCCGGATCGATGGCGACCTGGATCCCGAGTCGGGAGAGGCGGTGCTGACGGCCCTCCGAGCGGTGATGGACTCGGAGGCGCGAAGGCGCACCGATGTCGACCATCGCACGCCGGCACAGCGAAGGGCGGATGCCCTCAGCGAGGTCTGCCGACAGTGGCTCGATCGTTCCGACCGCCCTCACATCGCCGGAGAACGACCGCACGTGACGATCACCGTCGACGCGGACGACCTCACGATCCGAGGTGGGTCCGGTGGATCGGCGGAACTCGACCACGCTGGCGGCGTCCCCGCCCAGATCGCGCGCCGGATCGTATGCGGCGCGTCCGTGATGCGGGTCGTCTTGGCGGGACGCTCGGAGCCGATCGACGTGGGCCGTCGGACGCCCGTTGTCTCCCCCGCCATCCGACGTGCTGTGGTGCTCCGCGACCGGTCGTGCCGCTTCCCAGGCTGCGACCGGCCGCACACGTGGTGCGATGCGCATCACGTCGTCCACTGGGCCGACGGCGGCCCGACGGCGCTGCCGAACCTTCTGTTGCTGTGCCGCAGACATCACCGTGCGGTTCACCGACCACACGGGTTCGCGCTGGAGCTGGTGGATGGCAGACCGACCTTCCGAAGACCGGACGGCTCTCTGCTGCCGAACGATCGGATCGAGGATCGGGCTCCGCCGTAGCGGAGCTACCCGATAGCGCCCTCCATCTGCAGCTCGATCAGGCGGTTCAGCTCGACCGCGTACTCCATGGGGAGCTCGCGCGTGATCGGCTCGATGAAGCCGTTCACGATCATCGCGCTCGCCTCCGCCTCGGTCAGCCCGCGGCTCATCAGGTAGAACAGCTGGTCCTCGCCGATCCGCGAGACGCTGGCCTCGTGCCCGAGCTGCGCGGTCTCCTCCTCGACCTCGACGTACGGGTAGGTGTCCGAGCGTGAGTCCTCATCGAGGATCAGCGCGTCGCAGCGCACGTTCGACTTGGCGTGGTGCGCGCCCGGCTCGACGCGGACGAGGCCGCGGTAGCCCGTGCGCCCGCCGTCCTTCGAGACGGACTTCGACGTCAGGACGCTCGTCGTGTACGGCGCGGCATGGATCGCCTTGCCGCCGGCGTCGGTGTGCATGCCTTTGCCGGCGAACGCCACCGACAGAACCTCGCCGCGGGCACCCTTCCCAAGCAGGTAGATCGACGGGTACTTCATCGTCACCTT
>DATHSY010000057.1:0-2341 GCA_035463715.1 Actinomycetota bacterium | reverse complement strand
CTCGATCCCGGCCCTGGTGTCGATCGCGATGTCGGCGCGCGTCGCGAGCCCGTTGTGGAGGCCGTTCGTGACCGACACCACCACCGGCCTCGACCGCTGGTTCGCCAGGTCGCCCGCCAGCTTGACGATCTCGGCGCTCTCGCCGGACTGGCTCACGATCGTGAGGAACGCCCGCCGGCGAAGGATCGGGCGCCGGAAGTGCAGCAGCTCGGCGGTGTCGACGAGTAGGGCGGCCACGCCGCGTCCGGCGAGGTCGTTCACGGCCGGGTAGCACGCGTCGTACGAGCTCCCCATCCCGGTGAACACGATCGTCCCGGCCTCCGTTGCCTCCTCGGCGATCCGGTCGAGCGCCCCGCGCTGCTCGGCCAGCGCGTCGGCCGCCCGCCTCAGAGCATCGGGCTGGGAGGTGATCTCGGACAGGAAGCGGTCGCCGGAGGCGGTCATCGACCTCTAGTAGTACCGCACATCACACGCAGTTGACGGCCGATCCCCGGACGTCTCGGAAGGAAGGCTGGCCGTCCGCGGTTCGCCAGATCCATCGGTAGCCGCCGTCCCCCAGGATCAGCTTGAGCACTCCGAAGCTCCGAGCCTGCGCCTTCGCCAGGTTCGCCGGCGCCTCGCCGGACCCGAGCGCGTACCTGCTGACCCCTCCCGTCCCGACGATGAACTGCCGGATCCCGCGTGCGGGCTCCAGGGTGCCGTCCGGGGCCTGCGGCCTCCACCGCTGGTAATTGTGTGAGTGACCGCTCAGGATGACGTCCGCCTCTGCGTCGTACAGCTGCTGCCAGAGCGGGCGCACGGCGGGGCTGGCGCCACTGCCCGAGGAGAACGAGAACAGCGGATGGTGGAAGTACGCCAGCGTGCACGCGTACTCGGAGTCGGGATGCGTGTTCAGGTCGCGGCGCAGCCAGCGCCACATCCGCTCGCCGATCCCCGGATCGGTCGGGTCATCCGGACGATCGCATCCGCCGATGGAGTGGCAGATCATCGAGTTGAGCGCGATCACGTGCCAGCAGACGCCCTGTCCTGGCGTGCAGCCGGCCGGTAGGTCGTAGCTGTAGTAGCCCCACCCGTTCGGGCCCCGGACGCGCGAGCCGAAATACCGGAAGTACCCGCCCGGCTTGCTGTCGGGGTCCGAGGCGTGGTCGTGGTTGCCCGGGACCGGGCTCTGGTTCGCCTTCGAGTCGCCCCACCACGGGTCGTAGTACCGCAGGAAATCACGGAACCCGCCCTGGTCGTACTGGAGGTCGCCGAGAGGGAGCACCTCCTCGATCGTGCCGCCCGTCGTGAGCTCGGACGTCTCGTCGTACTGGCACCGGTCGGGCCGGTCGGAGCCGTAGGGATGGACCGGGCATGCGATGTCACCCGCCGCGACGACGACGTACTCGGTGCGGGCGCCGCGCGCGTCGAGACCCAGGTCGCCACCCGTGGTGATCCCGCCCGGTTGGGTGACGGCCGACGTCCCGAGGAGCGCGAGGATCGCGCCGATCCACACCGTCCTCACGTGCACCGGTCGCATCCTAGCCACGCCGGTACGATGACGGCAGCCCGCATGATCCCGTACCGGACTTTCCCCTCGATCGATCTCGGCCCCTTCACGCTGCACACGTTCGGACTGTTCGTCGGGGTCGGGGTGCTCGTCGGCAGCTGGCTGTTCGTCCGGCACGGACGTCGCCACGGGATCGACGCCGAACGACTGACCACGCTGTCGTGGTGGATCCTGCTCGCCGGCTTCGTGGGTGCCCGTCTGCTCTTCGTCGTCTCGCACCCCTCTGACTTCGTCGATCGTCCGTGGGCGATCGTCGCCGTCTGGGAGGGCGGCCTCGAGTTCTCCGGCGGGTTCCTGCTCGCGGCGCTCGTGGTCCTCGTGTGGCTGCGGAGGAACCGCGACGTGCCGGGCCTCGTCCTCGCGGACGGCGTGGTCTTTGGGCTCGCGGTCGGACTCGGGATCGGCCGGATCGGGTGCTACTCGGTCGGGGAGCACCTAGGCGGCACGACGTCGTTCCCGCTCGCCGTCCATTACCTGGGCGGTCCGACGCGCGAGGGCCTGATCCCCCTCGGGGCGCATATCCACAACACGGCCGTGTACGAGGCGCTGCTCCTGGTT
This sequence comes from Actinomycetota bacterium, assembly GCA_035463715.1. Classification (GTDB taxonomy): domain Bacteria; phylum Actinomycetota; class UBA4738; order UBA4738; family HRBIN12; genus DATHSY01. The sequence goes on along the minus strand of DATHSY010000057.1, from coordinate 234 downwards.
CCGCTGATCGTGCTGCTGTTCCGGCTGCGAGACCGAGTCCCGCCGGGGTGGATGACTGTCGCGTTCCTCGCGTGGTACGGCGTCCAGCGGTTCTCGACCGACTTCCTCCGGGCCTACGACCGCGAGGTGCTCGGCCTCACGGGCGCGCAGTTCGTGTGCATCGGGCTCGTTGTCGCGTCGATCGCGATGGGGAGCCTGCTCAGCGCGAGGTCGGCGACGACGTCGACGGCCTGA
>DATHSY010000056.1:0-4862 GCA_035463715.1 Actinomycetota bacterium | reverse complement strand
GGTTGGGCGGCATCTCACACGCGATGCAGGCAGAGGGCGACGTCGTGCGGCTCCCGGCCGCGGTGGAGGGCCCGCCGGACTTCGCCACGTTCTTCGAGGAGGAGCACGCCGGGCTGCTCAAACTCCTGTTCTTCGTGACCGGGAGCCGGGCCGACGCGGCCGACCTCATGCAGGACGCGTTCCTCAAGCTGTGGGAGCGGTGGGACCGGCTCGACCGGGTCTCAGATCCCAAGGCCTACCTGTTCCGCGTGGCGCTCAACGGGTCCCGGATGCGGGCGCGCGCCGCACGCCGGGCCGCGCGGAGGCTGGCCGGACTCGCCCCGTCGTTCGACCCGTTCGACGAGGTGAACGTCCGGGAGGACGTCCGTCAGATGCTGCTCGCGCTGTCGCCGAGGCAACGCGCTGCTCTCGTCCTGCTCGACATGTACGGCTACGGCTCGGAGGAGGCCGGCCGGATCATGGGCATCCGCCCATCGACCGTCCGGGCGCTCGCCACGCAGGGCCGTGCCGTGCTCCGGAGTACCGGAGGCCCGCATGCCTGAGCTGAAAGAGGTGTTCGACATGACCACCAAGCAGATCGAGCCCGATCTCGACGCGTGGCGCGACCAGGAGCACCGTCAGCGTCGTGCTGTCCGGAACAGGAAGGTGGGCGCCATCGCGGTCGTCGCCGTCATCGCGATCGTGGCCGGAGCGTTGATCGCCCGATCGGTGGGCGGCTCGTCGACCCAGCCGGGGGCCCGGCTTTCGCCCTCGGCGACGCCGTTCGATCCCACCGTGACGACGGTGGCCAACGGGTTCGTCCAGGCGTTCGGCGACTTCGACGCCAACGGGGTACTGCGTTACCTCGCGGACGACGCCGTGATCCAGTTGGAGGCGACATCCCGGGAGGAGCTGCCGCTGCTGATCTCCTTCTGGAAGGCGATGGGCTATGAGCAGATCCTGGACGGGGCCTGCGCGGTGACAGGGAGTCACGCCGCCGGCACCGTCGTGCGTTGCCCGTTCGATTTCCATGCCATCAGGTCCGATGAGATCGGTCTCGGTCCGTACAGCGGAAGCTACTGGGATCTCACCGTTCGCGATGGCCAGATCGTCATCGTGTCGGAACACCTCGAGATCGAGACGTTCTCCGGGGAGCTGTGGGAGCCCTTCGCCGCATGGGTGGCCGAGAACCATCCCGAAGACGGCGCCGTGATGTTCAACCGGGACTACACCAACTTCGAGCTGACCAAGGGGTCGATCCGGCTGTGGGAGAAGCGTACGAAGGAGTACGTGGACGAGGTGGCGCGATGAGCCGGTGGGGTCCACGAGAGGAAGGGGGAGGTACGACATGGGGATCTGCGAAGCGGAGAAGCTCCCGTTGAGGCGGCGGTGGGCACGTGTCCTCGCGGCCGCGGGCGCGATGTTGCTGGTCGTGGTGCTGGGGGGTGTCGCGTTCGCGGGGCCGCACTTCTCGTCGTGGACGCTGGCCCAGAAGATCGACGAGATCGACGGCAACAGCACCGAGCTGAACACACCGTCTCTCGACGGCTGCCCGATCCAGTCGCCGGACGGGTTGAGCCTCTACATGGCCTCGAACCGTCCGGGCGGGCTCGGCGGGATCGACATCTGGGTCGCCCAGCGGGCCAGCACGATCGAGCCGTGGGGTCCCCCCGCGAACCTGGGCGAGCCCGTGAACTCGGGGGCCGACGATTTCTGCCCCACCCCGGTACGGGGGGGAGGCCTGTTCTTCGTGAGCCGCGAAGCGCTCCCGGCGAGCTGCGGCCTGGCGGACATCTACTTCACCCGCCGCAACTCGGTGCACGGGTGGAGCGAGCCGGTCAACCTGGGCTGCAGCGCGGACGGCGGCCCGAACACGGCGCTCGACGAGATGGGCCCCTCCTATGTGGAGGTGGGGGGCAGGGCTTTGCTCTACTTCTCGAGCGGCCCGGACATCTACCTCAGCGAGCGTCAGGCGGACGGCACCTTCGGCCCGGGCGCGCCCGTGGCGGAGCTCAACAGCCCCGCGATCGACATCCAGCCGAACGTCCGCAAGGACGGGCTCGAGGTCGTGTTCGCTTCGAATCGCCGGGCCGGTACGGACCAGGACCTGTATGGGGCCACCCGCGACAGCGTGGACGCTCCGTTCTCTGCCCCGGTGAACCTGGGAGAGGCGGTGAACACGACGGACGCGAGCGAGACCCGTCCATCGCTCTCGTGGGACGGGACCACGCTGCTGTTCGGCCGGGCCCCGGGCCCCGAGGGATCGACGGATGTGTACGTCTCGACCCGGCAGAGGGTCACGGGCCACGACTGAAGACGGCTGAAGACGAGAACCGAAAGGCCCAGCAACCTCGCGGCTGCTGGGCCTTCGGTCTTGCGGGGCCCGGGGGCGTGCCCGGACCCACGACCTCTACGCGCTAACTCTCCGACGAACCCGCTAGCTCGACCGGCGGCGTCTCGGGCGACGTCGGCGCCTCGAACACGACCTCGCCGTCGCGCGCGTCGACGATCACCGTCTGACCAGCCCGGAAGTCCTTGTACAGGAGCTTCTCGGAAAGCGGGTCCTCGACCATCCGCTGGATCGTCCGGCGGAGCGGCCTCGCCCCGAGCGCCGGATCGTAGCCCTTCTCCGCCAGCAGGCTCTTCGCGGCATCGGTGAGCGTGATCTCGAGGTCCTTCGCGGCGAGCTGTTCGCGCACCCGCTTCATCATCAGGTCGACGATGCTCTTCACGTCCTGCTGCGACAGCGAGTGGAAGACGATCACCTCGTCGATCCGGTTCAGGAACTCGGGCCGGAAGGAGCGCTTGAGCTCCTCCATCACCTTGTCCTTCATCTTCTCGTAGGTGACCTTCTCGTCGGGACGCGCCGCGAACCCGATCGAGGTCCCCTTCTGGATGTCCCGGGTCCCCAGGTTCGACGTCATGATGATGATCGTGTTCTTGAAGTCGACCTTGTGGCCCTGGGCATCGGTCAGGTGCCCGTCCTCGAGGATCTGCAGGAGCGTGTTGAACACGTCCGGGTGCGCCTTCTCGATCTCGTCGAACAGCACGACGCTGAACGGCTTGCGGCGCACGGCCTCGGTCAGCTGACCGCCCTCCTCGTACCCCACGTACCCCGGGGGAGAGCCGATCAGCCGGCTGACCGTGTGCTTCTCCATGTACTCGGACATGTCGAGCTGGATCAGCGCGTCTTCGTCGCCGAACAGGAACTCCGCCAGCGCCTTGGACAGCTCGGTCTTCCCGACGCCCGAGGGGCCGAGGAAGATGAACGAACCGGAGGGGCGCTTGGGGTCCTTCAGGCCGGCCCTGGTACGCCGCATCGCCTTGGACACGGCGACGATCGACTCGTTCTGGCTGATGATCCGCTTGTGGAGCTCGTCCTCCATGCGGAGCAGCTTCTCCGTCTCCTCCTCGGTCAGCTTGAAGACGGGGATGCCGGTCCAGGTGGAGAGCACCTCGGCGATCTCCTCCTCGTCGACCTCGGACAGGATGTCCATCTCGCCGGACTTCCACTCGCGCTCGCGGCGGGTCCGCTCCTCGATCAGGTTCTTCTCCTCATCGCGGAGCGACGCCGCGCGCTCGAAGTCCTGCGCGTCGATCGCCGACTCCTTCTTGAGGCGGACCTCGGCGACCTTCTCGTCAATCTCTCGAACGTCTGGCGGCGCCGTCATCCGGCGGATCCGCATGCGCGAGCCGGCCTCGTCGATCAGGTCGATCGCCTTGTCCGGCAGGAACCGGTCGCTGATGTAGCGGTCCGACAGGTTCGCGGACGCGACCAACGCGTCATCGGTGTACGAGACGCGGTGGTGGGCCTCGTACCGGTCGCGTAGCCCCTTCAGGATCTCGATCGTGTGCGTGACCGTCGGCTCCTCGACGCTGATCGGCTGGAACCGCCGCTCGAGGGCCGCGTCCTTCTCCAGGTGCTTGCGGTACTCCTCGCGAGTGGTGGCGCCGATCGTCTGGAGCTCGCCGCGTGCGAGCATCGGCTTCAGGATGCTGGCGGCGTCGATCGCGCCCTCGGCCGCGCCGGCGCCGACGAGCGTGTGCAGCTCGTCGATGAACAGCACGATGTCGCCGCGCGTGCGGATCTCCTTGAGGACCTTCTTCAGGCGCTCCTCGAAGTCGCCGCGGTAACGCGAACCGGCCACCAGCGCTCCGAGGTCGAGCGTGTAGATCTGCTTGCCCTTGAGCGTCTCGGGGACCTCGCCCTTGACGATGTCCTGCGCGAGGCCCTCGACGACGGCGGTCTTGCCGACGCCGGGCTCGCCGATCAGCACCGGGTTGTTCTTGGTCCGGCGCGACAGGACCTGCATCACGCGCTCGATCTCCTTCTCGCGCCCGATCACCGGGTCGAGCTTGGCCTCACGCGCGAGCTGGGTGAGGTTGCGGCCGAACTGGTCGAGCACCATCGAGCCCTGCTGGCCCGACTGCTCGCCGGTCGTCTGCTCCTTGCCGCCGGTGTAGCCGGACAGCAGCTGGATCACGGTCTGACGCACGCGGTTCAGGTCGGCGCCGAGCTTCTGCAGGACCTGTGCGGCCACGCCCTCGCCCTCACGGATCAGGCCGAGGAGGATGTGCTCGGTGCCGATGTAGTTGTGTCCGAGCTGGAGCGCCTCGCGGAGCGAAAGCTCCAGCACCTTCTTGGCCCGCGGCGTGAAGGGGATGTGCCCGGTCGGCGCCGCCTGTCCCTGGCCGATGATCTCCTCGACCTGCTGACGGACGGCCTCGAGGGAGATGTTCAGGGACTCGAGCGCCTTGGCCGCGACCCCCTCGCCCTCGTGGATCAGGCCGAGCAGGATGTGCTCGGTCCCGATGTAGTTGTGGTTCAGCATCCTCGCTTCTTCCTGAGCGAGGACCACGACCCGCCTGGCCCGGTCGGTGAA
>DATHSY010000055.1:0-3351 GCA_035463715.1 Actinomycetota bacterium | reverse complement strand
GCCAGGCCCTTGCTCCTCGCCACCAGGAGCAGCATCCCTGCGCCGGCGAGGGCGAACACGGGGGGTCGTACCGGAGCTGATCTTGGAGGACGAAGCCGAGCTCACGGCTCGCAGCCACCCTCCCCGGAGACTCCACGGTGGTGTGGTGGGCTCTCGCGCTCGGCATGGCCGAACGCGCCGGGTTCAAGATCCGGTTCAAGGAGTTCCTGCGCTTCGGGGTGCCGGTGACCCTGGTCCTGGTCGCCATCTCGGGCGTCTCCCTCTGGCTCCGCTACTTCGCCCTCGCCTGAGGCCGCTCCCGCCCGGGTCAGCCGACGGTCGACTCCCTATACTTGCCGGGCCCCGGCCCCCGGGGACAGAATCGTCCTGCCCCCGAGGAGGTACGAGACCTTGTCGAACGGTGTCCTGGCCCAGGAGGGCGGCCCGATCGAGGCCGTCTTCGGGTCGTTCGAGACCAATGCGTTGTGGGTGATCCTGTTCATCTCGCTCGTCGCCCTCGCGTTCGCGTTCTACCTGGTCCGCGAGGTGCTGGCCGCTCCCGAAGGCAGCCCGAAGATGCGGGAGATCGCCCGTTCGATCCAGATCGGAGCGAAGGCCTACCTGAACCGGCAGTTCCGCACCGTCGCGGTCTTCATGGCCGTGCTCACGGTGCTGCTGTTCTTCGCACTGCCGGTGCCCGAGAACGCCGCCCACAGCGAGTTCGCGCTGCGGTTCGGCCGCTCGATCGCGTTCATCCTCGGTGCCGCGTTCAGCGCGATCACCGGGTACACGGGGATGTGGCTCGCCGTCCGCGCGAACGTGCGCACCGCGAACGCGGCCCGGGAGTCGGGGTTGCGCAAGGCGCTCCGGATCGCGTTCCGAGCCGGCGGCGTCGCCGGGATGTTCACGGTCGGCCTCGGGCTGCTGGGCGCGACCGTCATCCTGCTCGTCTACAAGGAGGACGCGACGAGTGTCCTGGTCGGGTTCGGATTCGGCGGCGCGCTGCTCGCGATGTTCATGCGGGTCGGCGGTGGCATCTTCACGAAGGCGGCCGACGTGGGCGCCGACCTCGTCGGCAAGGTCGAGAAGGGCATCCCCGAGGACGACCCGCGGAACGCCGCGACGATCGCGGACAACGTCGGCGACAACGTCGGCGACTGTGCCGGGATGGCGGCCGACCTGTTCGAGTCGTACGAGGTCACGCTGGTGGCCTCGCTGATCCTCGGCGCCGCGGCGTACGGCGGCACCGAGGTCGGCGCGATCGCCGGTGTCATGTTCCCGCTGTTCGTGCGCGCCGTCGGAGTGATCACGTCGATGATCGGCATCGTAGCGGTCACGCCGCGCAGCGAGGACGAGCACGGCATGAAGGCGATCAACCGCGGGTTCTTCGTCTCGGCCGCGATCTCCGCGATCGCCGTCTTCGTGATCGCCGAGGTGTACATGGACGACTACCGGCCAGGCGTCGCCGTGCTGATCGGGCTGATCCTGGCGAGCGTGATCCAGGTCCTGACCCAGTACTTCACCGACACGAAGTTCCGCCCGGTGCAGGAGATCGCCGAGGCGACGCAGACCGGTCCCGCGACCACGATCCTTTCCGGGTTCTCGGTCGGGCTCGAGTCCACCGTGTACGCGATCATGATCATCGCGGCAGCGGTGATCGGCGCGTTCGTCCTCGGCGACAACACGGCCGAGGCCCTGTACTTCATCTCGCTGACCGGCATGGGGATGCTCACGACCGTCGGCGTGATCGTGTCGATGGACACGTTCGGGCCGGTCTCGGACAACGCGCAGGGCATCGCGGAGATGTCAGGCGAGTTCCGGGGCCGGCCGGCGGCGGTGCTGGGCAGGCTGGATGCCGTCGGGAACTCCACGAAGGCCATCACGAAGGGCATGGCGATCGCGACGGCGGTGATCGCGGCGACCTCGTTGTTCGGCTCGTTCGAGGAGGCGCTCAAGGAAGCCGGCTTCCAGTTCCTCGGGATCCGCGTGGATCAGCCACAGGTCCTTGTCGGGCTGCTGGTCGGTGGCTCGGTCGCGTTCCTGTTCTCCGCGCTCGCGATCCGCGCGGTCGGCCGTGCCGCGTCGCAGGTCGTCGTCGAGGTGCGGAACCAGTTCCGCGAGCACCCGGGGATCATGAACTACACCGAGAAGCCGGACTACGCGCGCGTGGTCGACATCTGCACCAAGACGTCGCTGCGCGAGCTGATCACGCCGGGCCTGCTCGCGGTCCTGTCGCCGATCATCGTCGGCTTCGCGCTCGAGGCCGAGGCGCTGGGGGCGTTCCTTGCCGGCGCGATCCTGACGGGACAGCTGCTCGCCGTGATGCTGTCGAACTCCGGCGGCGCATGGGACAACGCGAAGAAGTACATCGAAGAGGGTCACTACGGGGGCAAGGGGAGCGACCAGCACAAGGCCGCCGTGATCGGAGACACCGTTGGCGACCCCTTCAAGGACACGGCTGGGCCCGCGCTGAACCCGCTGATCAAGGTGATGAACCTCGTGGCCCTGCTGATGGCGCCGCTCATCGTCGAGCAGGCCGACAACGACGTCGTCAGGGTCGTCGTGGCCGTGGTGGCGGCGCTCGTCGTCGCCGGCGCGGTGTGGGTGTCGAAGTCGCGGCGGGCGGAACTGATGGTCGAGCCTGCACCGACCGTGACGACGGAGGAGCGGGCGAAGGTCGAGGCCTAGCGCCTCGGCCGCCCCGCGCCGGCACCCGATGGCGCTCCTCGATGGCGTGCGGCGGTTCCTCCGCCGGATGGCAGAGAGCGACGAACAGCGCTACGCGGAGGAGATCGCCGCGTGGGCATCCGCGATCCCGGGCACCTCTCGGATCCGAGACGTGGATCCGCGCAGCCGCGCCAAGCTCGCCGGTGTCGTGCGACGCATCACCGTCCGGCCGCTCGAGGGCCACGAGTCGCTCGAGGCGCTGCTGTGGGACGGCACGGGCGACGTCTCGGTCGTGTGGATGGGGCGGCGCTCGATCCCGGGGCTGAACCTGGGTACGCGCCTCGTCGTGGACGGCGTCGTGGCCGATCAGCGCGGCAGACGGCGGATGGTCAACCCGTCCTTCGAGTTCACGGCGTAGGCTCGATCCCTGATCCGCGGCGACGCTCAGCAACCAGACGCGCGGGGCGACGAGCTCGCACTCGGATCGGCCGAGCCTGATCCAGGCGGAACCCGGCATCGGATACCGGTGGGGGGCCGAACCCAGGAGCGGCTAACGCGTCGCTGCCGGCGGGATTCAGCTGCGCTCGCCGAGGATCGCCGTGCGGAGCGCCGTCTCGGACTCGGGCGCCGACAGGGCGAGGATCTCGTCGCCGGCCGTGATCACCGTTTCGGGCTGCGGGATCGCGACGTGGTCCTCGCGGATGA
>DATHSY010000054.1:0-10827 GCA_035463715.1 Actinomycetota bacterium | reverse complement strand
GCGGTCACTCGGGCGCGCTGCGGGCGGCGATCTTCGGTGCGAACGACGGCCTGGTCTCGAACCTGGCGCTGATCTTCGGCGTGGCCGGCGCCGGCGTCTCGAGCGAGGTGATCCTGGTCACGGGCATCGCCGGGTTGCTCGCCGGCGCGTTCTCGATGGCGGCCGGCGAGTACATCTCGATGAAGGTCCAGCGCGAGGTCTTCGAGCGGTTGATCCATCTCGAGGCGCACGAGATCGGATCGCTGCCGCAGCAGGAGCGCGACGAGCTCGTCGGGATCTACGAGCGCAAGGGCGTCCCGCACGAGCTCGCCTCGCAGCTCGCCGACGTGTTGATGGCCGATCCGGAGGTCGCCCTGGAGACGCACGCCCGAGAGGAGCTCGGCCTCGACGTCGACGAGGGGCTCGGGTCCCCGTTGGCGGCGGCCGGCTCCTCGTTCGTCACGTTCTCGTTCGGCGCCTTCGTTCCGCTCGCCCCCTTCCTGGTCACGGAGGGAACCCCGGCCGTGGTCGCATCCGGCGCGGTTTCGGCGATCACGCTGCTCGGCGTCGGAGCCGCCACATCGCTCCTCACTGGCCGTTCGACGGTCCTGTCGGCGATCCGCATGCTGTCGATCGGGGGGGCTGCCGCTGCGATCACGTACGGCGTCGGGACGCTCCTCGACGTCGCCGTGACCTGAGGTCTACTCCTCGGCCACCTCGCCCTGGCGCTCGATCAGCCATCCGATCGAATCGCGGAGCGACTCGTAGCGGCGTTCCCCCAGCTCGCGACGCGCCCGCGCCTCGATCGCGACGACGGCGCGGCGTGCCTCCGCGACGTAGCGGCGGCCGCTCGCCGTCAGCCGCACGACCTTCGCGCGGGCGTCCTCGGGATCGGGAACGCGGCGGACGTAGCCACGCTGCTCCATGTCGTCGACGATCAGCATCATCCCCTGTTTGGTGATGCGCGCGCGCCGCGCCAGCTCGGTGAGTCGCGTTCCGGATCGACGGTCGATGTTCATGAAGACCGCACCGTGACCGGGGCGTGCGTCGGGATATCCGCGCTCCTCCAGCCAGGCCACGAGCTCGGCCGCGAGCGCGCGATGGCCTTCGAGCATCAGCCGCACCAGGTCCGTCGCCGCCACGGCGCCATCGTCCTCGCCGCGACCGCCGTGGTCAACGACCTTGACGGCCTCGGCGCGTTAGCCTGCGTCACGATGACCATCGAGATCCGACCGGTGCGGCCGGGGGAGCACGACGAGGCGGGACGCGTGACGGCGCTCGCCTACCGGGAGTTCGTGCCGCCTGACGGCTCGAGCGACTGGGACCAGTACCTCGCCTTCATGGCCGACATCGCGCAGCGTGCGGACCGCACGACGGTCCTCGTCGCGGTCGAGGACGGCCGGATCCTCGGGTCGGTGACGCTCGAGCTCGACGGGCGGACCGAACCCGATGATCCGCCTCTCGCATCCGACCAGGCGCACATCCGGATGCTCGGCGTCGATCCGGCGGCACGGAAACGAGGCGTCGCCCGCGCGCTGATGGACGCCAGCATCGAGCGGGCTCGCGCCGCGGGGAAGACGCGCCTGACGCTCCACACGACCGCGTCGATGACGATCGCCCAGGGGATGTACGACCGGATGGGGTTCCGCAGGGCACCGGACATCGTATTCCCCGACGGGTTCACGCTGCTCGGGTACGAGCGGGACCTGTAGGCGGTCTACCCGTCGCCGGGCGCCACGACCACCTCGCCCGAGGCGAGGATCACGCCGTCCTGCGTCACCGCCTCGACCTCGCCGTGACGGAACTGCTGGTCGTACAGCCGCGTGTACAGCCCGCCGCGACCGACAAGCTCGCGGTGCGTACCCCGGTCGACGATCCGGCCGCGGTCGACGACGAAGATCACGTCGGCGGACAGGATCGTGGACAGCCGGTGCGCGATCGCGATCGTCGTCCGACCGTGCATCAGCGGTTGCAGCGCCTCCTGCACCAGGCGCTCGGACGTCGAGTCGAGGCTGGAGGTCGCCTCGTCCAGGATCAGGATCCGAGGGTCCTTCAGGATCACGCGCGCGATCGCGAGGCGTTGCTTCTCGCCCCCCGAGAGCTTGTAGCCCCGCTCCCCCACGATCGTGTCGTAGCCCTCCGGCAGCTCGACGATCCGGTCGTGGATGAACGCGGCGCGCGCGGCCGCCTCGAGCTCTTCCTGGGTCGCGTCGGGCTTGCCGTAGAGCAGGTTGCGCCGGATCGTCGTGTGGAACAGGTACGTCTCCTGCGTGACCATCCCGATCAGGCCGCCGAGCGAGGACAGCTGCAGATCACGGACGTCGATGCCGTCGATCGTCACCGCTCCCTGCTGCACGTCGTACATCCGCGGCACCAGGTAGGTCATCGTGGTCTTGCCCGCGCCGCTCGGGCCGACGAGGGCGGCGAGCTGGCCCGGCTCGATCTCGAGCGAGACGCCCTCCAGCGTCCACTCGCGCGGCGGCGAGCCCTCGCCGTCCCACCACGAGGCAACATCGGCGCGGTCGTCGGCCGGCTGGTCGTACCGGAACCAGACGTCGGAGAACCCGACGGCGCCGCGGACCGTCTCCGGCGCCACCGAGACGGCCCCCGGACGATCCCGGATCTCGTGCGGCATGTCGAGGTACTCGAAGATCCGGTCGAACAGCGCCATCGACGTCTGGACCTCGGTCGAGACCTGGAGCATCGACCCGATCGGGAAGAACAGTCGGGACTGGAGCGTCGTGAAGGCGACGATGTCGCCCGCCGTGAGCGCGTCCGAGCCGTTCGCCATGACCCACCCGGCGACCAGGTACACCAGCGCCGGTGTGATCGAGAAGAAGATCTGGACGACCGCGAAGAACGATCGGCCGATCATCGTCTGCCGGATCTGGAGTCCGGTGAGCCGCTGGTTCTCGCCGCGGAACCGGTCGATCTCGTAGCGCTGCCGCCCGAACGCCTTCCCGAGCAGGATCCCGGAGACGGACAGGGTCTCCTCCGTGATCGACGTCATGTCCGCGAGGGTCTTCTGGGTCGAGCGGGCCACCTCCTGACGAGCCTTGCCCACTCGGTAGGTGAGCCAGAGGAAGAACGGCAGCAGCGCGAGCGAGAGGACGGTCAGCTGCCACGACAGGATCAACATCGCGATCAGGGTGCTGGTGATGATCACGACGTTCGACAGGATGCTCGAGGCCGTGTCCGTCACGACCGACTGCACGCCGCCGACGTCGTTCGCCAGGCGCGATTGGATCTCGCCGGTCCGCGTGGTGGTGAAGAACCGGAGCGGCATGGCCTGGAGGTGCTCGTACAGCGCGTTGCGGAAGTCCTGCATCACGTGGAGGCCGACGAGGTTGGCGAGGTAGGTCTGTCCGATGCCGATCACGCCGGAGACGACCGGGATCGCGACCATCAGGGCCACGAGCACGTACAGGACGTCCAGCTGGGGGCACGAGCCACCGTCGCAGACGCTCGGCGGGTTGCCGAACAGCGCGCGGTCGAAGATCTCCTTGATCAGGATCGGGTTGACGACCCCGAGCGTGGACGTGACGACGATCGCCAACCCGACGAGGGCGACCTGGCGTCGGTAGGGACGGAACGTCCGGACCACGCGGCGGACGGTCTGACGGCGGATCGGCCGGCGATCCTCGTCGGGGACGCCGACGCCGTAGAAGTGGCGACGCATGTTCCCAGGGTAAACCGCTCCCGGGACAACGCCGTCGGGCTACCCTGCACGGATGGAGCCGTGGGAGTGGGAGCTCATCGGGCGCATGACCCTCGGCGCTGCGCTGGGTTACGCGATCGGGTTCGAGCGCGAGTTCCGCGGCAAGTCGGCCGGCGAACGGACCTTCGCGCTGGTCGCGCTCGGGACCGCCGCCGTGACCGCGCTCGGTCAGGAGGCGTTCGGCGCCGCGAGCACCCGGGTGATCCAGGGCGTGATGACCGGCGTCGGGTTCCTGGGTGCCGGGCTGATCTTCCAACGTGAGCAGGGCGTCGTCCTCGGTCTCACGACGGCCGCCTCGGTGTGGGCGATCGCCGCGGTCGGCGTGCTCGCCGGGTCCGGCGCGTACGTCGCGTCGATCATCGGCGCCGCGCTCGTCGTGTTCATCCTCGAGCTCGACCGGCTGCCGCTGCTCAGGAGGGTCGCGCCCCGCAAGATCCGCGACGAGCAGCTCGGGCAGCGCGGCGACGAGGAGGACGACTGAGCGGCGTCACAGGCTCGATCGCCGGCCCGCGATCTTGAGGGCCCGCGCCCAGACTGCGTCCATCATCCGCGGGGTCAGCTTGCCCGTGAACGTGTTCTGTTGGCTCGGGTGGAAGCTCCCGAGCAGCACGTAGGGGCCGACCTCCGCCTCCCGGCGATGCCCGAACCGGGGCCGCGGCCGGACCACATGTCCGAGCGCGGCGAGCGCTCGGAGCGCGCCGTCCCACGCGAACGCGCCGAGCGGGACGACCACCCGCGTCTCCGGGAGCGCTCGCAGCTCGGCCGCGAGGTACGGGAGGCAGTTGTCCCGTTCCCGCGGGGTCGGTCGATTGCCCGGCGGCGCGCACCGGTTGACCGCCCCGACGTACACGCCGAGGAGCGTGAGCCCGTCGGAAGGCGACACCGACGTCGGCTGGTTCGCGAGACCCGCGCGATGGAGCGACGCGAACAGGAAGTCGCCCGAGCGATCGCCCGTGAAGATGCGCCCGGTCCGGTTGCCGCCGTGCGCAGCCGGCGCGAGCCCGACGATGACGATCCGTGCGAGCGGGTCGCCCATGCCCGGCACGGGCCGCGCCCAGTATTCCTGGCCGGCGAACCGGGCGGGCCTGTGCTCCGCGACCTCCTCGCGCCATGCGACGAGCCTCGGGCAGCGGCGGCAGGCAACGACCTCCAGTGCGATCTGGGCGAGCGCCCGGGCGGGTTCGCTCAGGGTCGGCGGGGTCACGTGCCGATGCTAGACGGGCACCGCGGGGCACCGCGGACGCGCGTCTCGGGAGGACGCGATGACCACGACGAACGGCACGAAGGGGGTCGGCCGCACGATCGTCCGGGCGGCGCTGGTGGCCTCGATCGTGGCCGGATCGCTCGCCGGGATCCCTCTGATCCGTTCGTACGCCGTCCCCGCGACGGTCGTGCGGACGCAGGCGCTGGACGGGGCGACCCTCGGTGGGTCGGCCGCTCGTGCGATCAGGCTGGGGTCGTCCGGCTCGCTGCGCGCAGGACGTGTTGCGGGCCGCACCGACGCCCTGACGGTCTGTGCGCCGATCTGGTTCGACGGCATGGCGCTCACGTGGGCTCGCTCATCCGGCCGGGAGCCGAACGTGCTGGTCCGGACGGCCTACCGTGAGGGAGCCTTCGGCGACGTCGTGGAGCTGGATCCGGAGGGCGGCGCGGATCGGGGCACGAGCGAGTACCGGCGCGACGCCGGTGGGTCGACGTTCCTGTGGACCGGCGGATCGCGCTGTGCCCGGATCGGGCTCGAGCTGCGCCCACGCTCGTCGGTCGCCGGCCTCCGCGTCGTCTTCGTCAACAGCTCCGGGACGGCGGGGGGTCCGCGGACCGGACCGCCGCAGGTGGGACCCTCGGCGCTCGGCGACGCGCCCTGGCCGCCCACCGCCGGTGCGCGCACCGCCGAGCCGAGGATCATCACGCGCGAGCAGTGGGGGGCGAACCCACGGCTGATGAGCTGCACGCCGGAGGTCGCCGACTTCCTGGAGGTCGGGTTCGTCCACCACACGGCCGGCTCGAACTCGTACTCACGGGCTCAGGCCGACGACGTCGTGCGCGGCGTCTACGCGTACCACACAAAGGGCCGCGGGTGGTGCGACATCGGGTACAACTTCCTCGTCGACCGCTACGGCGACGTCTTCGAGGGACGCTCCGGCGGCATCACGCAGGACGTGATCGGCGCCGCACAGATGGGGTTCAACACGGGCGCGTTCTCCGTTTCGTTGATGGGGACGTTCGACGCATCGCGGCCACCGGCGGCGACGATCCGCGCGCTCCAGCGGCTGCTCGCCTGGCGGCTCGACGTCGCCCACCTGAACCCGCGTGCTTTCGGCGAGATGACCTCCGGCGGCGGAAGGACGACCCGCTACAAGAAAGGCGCCGTCGTCCGGCTGCACGTGATCTCCGGCCATCGCGATACCGGCTTGACGGCCTGCCCGGGCGCCGCGCTGTACCGGCTGCTCCCCGGGATCCGGCGCGCCGTGGGCCGCCTCGGGCTCCCGAAGATCTACGACCCTCGCCTGTCGACCGCGACGTTCGTTCCCGGCGCGCCGCAGCGGGTGCGGATCGGCGCGAAGGGTTCGGCTCGACTGTCCTGGTCGGTCACCGTGCTCGGGCCGGACGAGGCCAAGGTGGCCGAGCTGACCGCTGATGACGGGGACCGCTTGGCGCTGTGGTGGCGTCCCACGCTCGACACGCCGGGCACATACCGGGTGGTGATCGCGGCGTCGAACGGGGGTGGGCAGCCCGCCCGGCCCGCCGAACTCCTTTTCGTCGTCGAGCCACCTTCCCCGAGCCCGAGCCCGTCGCCGAGCCCCAGCCCGAGCTCGAGCCCGTCCCCGTCGCCGTCGCCATCGGAGACGCCCACGCCGACGCCGTCGGCCTCGCCAAGCACCTAGCGCTCACCCGCGCAGCTCGCGGAAGCGATCGGCCGCGTCCTGGAACGCCTCCAGCGGGTCGAACAGCTCGCCGATCGTTCCGATCAGCGACTCGAACCCCGCCGGCGTCGGCCCTTCGATCCGGAGACGATCCGCGAGCGAGAGCGCGGCCTCGAGCGCGTCCACACACCGGTTCCACACGTCCTCGAGCCCATCGGCCCTCCACGACGGCATCTCACGCAGCGCCTCGCGCAGCTCGTCCTCGAACGCCAGCAGGACCTCGCCGATCGGTCGCCCCGGCAGCCGGGTCGTCGGGACCGCCTCGGTGAGGGCCGACTTGCCGCGTTCGATCCGTGCGACGACGCCCTGGAAGGCCTCGAACGACTCGACGAGGTGCTCGGGCAGCCGCCTGCGTCGGAACATCAGTCACCGTCCCGGTGACGAGCGAGCGCCGCGAGCCCCATCGCGGGGTCGTTGGTCGCCACCGCGTCGACGCCCCAGCCGAGGAGCATCGCGAACCGGTCGGCATCGTCGACCGTCCATGTCCCGACCCGCACGCCCGCGCCGTGTGCTCGCTCTACGAACCTCGCTCCGGTCGCGACCAGCCCGCGCGATCCCGGCAGGAGCAGGTCGTGTCCGTGCTCGACCACGTGCGCGAGGCCATCGTCGGGGGCGACGGCGTCCGTGATCAGCAGGCCCGTCACGATCCCGGACGCGGCCGCACGCGCGAACGCGATGCTTCGCGGGTTGAACGAGACCACGAGGACCGGTCCCTCGAAGGAACAGGCCGAGACCTCGTCGAGCGCGGCCTCCGCGATCGACTCGTGGTCGGGGTCGTAGGCGGGGTCGCCCGGCAGGTTCTTGATCTCGATCGCGACGCCCGATCGCCCCGAGAGCAGCGACAGCGCCTGAGGCAGCGTGGGCACCTGCGCACGTGCGCTCCCGCCCCGTGCGCGCAGCGCCGTCAGCTCCTCCGCGCGCATCTCGTGCACGAGGCCGACCCCCTCGGTCGTCCGCGAGACGTCCGGATCGTGCATCACGACGGGGACGCCGTCGGACGACAGCCGGACGTCGAGCTCGACCACCTGCGCGCCGAGCGCGACCGCCGCCTCGAAGGCCTCGAGGGTGTTCTCGGGATGGGTGCTCGACGCGCCGCGATGGGCAACGACGATCGGGAACGCCGCGTCGTCGAACCGGTTGGACCCCGTCACACGCGGCTCGCGGGGCACAGGTGGTTCACGGGGCAGATCTCGCACTTGGGCATGCGCGCGACGCAGATCGCGCGACCGTGGTCGATCAGCACGTACGTGAAGTCGAACCACCGCTTGCGCGGGATCAACCGCATCAGGTCCTGCTCGATCTTGTCGGGGTCGTCATGCGTCGTGAATCCGAGGCGCTGCGACACGCGACGGACGTGCGTGTCCACGGCGATCCCCTCGACCTTCCCGTACGCGTTGCCGAGGACGATGTTCGCCGTCTTGCGTGCCACGCCCGGCAGCGTGATCAGGTCCTGCATCGTGTCGGGAACGCGGCCGTCGTAGACCTCGACGATCCGTTGCGCCGCGCCGCGCAGCGAACGTGCCTTCTGATTGAAGAACCCCGTCGGCTTGATATCCGCGGCCAGCTCGGATCCCGGCACCTTCAGGTAGTCCTGCGGCGTGCGGTACTTCTGGAACAGCGACTCCGTCACGCGGTTGACGCCCTCATCCGTGGTCTGCGCCGACAGGATCGTCGCGACCAGCATCTCGAACGGGTTCGAGAACCGGAGCGCCACACGCGCGTCCGGATAGGCCTTCGAGAGCAGCCGGACGATCTCGGGCGCACGCTCCTCGGCCGGCGCGGTGCGGTCGAGCGTCGCGGTTCGCTTCGGGGGCATCGCGGGCGATGCTATCGCGCGAGGTCGAGCGCGAGGTCGAAACCCGATCCGGCGGTGTGATGATCCCACGAGCCGTCGTGGTACACGTGGACCCCGGCGTGCCCCAGGACCTTCCAGCCGGCGCCGTCACCCACCATCGCGGTGTCCTCATCCAGACCGATCAGCGTCTCCCCCGGCGGCGTCCGCTCCGCCAGGTACGCGTGCGCACCCGGGAACCACTCCTCGACGTGATCCCAGTGCGGCGCGAACAACGTCCGGTGGACGAACCCGAGCCCCGGCTTGTACGCCTCGTCCGACAGGATGTCGTCCACGGAGGTGTCGTAGGTCATCTCGGTCAGGCACGCGACCCCGGCGCTGCACCCGACGTAGGCGACGCCGCGGTCCAGCTCCTCGAGCAGGACGTGCCAGAACCGCGTGCCCTCGATCGTCTGCGCCAGGTAGTACGGGTTCCCTCCGGAGAAGTACACGGCCGATGCGTCGCGGATCAGCCCGGCGATGGACGTGTCGTGCGCCTGCTCCCGCGTCTTCAAGGGGAGGACCTCGGCGTCGATCCCGAGACGCCCATAGTGCTCCAGGGCCTTCGACGCCCACCCGGCGAACGCGTCGTCTCCCTCGGGCGCGGATGCCGTGGGAACGATCACGACGCGACCGTCGCCCGAACCGTCCACCGCCCACCGGTCGACGACCACCGACCATGGCTCGAACTCGCCAGACCCGAGCAGCGCGATCCTCATGACGACCGCCCGTGAGCGGCGACGTGTGCGGGCCGGAGCTCGGCGTCGAGCTTGTGTCCCAGCTCCGCGGTGACCTCGAGGACCGCGTCAAGATCGTCCGCCTCGGTCCGGAAGTTGACGATGCACACGCGCAGAACGTACCTGCCTCCGATGACCGCGTTGGAGAAGAAGACCCGTCCATCCTGTTGCGCATCGGTCATCAGACGCTCGTTCAGCGCGTTCAGGTACTCCTCGCGCGCCGGAACGTCGTCGAGATCGTCCGGGACGAATCGGAAGCAGCAGATCGATAGACCTACGGGGCACGCGAGCTCGAACTCGTGATGCTCGGCGACGCGCTCGCCGAGGTAGCGTGCGAGCGCCGCGTCGTGCGAGATGCGTTCGCGGTAGGCCCGCCACCCATGCGCGAGGATCGAGACCCAGATCTTGAGCGCCCAGAACCCGCGCGAGAACTGCGGTCCGAGCATCCCCAGGTCGAGCCCGCGACCGGTCCGCTCCTTGTCCTGGCGGACGTACGTCGCGTGGACCGCGAATGAGTCCGCCAGATGTTGAAGGTCCCGAACGATCACGCATCCGCCCGAGTGCGGCGTGTACAGCCATTTGTGCGGGTCGAACGCGATCGAGTCGGCACGCTCGATCCCGGCGAACGCCGGTCGCAGGTCGTCGGCGAACGCCGCCGGCCCGCCGTAGGCGCCGTCGACGTGGAGCCACAGCCCCTCCTCGGCGCACAGGTCCGCGACCTCGTCGAGCGGGTCGATCGCGCCGGTCGCGACGGTGCCGGCCGACGCGACGACCGCGAACGGCCGGAGACCCGCCTCTTCGTCGCTGCGGACCTGGTCGCGGAGGCGATCGAGCCGGATCCGGAAGCCATCGTCGACGTCGACGACCCGGACGGCGTCCGTCCCCAGGCCGAGCATGTCCGCGGCGCGCGAGCTCACGACGTGGGTCTCCGAGGACATGTACATCGTGAGCGGCGCTCCGGCCGAGACGCCGCGCGTCCGAACGTCCCAGCCCGCGACGTGGTCGCGCGCGGTCTTGAGCCCGACGAAGTTCGCCATGGCGCCGCCAGAGACGATCAGTCCCCCGGCCGTCGCGGGGAACCCGAACCGCTCGGCGAAGAACCGCGTGAGGTGCAGCTCGATCTCGGTGCCGCCCGGCGACAGCCCCCAGCCGCCGAGGTTCATGTTCACGGCCGCGGCGAGCAGGTCGGCCGGCGCGCCGGGCACCGTCCCCGCGCCGCTCACGTACGCGAGGAACCGCGGGTGCCCCGGGTACATCGAGCGCTCGAACAGCAGATCCGCGAGGTGGGCGAACAGCTCGTCGTCGGGCATCGGCTGCTCGGGCACCGGGATCCCGACCGCATCGCGGACCTCGCCCGCCGGCCGGCCGTGCGTCACCGGCAGGTCCGGGAGGCGCCGCAGGAGCTCCTCCCACAGCTCGACCGCACGCCGGCCGAACGCCGCCGCCCGGTCGGTGGACCAGTCGAGGTCCGGATGCGGTTCGGGCCGTTCGATCACGGCTTCGCCTCGCCGAGCCGGAACATCTCGCGCGACATCTGCCGCCACCAGATCTCCTCGCCGACCGCCTCGAAGATCGCCTGCACCTGGCTGACGTGCTCGAGGATCGCACGGACCTTCAGCTCGTTGATCTCACGCGGCA
>DATHSY010000053.1:0-3298 GCA_035463715.1 Actinomycetota bacterium | reverse complement strand
TCATCCTGGGCCAGGTCTTCTTCGGTGCGGTGGGCATCGTCTTCCCGCTGGTCATCGCCGCCATCGGCGTCCTGGCCTCGGTCGTCGGCATCCTCACCAGCAACCCCGGCAAGTCCGACCGCAACGGCCTGGCGCCGATCGAGTTGAACGCCGCGACACCGAGGATGATCGAGGCGACGAGCGTGACCTCGTAGCTCTCGAACAGGTCGGCTGCCATACCGGCGCAGTCGCCCACGTTGTCGCCCACGTTGTCGGCGATCGTCGCGGCATTGCGCGGATCGTCCTCCGGGATCCCCTGCTCCACCTTGCCGACGAGGTCGGCGCCCACGTCGGCGGCCTTCGTGAAGATGCCGCCGCCGACCCGCATGAACATCGCGAGCAGCGCGCCGCCGAAGCCGAACCCGACCAGGACGCTGGTCGCGTCCTCCTTGTACACGAGCAGGATGACCGTCGCGCCCAGCAGCCCGAGGCCGACCGTGAACATCCCGGCGACGCCACCGGCCCGGAACGCGATCCGGAGCGCCTTGCGCAACCCCGACTCGCGCGCGGCGTTCGCGGTGCGTACGTTCGCGCGAACGGCCAGCCACATGCCCACGTAGCCGGTGAGCGCCGAGAACCCGGCGCCCAGCAGGAACGCGAGCGAACGCCCGACGCGGATGAAGGTCTCGCCGTGCGTCGCGTCCTCGGCGACGGGCAGCGTGAAGAACAGCACAACCGTCAGGACCGCCATGAAGATCGCGACCGTACGGAACTGCCGGCGGAGGTACGCCCGCGCACCGACCTGGATCGCGAGCGCGATCTCCTTCATCTTCTGCGTGCCCTCCGGCGCGGAGAGCACCTGACGGACCAGGTAGTAGGCGAAGACCAGCGCGATCAGCGAGATGACGAGGATGACCCACAGGGCCCTGTCCTCGAAGGCACCGAACACGGCATCGATCGTGCCGCCTTCCTGCGCCAGGACGAACATGCGACCTCCTCGGAACCGGGACGGGAACGTGGCTCACACGCAGCGCGAACCGCCGAATCATAGCGACATCGCGCCCGGACCGGCCGGGACGCTCACCCAACGAGGAAGTATCGGAACCAGACGTACAGCGCCGAAACGCCGAGCGTGACCGGCGCGACGATGAGCCCGTATTTCAAGAAGTCGACGAACCGGATCGGGTGCCCGGCGCGCTCGGCCATGCCGAGGGCGACCACGTTCGCGCTGGCCCCGATCGAGGTGGCGTTGCCGCCGAGGTCGGCGCCGAGCGCGAGCGACCACCACAGCACGGTCGCATCCCCCGGGATCGCGGTCGTCAGCTGGTGGACGATCGGCGCCATCGTCGCGACGTACGGGATGTTGTCGACGATCGCGGAGAGGATCCCGGAGGCGAAGAGCAGCACGAGGGTCGCCGCGAGCAGGTGACCGCCCGTCGCGCGCACCAGGGCGTCGGTGATGCTGGCGACGACGCCGACCTTGACGAGGGCGCCGACCATGACGAACAGCCCCATGAAGAACAGCAGGGTGCCGCCATCGATCTCGCGCAGGAACGTCTCGACGTCACCCTCCGCCACCAGCAGCAGCACGCCGGCACCGAGCAGGGCCACGACCGAAGGCTCGTAATGCAGCACGCCCTGCAGGACGAACGCCGCCGTGACGACGCCGAGGACGGCGAGCGCCCTCGGCAGGAGCGGGCCGGGCACGAGCGCCTCGCGCTCGTCCAACGCCATCACCTCCTCGGTGCGCTCGGGATGGAACACGAAGGCATCGCGGAAGAGCCAGCGCACCAAGACGATCAGCACGATGATCAGGACGACCACGAGCGGCGCCAGGTTCGTGACGAAGTCAAGGTAATCGAGGCCGGCCTCGCTCCCGATGATGATGTTCGGCGGGTCGCCGACCAGGGTCGCCGTCCCGCCGATGTTCGACGCCATCACCTCGGCGATCAGGAAGGGCACCGGCGGGTCGCCGAGCCGCTCGGCCAGCAGGACCGTGACCGGCGCCACGAGCAGGATCGTCGTCACGTTGTCGAGGAGGGCGGAGGCGACCGCCGTGATGACGATCAGCATCACGAGGACACGGAACGGGCGCCCGCGGGCTCGCTTCGCCGACCAGATCGCCAGGTACTCGAACAGCCCGGTGTGCCGCAGGACCCCGACGATCACCATCATGCCGAGCAGTAGGAGCACCACGTTCCAGTCGACCCCGAGCCGCTCGGAGTGGAACGCGTCGTTGAGATCCACGATCTGGAACAGGAGCATCAGGCCTGCTCCGGCCAGAGCGACGACGACGCGGTGAACCCACTCGGTCGCGATCAGGACGTACGCGCCGACGAAGATGACGATCGCGATGGCTTCGGTCATCCACGCTCCAGCAGCCGGCTGAGCAACTCATCGATCGAGATCGCCCCGAGGAGCCGGTCGTCCTCGACGACGGCGACCAGGGGGACGTGTAGCCACGCCATCACCGAGGCGACCTCGACGAGCGTCGCGTCCCCCTCGATCTGCGGCGGTGGCCCGTCGGCATCGACCAGCAGGTCCAGGGCACTCCGGTCCTGCAGACGCCGGGACAGCAGGTCCGCGGCCGCCTCGTCGATCACGCGGGCGAGCGGAGCCGCCTCATCGACGTAGGAAGGCAGGAGAGAGCGAAGCAGGGTGGAGTCGCTGACGACACCGACGAGTCGGTCGTCCTCTCCGAGCACCAGGACCGCTCGGATCTCGCGTTCGGCAAGCAGGTTCGCCGCGTCGATCGCCGGCGCATCCGCACGGATGCTCGGGTGCGGACGAGCGAGATCTCTCGCCTTCACGGCCCTCACCTCCCTCGCACGGTCACCGACCGGCCGTGCCGGCGGAGCCTACCCCCCCGCCCGAGCCACGCTCGAGCGGAGGAGGAGGAATCCGGCAACGCCCGCGATGACCGATGCGGCAAGGACGCCGAGCTTGGCTTGCGTGAGCTCCGGCCTGCCGCCGAAGGCGAGCCCTGCTATGAACAGCGACACCGTGAAGCCGATACCGGCGATCACGCCGACGGCCGCCACGTGCATCCATCCGACGCTCGACGGCAGTCGCGCGATGCCGGAACGCACGGCGATCCATGCCGCGGCGGTGATGCCGAGCGGCTTGCCGACGACCAGACCGAGGACGATCCCCAGCCACAGCGGGCGAGTGACCGCCTCGCCCAGATCGGCGGACGAGACCGCGACGCCGGCGTTCCCGAGCGCGAACATCGGCACGACGAACCAGCTCGTCCACGGGTGGAGCCGGTCCTGCAGCCACGCGAGCGGCGATACGGCCTGCCGCGAGAGCGACGCGAGGC
>DATHSY010000052.1:0-18719 GCA_035463715.1 Actinomycetota bacterium | reverse complement strand
TCTCAGATCGGGCCTCTCCGGCCCAGAAGTTGACGGAAAGTTGACGCGGCGCGCCCGCGAGGACCTCGAACCAGTCGGGGCCGAGAGCGTCACCATGCTGCCTTGGACGAATCCGTAACAACGGGAGCCCGGGCTCAGTCGCCGGATGCGATGCGGTCGAGCAGAGGCGAGGGAGGTAGCCGTTTTCAGAGATACACCCGCCCGTAGGTTGGATGAAGAGAGGCGTGCGGGAAGTGACCGTCCGAACCTATGGTCGGATCAGAACAAAGAAGTAGGGTTGGGATTCGGAGGGGGATCGGTCCTGGATAGGGGAATGGAGCCTGGTCCGGACATTGGGAAGGCCCCGAGCCCCGGGGACTCGGGTCTTCGGATCTCGCTCCTCGGTGGGTTCCAGTTGGAGACGGACGATGAACCTGCCTTGATCCTCCCCGAAGGATCCCAGCGCCTGCTCGCTTTCCTCGCATTGAAGGGCAGGTTGATACAGCGACAAACGGTGGCAGGGACTCTGTGGCCGGTCGCCAGCGAGGCCCACGCATCCTCCAGCCTCCGATCGGCCCTGGCGCGGCTGCGGGGCGAAGCTCGAACCTCAGTGGCAGCAACCGCTCGGGATCTCGGATTGTCCGAAGATGTCACCGTCGATCTCTGGGACGCACGGGAGCTTGCCCACCGGCTCCTCGCACCTACAGCGGCTTCACCGTCGGCGGTTCCGGGACCCGAGGCCGTCCCGGCTCTCTCGGCGGAGCTCCTGCCGGACTGGTACGACGAGTGGGCGCTCGTCGAGGCCGAGGACTGGCGGCAGCTTCGCCTCCACGCCCTGGAGGTCCTCGCCGACCGCCTCACGGCCCAGAGGAAGTACGGCGATGCCGCGTCGGCGGCCCTGGCGGCGGTGCGGGCCGAACCGCTGCGTGAAAGCCCCCGAGCCGCCCTTATCAGGGTGCACATCGCGGAAGGCAACCCCACCGAGGCGCTTCGAGAGTTCGCCAGATACGGCGAGCTGCTGATGCTCGAGCTCGGCGTCGAGCCGACCGAACGGCTCCGGGCGCTTGTCGCCGACCTATGGTCCGTCACGCAGCCGTAACGGACGACCCCGCAGGATGTGGGCATGCTCGATTCCTCGGGGACGGCCCTGCTCACGATCCGAGCTTGGTGCGAGGAAGGCTCCCAGCACCCCCTTCGGGCGGAGATCCGGCTCGCGGATGATGTTGCCTCCGGTTTCCGGTCGACCCTGACGTTCGTTCACGCGGAAGAAGTCGTGGAAGCCGTTCGAGACTTCCTCGACAGCGTTCTCTGTCCCTCACGCGACGACCATCCTTCGGTCACGCCGGTGTCACGCCTCGGTCACGGTTGACCGCGCAGGATGACGCGATTGCGCGCCGGTCCGGATCGGATAGGGCCAGGCCGAATCCGAGCAGGGCGAGGGACTCGGGAAGGAGGGACGACGGGCAAGCGGAACGAACAAGAGCCGCGAGGTCAGGAACCGAGACGGGACACGATCGATGTTCTTGCGTCGCGAGAGACAAAGCCGGCCAGGTCCGGTGAAAGGGGATCGTTGTGAGCGCATCCTCCGCCCAGCTGCCCACCCCCGAGGGCCCCGGCTCCGTCTCGGGGGCGCCCAACCTCCCTGCGGGGTTCACCGACACGTTCACGAGCCGGTACATCGATACCGGTGAGCTGCGTCAGCACGCGGTCATCGGGGGCGAGGGGCCCCCGCTGCTGCTCGTGCATGGCTGGCCCGAGAACTGGTACGCGTGGCGCCTGGTGATGCCGGCGCTGGCCCGGGATTTCGAGGTCATCGCGGTGGACCAGCGCGGCATGGGTCTGACCGAGAAACCTCGCGACGGATACGACGCCGGCACCCTCGCCGGGGATCTGATCGCGCTGATGGATGCCCTCGGCCACGAGCGGTTCGCCGTGGTCGGCCATGACACTGGATACATCATCAGCTACGCGCTGGCCGCGGATCACCCGGACCGGGTTGCCCGAGTGGCCCTGGCCGAGATCCCCGGACCCCCGGTGGTGGCTTCCTCACCGCCGCTGTTCGTCCCCGAGCCGGTCAACAACCGGGTCTGGCACATCCCCTTCAACCGGGTCAACGACGAGCTGACCGAACAGCTCGTCAGGGGACGCGAGGACATCTTCTTCGGCTATGAGTTCGCCATCCAGGCGGGGGAGAAGAAGCTGCCCGACGATGCCCTCAGGTACTACTTTGATCTCTTCTCCGACCCCGACCTCCTGCGCGGCAGCTTCGGGCTCTATCGCGCGTGGGACGCCACCCTCGCACAGAACGAGCAGCGCGCGACCCGGCCGCTCGCGATGCCCGTCCTGGCGATCGGCGGAGCGGACAGCTGGGGTGACCTGGTCGGGCACCTCGTCGCGGACGACGTGCAGACCGTGGTCATCCCCGGCGTCGGTCACTGGGTCGCCGAGCTGGCTCCTGAGGAGTTGCTGACGGCGCTGAGCGTGTTCTTTTCTCCCTACCGCGAGGGGAAGAACGCGACGTAGGAAAGGGAGCACGGGCGCAGTCATTGGTTCGACGTGAGCGACGAAGCCGATGCCGAACCGGGTCGAGCTAGGAGGCCCCGATGACCGATGAGACAGCAGACACGGCGAGCGCGGTCCGGCCCTTCCGCGTCGACGTCCCCGAGGAAGCGTTGGTCGATCTTCGCCAACGCATCGCGGCGACACGCTGGCCCGAGAACGAGACCGTCACGGATCAGTCGCAGGGCGTGCAGTTGGCGGCGATCCAGGAACTCGTGCGCTATTGGGAGACCGAGTACGACTTTCGGAGGTTCGAGACGAGACTGAACGCCGTGCCCCAGTTCATCACCGAGATCGACGGCCTCGACATCCACTTGATCCACGTCACGTCGCCTCACGAGCATGCGTTGCCGCTGATCATCACGCACGGCTGGCCCGGATCGATCGTCGAGATGCTCAACGTGATCGGCCCGCTCACCGATCCGACGGCACATGGTGGCGACGCGGAAGACGCCTTCGATCTGGTGATCCCTTCGATGCCCGGCTACGGGTTCTCGGGCAAGCCGACCAAGACCGGCTGGGACCCCGTGCACGTCGCGCGTGCCTGGATCGCCCTGATGAAGCGCCTTGGTTACACGCGATATGTGGCCCAAGGCGGCGATTGGGGTGCGCAGATCACGGATGTCATGGGTGCGGAGGCACCTCCGGAGTTGCTCGGCATTCACTCCAACATGCCCGGCACCGTTCCACCCGACGTTTCGAAGGCGCTCGCGTCGAACGTCCTGGGGGCCGGCGATCCGCCGCCTCCCGGTCTCTCAGCCGACGAACAACGCGCGTACGAGCAGCTGAGCTTCCTATATACGAAGGGCATCGGCTACGCACTCGAGATGGGGTTGCGCCCGCAGACGCTGTACGGGCTCGCCGATTCGCCCGTCGCCCTCGCGGCCTGGATGCTCGACCACGACGCGCGCAGTCTGGAGGACATCTCGCGCGCCTTCGTCGACAAACAGCCCGTCGGCAACCTCACACGGGACGAGGTCCTCGACAACATCACGCTCACCTGGGTGACGAACACGGGGGTTTCCTCGGCTCGTCTGTACTGGGAGAACAGGCTTGGCTTCTTCGACGTGAAGGGCGTCTCCGTCCCCGCTGCCGTGAGCGTGTTCCCTCGGGAGCTCTATCAAGCGCCGCGGAGCTGGGCCGAGAGGGCCTACCCCAACCTCATCTACTTCAACGAGGTCGACAAAGGCAACCACTTCGCGGCCTGGCAGGAGCCGGACCTGTTCACGACCGAGGTGCGAGCCGCCTTCAGGTCACTACGCCAAGGGAGGTCGTCATGAGTAGCACCGTCGAGACCGCCATCGAGATCCGCCCCTTCCACGTCGACGTTCCGGATGAGGCCCTGGACGACCTCCGTCGACGCATCGCGGCCACCCAGTGGCCCGAGAAAGAGACCGTCGTCGATCAATCCCAAGGCGTGCCGCTCGCCATGATCCAGAAGCTCGCTCGCTATTGGATGACTGACTACGACTGGCGCACGTGCGAGGCGAACCTGAACGACCTCCCGCAGTTCGTTACCGAGATCGAGGGGCTGGACATCCACTTCATCCACGTTCGTTCGCAGCATGAAGACGCGTTGCCGCTCGTCGTCAATCACGGATGGCCGGGCTCGATCATCGAGCAGCTGAAGATCATCGATCGACTGACCGATCCCACGGCGCACGGCGCGAGCGCGAAGGACGCGTTCCATGTGGTGATCCCGTCGATGCCGGGCTACGGGTTCTCGGGCAAGCCGACGAGCACCGGCTGGGGCCCCGAGCGCATGGGCCGAGCGTGGGATGTCCTGATGAAGCGCCTTGGCTACACCCGCTACGTCGCCCAGGGCGGCGACTGGGGTGCGTTCGTCGTCGACCAGATGGGCCTGCAGGCGCCTGACGGATTGCTCGCCATCCACACCAACATGCCTGCCACCGTCCCCACGGCGATCAACGATGCTCTCAGTCGAGGCGATCCGGCGCCTGCCGGTCTCTCGGCCGAGGAACAGCGCGCGTGCGAGCAGCTGGTCCGAACGTTCAAACAGGTCGAATACGCACGGATGATGGCGGCACGCCCGCAAACCTTGTACGGCATCGCGGACTCACCCGTCGGACTGGCCGCCTGGCTCCTCGACCACAACGATGCCGATGGCCAGCCGGCCGCGGCGGTCGTCTCTGCCCTGGACCGGACTACGAGCTCTGCGGGCGAGCTGACGCGTGACGAGATCCTCGACAACATCACGCTCTATTGGCTGACGAACACTGGGGTGTCTGCCTCTCGCCTCTACTGGGAGTACAGGGGCGGCTTCTTCAACGCCAAGGGCGTCTCCATCCCCGTTGCCGTGACCGTCTTCCCGGGCGAGCAGTATCAGGCGCCGCGCAGCTGGGCGGAGAAGGCCTATCCCAACCTCATCTACTTCAACGAGGTCGGCAAGGGCGGCCATTTCGCCGCGTGGGAAGAGCCACAGCTGTTCGCCGAAGAGATCCGAGCAGCGTTCAGGTCGCTTCGCTGAGCGAGTGAAGAGACGAGGAAACGGAAGGAGCGGACCTATGGGACAGATGCTCCGTCCCCCGTCGAAGCTCCCGGTCGAGGGGCGCTTTCCGTCGCTGGCCGGTGCGAGCGCTTGGCTGAACTCACCTCCGCTCGACCCAGAAGGCCTGCGTGGGAAGGTCGTCGTCGTCGACTTCTGCACGTACACGTGCATCAACTGGCTCAGGACGCTGCCGCACGTACGCGCCTGGGCCGAGAAGTACCGGGATCACGGGCTTGTCGTCATCGGCGCCCACACGCCCGAGTTCTCCTTCGAGAGCGATATCGACAACGTCCGCCAGGCGCTGGCGGAGATGGCCGTCGAGTATCCAATCGCCGTCGACAACGAATACGCGATCTGGGACGCGTTCGCGAACCACTACTGGCCGGCTCTGTATTTCATCGATGCGACCGGGCGGATCCGGCATCACTGGTTCGGTGAGGGGGACTACGAGCGATCGGAGACCGTGATCCAGCAGCTTCTCGCCGATGCCGGCGTCGGCCGGGTCGACGACACGCTCGTTGCTGTGGACCCGCTCGGCCCGGAGGTCGAAGCGGACTGGGCCAACCTCCGTTCAGCCGAGACGTACCTCGGCTACGGGCGAACACAGAACTTCGCATCTCCCGACGGGATGGCGCCGGGGCGTCCGCATACATACGTCACCCCCGACATACTGCCGCTGAATCATTGGGCACTCTCCGGCGATTGGACGGCCAACACGGAGAGCGTGGTCCTCCATCATCCGAAGGGTGGGATCTCGTTCCGATTCCATGCGCGCGACGTCCACCTCGTGATGGGGCCGATGGATGGCTCGACGCCGGTCGCGTTCCGGGTATCGATCGACGGAGCGCCACCGCGTGACGCTTCAGGAAGCGACGTCGACGACGACGGAGCAGGGCTGCTCACCGAGCCGCGGATGTACCAGCTCGTTCGGCAACGTGGACCGATCGCCGATCGTCTGTTCACGATCGACTTCCTCGATCGAGGCGCGGAGGCGTTCGCTTTCACGTTCGGCTGATCCGCGGATCCTTCAGCGAGGGAGCTGGGCAGCATGAGCCAAGAGGTCCAAACAATCCCGCGCGATGCGGTGCTCGTCGAGGATGCGGCAACGATCCAGATGATGGGATTCCCAGTCATCGAGGCGCTTCCTTCTCCGCGCGCGCCGTATGAGCTCACCGACCCCTTCATCCTGGTCCATGAGGGACGGTTCCACCTCTCCGACGTGGCAGGCGTGGACACGAGGCATCCTCACCGTGGGTTCGACAATCTGTGGTACGTGCTGAAGGGCTCTGCGAGCACCGGTCACAGCACGGGACCAGGTGGATCCACGGAGCGGGCGCGTCTACCCGAAGGCTCGCTCCTCTGGCTCCGGACGGGACGAGGCGCTTGGCATGCCGAAGGCATCGGCGCCGACGAGATCGACGAGGGTAAAGGCGACACCGAGTTCAGGAGCGTGTTGTTCTGGGTGAACCTCGCGCGCAAGGACAAGGACGTTGAGCCGCGTGCGATCGTGCTGCACCCGGACAAGATCCCGGTTCGCGAGGCCACCGACGCCACGGTCCGTGTCCTCGTCGGCGAAGGATCTCCCGTGGAGCTCGGCACCGCCGCGTCGATCCTCGACGTGGAGCTGCCCGAGGGCGGCGTGACGACCCTAACCGTTCCCATGGAGTTCCAAGGGTTCGCGTACATGCTGGAGGGTGAGGCGGCTTTCGGCGCCACCAAGCGTCGAGCGGACGTCCGTCAGCTGGTACTGCTCGGTCCCGGCGACGAGCTCACGGTGAGGGACGCTGCGCTCGGCACACGATTCATGCTGATGGCCGGCAAGCCGTACGGCGAGACGCCTCGCTTCAACGGCCCATTCGTGGACTAGTGGAGGCCGACCACCCCTTCGGTGTTGACCTGCGAGGAACGACGCAGGAAGAGGCACTCGCCGGTCAGACCCTCGATGCAGCGCTCGCTCGAGAGCGACCCGAACGGTGGACTACCGAGGAGGCGCTCGCGGTCGCGGATGACGGTGTGCCGGACTTGGAGGGCGAGCTCGTTGCGGAAGGGTTCCTCCTGATGGATGTCTTCGCTTCCCCCGAAGAGTCCGCTCTTTCGGTCCGGGCAGAGGCGCCTGGCGCTACGGATCACGACGATCCATATCCCCGAACGAGGATCGATAGGGCCTCGTCAGTGTTGGAAGAGATCGTGATCTGCGCGTCCTCTCAACAAGAGAAAGGACCCAGCCATGCCATCACCAGATCCGCATGACCGGCGTTACGAGGCGTCGAGAACGACCTGAGGGGGTACGGAAATCGCGCCACTGCTCACGTTCTTTAGTCGGTGTGCTTTGGAGATCTCCCTGCCCTGCTCGCAATCGACTATTCGGGCAGTTCGCGCTTCGGCGGACGACCAGCTTCATCCTCGCGGCCGTCCGGAAACTCGTCCGATCCGCTTTCGATCCCCTCGAGGATACGGCGCGCCTGCGCCTCGAACCTCGACGGAACGAACAGTTCGGCCGGGCCCGTCGGGTATGGGCCTTCGCTCGGTCCCTTGAGATCAACGGGAACGCCCCCAGCCTCGAGTCGGCCCTTAACGATCTCTCCCTCGACCCACGACTGTGTCCAGAACACTGATACGAAGTCTTCTCCCACATAGACATCATGTCACCTTGTATCGCCAAGTGCGCGTCGACACGACAGCCGACTGCATCACACGAGGTTGGAGCGGCAATTGGAGGACCGGGGGTGGCATCCAGTTGGCAGCCGTGACACCAGGCGGAAGATGTGTCGCCTGGTTGAGTTCGCCGCCTCCTGTGTCTCGGAGTGCACGGGGGCAAGAGGGACAGCATTCCGTATCCGAGGCGTTGACCACGTCGCCGCCGATGCCGCTTAACCCCCTTGCCAGACTGCGGTTTGCGTGGCCCGAGCCCAAGGTTCATCCTGCTGACAGGCGCCATCCACATGGTGCTGGTGGGTGGAGAGACTTCCGGATGACCACGTCATTGGGCAGGAGCAAGATCGACAGCGCGAACGCCTCGGGTACGACTCCGGTGTTTCGCTCACGAGCTCTGGCACACGCCGAGCAGCCGCGACTCAAGCGCGGTCCGATACCTGATCATCTCCGGCGACCTCGACCACACCGATCCGTCGATCTCGAATGCCTCCTACAAACAGGAGAAGCGCAACGACGGTGGCATGGAGGGACCGGCTGATGACCTACATCTCGCGAGGGTTTCGGGGCAAGCGCGCGACGGAACGGGAGGAGTCGCGACTCCCTCCGGGGCAGTACCTCGTGGACGACTTCCCGGTGTTATCCGCCGGTCCCACTCCGCACACCCCGCTCGAGGAGTGGACGTTCTCGATCGAAGGGGATCTCGGCACGCTCAGGAAGTGGAGCTGGGATGAGTTCCGCGCCCTTCCGAGCGAGGACATCCGCACCGACATCCATTGCGTCACGAAGTGGTCGAAGCTGGACACGACGTGGGAGGGGATCTCGATCGACACGCTGCTCGACGGCGTCGAGCACGACGCGACGCACGTGATGGCCTTCTCCGACGGCGATTACACGGCGAACCTGCCGCTGGAGGACCTGCTCGACGGCAAGGCGTGGGTCGCCTTCTCCTACGACGGCCAGCCGCTTGAGGCCGAGCACGGCGGACCGGCCCGGCTCCTCGTCCCACACCTCTACTTCTGGAAGAGCGCGAAATGGGTGCGAGGACTTCGGCTCATGGACCACGACGAGCCCGGGTTCTGGGAGTCCTACGGCTACCACATCTACGGTGATCCATGGCGCGAGCAGCGGTATTGGGGCGACTGAGCTGGACGCTCGGCGAGGTCGTCGAGCTGATCGACGAGACGCCGCGGGTCCGGAGCATCGTCCTGGACGTCCCGGACTGGCCGGGGCACCGAGCGGGCCAGCACGTGGACGTCCGCCTCACCGCCGAGGACGGTTACCAGGCTCAGCGGAGCTACTCGATCGCCTCGGCGCCGGAGGATCCTCGGCTCGCGCTCACCGTGGAGCGACTGCCCGACGGCGAGGTCTCACCGTACCTGGTCGGCGAGCTGCGCCCGGGGGACATGCTCGAGCTGCGCGGTCCGATCGGCGGGTACTTCGTGTGGGAGTCGAGCAGGCAGGAGCCGGTTCTGCTCGTCGGCGGAGGATCCGGGATCGTGCCCCTGATGTCGATGCTCCGGCACCGAGCCGCGTCGGCCGCCACCTCGGGGGCTCGGCTCGTGTACTCGTCGCGGTCGCTGGAGGACGTGATCTACCGCGATGAGTTCGAACGGCTCTCGTCGGCCACCGGTGGTCCTCACGTGTTCCACACGTTGACCCGGACCCAGCCGCCAGGATGGATCGGCTACGCCCGTCGAGTCGACGGCCCGATGCTCGCCGAGACCGCGTGGCCGCCATCGGCCGATCCCGTGGCGTTCGTGTGCGGACCGACACCATTCGTGGAGTCGGTCGCGAGCGCCTTGGTGCTCCTCGGGTATCCGGCGACGCGCGTCAAGACCGAGCGATTCGGACCGACGGGAGGGTAGATGGAGAGCCAAGCGAGCAGGGTCGACGGCAACGCGATGGCGGGGACGCTCGGCGAGATCTTCGTACACGACATGACGGCTGCTCGGATCGCCTGCGGTGGATGCGGCAAGATCGAGCCGATCGGCGCCGACCATGCGTACATGCAGGCCCCCGGCGTCGTCCTGCGGTGTTGCCACTGCGATGCGGTCCTCTTCGTCGTCACGCAATCGCGTGGGAGCTACGTCCTCGGGCTCGGCAGGGCGAGTTGGCTGGAGATGGTCGGATCGCCTTGAGCGCTCTCCGCTCCTCGCCACCAACGCTCTGGCGGTGCCTCGCCGATAATGGGCCGCTTAGGGGCTCAGGAGCGCATTGATGTGCGCTCGCCCGACCACGTCGTGGGTCAAACGAACGGCACTCCCTGCTCGATGCCGCGAAGCAGCGCGTGTGGTCAACATCAGGTCAAGGAGCGGACGGAACCGCCCCGTACTGGACGGTACTCCTGTGACACGTCTAACTGGTCACAACCTGCGAAGTGTTGGTCAGAGCGCCGCATGCGCGTTGACGAAAAGTTGACGGAACGGCGGGACGAGGCGCCATTCAATCGAAACGGCGAGCTCAAGAGTCGGGTGCTGACCTGGGGCTCTGAGAACCGAGCCCGTGACCAGCGGGTTTGGAGGACGCCCGCCATGCTTGACGGGGAAGAGGTCAGAGGTTCAAATCCTCTAGCGCCCACTCGCAAAGGCCCTGGTCACAGGGCCTTTTCCTTTGAGCGAAGCCGTCAGGATCCTGGGCTCGGGGCCGAAAAGTTGACGGAAAGTTGACGCGACGCGTTGGCGAGGTTTCTGGTGGCGTCGCCGGGGACGGTGAGTGTCACAAGTGAGGGCTACGGTCTCGACAGGATGTCGGCCAGGGCGAGAGATGGAGCGGGAGGGGCCGCATCGAGGATTGAGCGCTTGGCGACGCCCGCCGAGGTGGCCAGCTATCTCCAGGTCCCCGTGAAGACCCTGTACACGTGGCGCTACAAGCGGCTAGGCCCGCGCGCGCACCGTGTCGGGCGTCACCTTCGATACCGCTGGGAAGACGTTGAGGATTGGCTCTCGTCGACGGTCGGCGGGTGAGCTCGACGGGCGCCCAGGCCTGATACCGGGACCCACCGGTGATTGACCCACCTCCCTGGCTCGCGTGCCATCGGGCCAAGAGGTCTCGTTGAGGCGGGACCGTTGCCTCTTTCCCGACTGACCTCGGGTGGGAGCGTGGAGGTGGATGGTGGGGAGTCTCCTTGGACGTGGGGTAGGGAGGAGGCGGCCATGGCGACAGGGACAACGCCGAAGATTGGACCGTTCGATCACGCGTCCAGGACCATGGATGGGCTGGAGCTGAGAGCCCGGGTCAACGAGATGCTGAACCGCCACCCCGCGGTCGGTCTGGCGGTGGGGATAGTCCGAAACGGATGCCTCGAGTCCTTCTATGGACACGGCCTCGCGGACATCGCGTCGAGGACGCAGATCGCCGAGGACACGGTGTTCCGGATCGGCTCGGTCACGAAGCCCTTCACTGCGATCGCTGTGATGCAGCTCTGGGAGCAAGGCCTGGTCGACCTCGACGCACCCGCGAACGACTACCTGCGCGCCTACGAGCTGATCCCGGCCAGGGCGGCCTTCCGGCCAGCCACGTTGCGACACCTCCTGACCCACAGCGCTGGGATCCTCGATGTCCATCACGTCTCCGACCTGCGGCATGGTGGGCTGACCCCATCTGATGGGCGTCCTCCGCTTCTGAGCGTGAAGGTCGGAGAACCGTTGCCGCCGCTCGCGGAGTACTTCCGCGGCGGTCTGCGCGTGGTTGCCGAGCCCGGCACGACCTTCGCGTACTCGAACCACGGCTACGCCACGCTCGGCCAGATCATCGAGGACGTGAGCGGGATGGCCCTGGAGCGGTACTTCCGCGAGCGGATCTTCGAGCCGCTCGGCATGGCCGACACCGACCTCGTCCGCTCCGAGCGGCTCGCGTCGCGCCTGGCGACGGGTTACACGCTCGGGCGCCGCGGCGCACAGGCGGTCCCCGACCGGGACTGGATCGGTGCCGCGGGCGGAGGGATCTACTCCACCACCCGCGACATCGCGCGCTTCGCCGCGGCGCTGATGGGCGGTGGCGCCAACGAGCACGGGTCGGTCCTGGAGCCCGCGACGTTGACCACGATGTTCGAGTCCCACTACCGGCCGGATCCGCGCCTGCTGGGGTGGGGGCTTGGGTTCGCCCGCGCCGAGGCCGGCACGCACCGCGTGGTCGGGCACGACGGGATCCTCCCGGGCTTCAACTCCGAGCTCCTGGTGGCTCCCGAGGACGGTCTCGGCATCGTCGCCTTCACGAACGGCTCGAAGGGGGCGTTCATGTGGATGGAGACCGAGTTCAAGGCGTTGCTCCGCCACCTGCTCGACGCTCCCGACGAGGTCGTCCGGACCGACATCCCTCATCACCCCGAGATTTGGGGGGAGCTCTGCGGCCGCTACCGGCTGCCCCCGCGGACCTCCGACCTCCGCCAGCGCCTCCTGAGCGCGGGCGGCGCGGAGGTCTTCGTGCGCGGCGGACGCCCGATCATCCGCTGGCTGGCTCCCGTCCCTGCGCTCTACCGGGGCTTCCCGCTGCATCCCGACGACGAGAATGACCCGTACGTCTTCCGGCTCGACCTATCGAGGTTGAGGATGGGGACCGTCCGCGTCGTGTTCGGTCGCGACCTCGGAAGCGGCGCGCCGGCCCTCCACGCGGATCTGGGAGGACAGCCATTCTCACTCGTCAGGCGACCCGCCGAAGGGAGGGTGCGTGCGCCACTCGCTGCTGGGCTGGGCGCGCTGCTGGTGGCCGCCGCCGCGCGATCCGTTAGGCGGTGTCGTCGGCGATCCAAGGAGGTAAAGGGGCATGAGCCTCGGGAAGAGAGCGCCCGATGACCTCGTCGCTTGCCGACCGGAAGTCGGGCACTCGAATCCGTGCCATGCCCGGACGGAGGGAGTGGTGCTGAATGACGACGCTGAATGCTGAAAAGGCTCGGTCCGGACGTATGTCCATCCGAGACGTCTCGCTATTCGTCGAGGTCGTCGGACACGGGTACCCGTTGGCGCTCATGCACGGCGGACCTTCGGGGGATCACTATTCGATGCTGCCGTTCCGGCAGTTGGCGGATCGGTTCACCCTGGTCTTCTACGACCACCGGTGCAACGGACGATCCACAGGCGCTCCGGTCTCCTCAATGACCTGGGAGAACCTCACCGCAGATGCCGAGGCGCTGCGGCAGAGACTCGGCTTCGAGAAGTGGGCCGTGCTCGGCCACTCGTTCGGGGGGCACGTGGCCCTCGAGTATGCGCTGCGGTATCCCGACAGCCTGTCGCACCTCGTGCTGGTCGACACGGGCGGCGAGGGCCGATGGGGGCAAGAGAACGCGGCGAAGGTCATCGCCGAGCGCGGCTACAGCCCCAAGAAGGTGGAGCTGGTCCGGCGCTGGTTCAACGGCGAGTTCGCGCCACGTGAGTACTTCCCGATCTTCATCCGGATCTCGAGCCTGTACCAGCACGACCGTAGCCTTCGGCTGCTGGCGCGCATGCTGATGTCGGGAGCGTGGCGCACGAGGTTCCGGCCGGAGGCGATGATCTTCGCGGCGCGCCACCTGCTCAGGGGCTGGACGGTCATGGACCGCCTTGAGGAGATCCAGGTCCCTACGCTGGCTATCGCGGGGCGGGATGACTTCCTGTTCCCGCCTGAGTGTCAGGAGGAGCTGGCCGCGGGAATCCCCAACGCCCGCCTCCGGATCATCGAGCGCGCGGGTCACAACCCCGACGCCGAGCAGCCCGGTGAGGTCATGCGAGCTGTCGCGGATTTCATCTCGGTACCGGCGGGCGTGGAAGCGAGGCGATGAGGATGCAGACCGCGGATGTGACCCAACTCAAACACGAAGCACTCGACAAGGTCATCTTCCACATGACCCCGAAGCAGTGGCTCGAGTCAGGCCCGTGGGTGCTGGATCGTGGCGAGGGCGCGCTCCTGTACGACGTCGAGGGCCGCGAGTACCTCGACGCCATGGCCGGGGGACTGTTCGCCGTGCTTGCCGGCTACGGCCGGGAGGAGATCGCCCGGGCCATGTACGAGCAGGCTCTGCGGCTGAACTACACGAGCCCGGCTGCCGTGACGAGCGTGGTCACGATCGAGCTGGCGCGGAAGCTGGCCGAGCTCACGCCGGGCGACCTCTCAGCCTCGTTCTTCTGTAACAGCGGTTCGGAGGCCGTGGAGGCCTCGATCAAGCTTGCTCGCCAGTATCACCAGGCGAACGGCGAGGGCCGGCGGTACAAGGTCGTATCCCTTCGCCGGGCGTATCACGGCTCGACGATGGGAGCGCTGTCGGCAACCGGCTGGAGCCCCCATTTCGGAGCGTTCCGCCGCTCGTCCGATCCGGTCGTTCCCGTGGCCGGGTTCACCAACGCGATGCCTCCCTACTGCTACCGGTGCGAGCTCGGCCTGACCCATCCGTCGTGCGGGCTGGCGTGCGGCACCACGATCGAGCAGGCGATCCTGGGGAGCGACCCGGACCTGGTGTCCTGCGTGATCCTGGAGCCGGTCATGGGGACGGCCGGGTGCATCGTTCCGCCGCCCGGCTACCTGGCCAAGGTCCGGGAGGTCTGCGACCGCTACGGCGTCCTGCTGATCGCCGACGAGGTGGTGTGCGGGTTCGGCCGGACCGGGCGGTGGTTCGGCGTCGAGCACTCCGGCGTCGTCCCCGACCTCATGGTCGTGGCCAAGGGTCTGACCAGCGGCTACGCGCCGATGGCGGCCGCCATCGCCAGGCGCGAGATCGCGGAGAGGATCCCGGTCTTCTTCGACGTCCACACCTACGGCGGACATCCGGTCTCCGCTGCGGCGGCGCTCGCCAACATCGGGATCATCGAGCGGGAGGGCCTGGTCCAGAACTCGGCGGTGGTCGGTGCCCACATGCTCGAGCTCCTGGAAGGGCTCCGGGCTCATCCGACCGTGGGGGACGTCCGCGGGTCGGGCCTGTTCATGGCCGTGGAGCTGCGCGACCCGGTCCGCAACGAGGACCTCCCGCCCGACCTGCACGTCGCCGATCAGGTCACCGCGGTGACGATGCAGATGGGACTGTTCGGGCCGCGCCCCCTGGGTGGCGGCACCCTGGTGTTCGCCCCTCCGCTGATCTTCACGAAGGCCCAGGCCGAGCGGGCGGTCGAGGTTCTGGACACCGCGTTGTCGAAGGTGGAGGTGAACATCCTTCCGACGGCGGTGGCGCGATGAGACTCGAGGGCACGAGGGTAAGTCGGTTCGCGCGCCTGAGCGCCCTCGACCGGATGTTCCTGCATCTCGAGACGCGCGACTGGCCGGGTCACTTCGGCGGGCTGGCCGTGGTCGAGGGGAACGCGCTGCTGGACGACTCGGGGCAGCTCCGAATGGCAGAGATCCGGGAGCGGATGGATCGCCGCCTCGCGCATGTTCCGCAGCTTCGGCGAAGGCTTCTCTTTCCGGGTCTGCTAGGCGGGAAGCCGCTGTGGGTCGACGACCACCGGTTCGACATCCGGCATCACGTCGGTCAAGCTGCCGTCGAAGTCCCCGGGGGCGATCCTCAGCTCTTGGACGCCGCAACTCGACTCTACGTGCGGCTGCTCGACCGCAGGCGCCCGCTGTGGGAGCTGTGGTTCCTGACCGGCGTGAGCGAGGGCCGCGTCGGTGTGCTGCTGAAGCTGCACCACGCGGTAGCCGATGGGATGGCGGCGGTCGCCGTCCTGGACTCCCTGTTCGACCTCCAGCCCGACGCCCCGGACCCGCCTCCCGCGCGACGGGCCCCGGAACCCGTCCCGGGAGCGTGGTCGCTGGTCGCCGACAACCTCTCCGGCAAGATCCGGACCCTTGGATCAGCCGCGACGATGCTGGCGCATCCACTGCGGCTCGCCGAGGGGGCCCGTGCCCGACTTCGAGCGGCTCGGGAGCCCCTCCGTGAAGCCAATGCACGCCGTACCTCGCTCAACCAGGTGGTCCGAGCCGGACGGCGAGTGGGGTTCTTTCGCATGGACCTCGGGGCGATGAAGTCCGCGGCCCACGCCAACGGGGCCAAGGTCAACGACGTGGTGCTCGACCTGTGGTCGGGGGGGTTGCGTGCGCTGATGCTGCACCGGAACGAGCCCACCTCAGGGATCGAGCTCGTCACAAACATGCCGGTCTCCCTGCGTCAGGCGGGCGGGGGCGAAACCATCGGCAACGAGTGGGGGGCCGTGGCCGTGCCGCTGCCCGTCTGGGAGCCCGACGCTTCGCGACGGCTCGACCTGATCGTCGAGATCACCTGCAGGGTGAAGTCCGAACAGGAACCGGCCGTGACGGCCGGCCTCCTGGCGGCCATGTCGGCGATGCCGCTCGCGAAGTACTTCTCCGCTCGCCAGCACTCGGTCAACGTGCGAGTCTCCAACGTGATCGGCCCGCCTGTCCCCGTGTACGTCCTGGGGGCTCGCGTCCTCGACGTCCTGCCGATCATGCGCCTGTTCGGAAACGTCGGGCTGGTCGTGTGCGCGTTCTCCTACGCGGGCCAGATCTCGCTCGTCGTGACCGCCGACGCGAGCGCCTTCCCCGACCTCGACGTGCTGATGGAAGGCATGGAGCGGGATTGGCATGCGCTGATCGACGATGATCGCGCCGAGCCGATCGCAGGCGGCATGCGGGCCGCGGGAGTTCCCACCGCGGGCGGGTGATGGCCGTGCGAACCATCGGCCTGCTGGACGATCACGCGTCGGACGACATCCCGTCATCGCACCTCGACCTGATCGAGTGCCCGCCGGTCGCGGCCCTCACCACGGTCATGCCCGACGGCTGCCCGCAGACCTCCGTCGTGTGGTGCGACTTCGACGGCGGGTGCGTGCGGGTCAACACGATGCGCGGGTTCGCGAAGGAGCGGAACATGCGCCGCGATCCGCGCGTCACGCTGCTCTGCTACGACCCGGGCCAGCCTCTGCGCTACCTCGAGGTCCGTGGAACGGTCATCGAGATGACCGAGACGGGCGCGGCCGAGCACCTGGACGCGCTCGCATCCAAGTACGCGGGGCGACCGATCCGGTTCTTCGGCGACTCGGTCCCGGTGCGCTTCGCGAAGACCGAGATCCCGGTGCTCTGCCGGATCAAACCCACCCACGTCACGGCGCTCGACGCGACGGAGACGAGCACATGACGGCGGTGATGGCACGCGAGACGGTTCCCATCCCAGCTTCGCATCTCGACCTGCTGATCCGACCGATCTGCGGGGTGCTCACGACGATGGGAGCCGACGGCCAGCCGCAGTCGAGCCTGGTGTGGCTCGATCACGACGGCGAGTGCGCCCGCATCAACACGACGCTCGAGGGCCGGAAGGGCCGGAACATGCTCGCCAACCCCAAGGTCAGCCTGCTCCTCGTCGATCCCGACGATACCGGCCGGTACATCCAGATCCGGGGCGATGTCGAGCTCGTCAGCGATGGTGCGCTCGAGCACCTGGACGCGCTGACCCGCGCCTACACGCGCCACCCCCGCTACTACGGCCACGTCTACCCGGTCGCGCGGCGCTCGCGCGAGACGCGGGTGATCTGCCGGATCCATGCACGCCGGATCACGCTGGACGCGATCCACGGTGAGCGGTGAGGCCCACGTGGATCTGAAGCGACTCATCGGAAGCGGAGACAGGATCGGCCTGTTCACGCTGCCGTTCGTGATCGTCGGTTTGATCCTGAACGTCGCCTTTCCGTCAGTCTTCGATGTCGGCGGCCCGCCGACCGCCCTGGCGGTCGTCTCGGTCGTCGTCCTGATCGTCGGCGTCACGATCTGGATCTGGTCCGTCGTCCTGATCTTGACGGAAGTCCCACGGGGAGAGCTGATCACGAGCGGTCCCTATTCCTGGATGAAGCACCCGCTCTACGTGGGGGTGGCGCTCCTGGTGCTTCCCTGGATCGGCTTCCTGCTCAACACATGGGTCGGAGCTCTGATCGGGATCGCCTTGTACATCGGGTCCAGGATCTACGCCCCTGCAGAA
Organism: Actinomycetota bacterium; assembly: GCA_035463715.1. GTDB lineage: Bacteria > Actinomycetota > UBA4738 > UBA4738 > HRBIN12 > DATHSY01. The sequence continues at coordinate 1,131 of DATHSY010000052.1, read as the reverse complement.
GAGGCGTCGCTGTCAGCGACCTTTGGTGCGAAGTGGGACGAGTACTCCAGAGCGGTGAGGATGCCATGGCTGTGAGTGAGGAGCCCTACCGGGCTACCGGAGTTGGTCGGCTCGGCACGGCCGCCGCATGGATCTCGGCCGTCTGCGCCTTGCCCTACCTGGTCCTGAAAGTGGTCTGGACGCTCGGCATGCCGGTGGGCATCAGCGATCGGTCCCTGCTCCAAAGCAGCGGGTGGGCAGCTGAGAACGCGCTGATGGCCGTGATCCAGCTGACAGGTCTGCTGCTGGTGCTGGCCCTCACCCGCCCGGGGGCGCGGAGGGTACCGACGTGGCTCCTCCTGTTCCCGGTGTGGGTGGGGATCGGGTTGCTGTTCCAGGTTGTCGTCGGCGCTGTGCTGGTGGCCCTGTTCTCGGCCTCGTCGCAAGGCTCCAGCGGGGGCACTGCCGGGATCCAGCCGTGGGTGTTCGTGATGGTGTACGCGACATTCGCGGGGCAGGGAGCCGCACTGGCCATCGCCTTCGCCTGTCACGTCCGGGCACGGTGGGGCCGGCTGTTGGGCGCGCGTACCGGCGAGGTCCTCGCGAGGCGGACAGCCCGGGTGCGGTCGTGGCCGGAGGATCACCTCGCGGAGATGGCGGAGGCCGTCGCCGCGATGGCGGTCGCGGTGGCCCTCGTCTTCGGGTACTGGGCGGCCGGCGGCTCGTTCGGGCTCTCCGGCTCGCAGCCGCACCCTTCCGTGGGGATGCAGGCGTCCCAGGTCGTTGGGGCCGGCGTCGCCGTGGTCGGGCTGCTTGCCCTGACCGGAAGATGGGGCCGTGGAACACGGTTCTGGCTACCGGCGGCTCTCACCTGGGTCGGGTCAGGCGCGATGGTCGCCTTCGACGGGTTCAACCTCGTGATCAACCGGCTCTTCGTTCTGTTCGGGATGGACACGTCCGGTCCGGGCTGGAGCCTGATCGACACGGTCCTGGTGATCAAGGTGGTGATCGGGGTGCTGGCCGGTACCGTGGGCGCCCTGGCGCTCGCGGCCGCCGCCAAGGACAGCCACGAACCGGCAGGAACAGCGCGGACAGGCGTGCTGACCACGCACGGTGCCGATCGTCCCGTACGACTGCTCCAGACCCTTCACT
>DATHSY010000051.1:0-6162 GCA_035463715.1 Actinomycetota bacterium | reverse complement strand
GAGATCCAGCTGATCGACGAGCGCGAGGACACGCCGTTCAAGGAGGTCTTCAAGGCGGCGGGCGGCCTGTCGGACTTCGTGAAGCACCTGCAGAGCGGCAAGGAGGTGCTGCACAGCAAGGTCATCGGCTTCGAGGGCGCCGAGCCCGACGGCTCCGGTCAGGTCGAGGTGGCGATGCAGTGGAACAACGGCTATGCCGAATCGCTGTACTCGTTCGCCAACACGATCAACACGACAGAGGGCGGCATGCACGAGGAGGGCCTGAAGAAGGCCATCACCAACGTGCTGAACCGCTACGCGCGCCAGAAACAGCTCCTGAAGGACAAGGAGGACAACCTCCTCGGCGAGGACGTCCGCGAGGGCCTCGTCGCGATCGTCTCGGTGAAGCTGCGCAGCCCGCAGTTTGAAGGGCAGACCAAGACCAAGCTCGGCAACGCCTCGATGCGCTCGCTGGTCGAGACCACGGTCAACGATCACTTCGCGACCTGGCTCGAGGAGCACCCCGGCGACGCCAAGCGGATCTTCACGAAGGCCTCCTCCGCCGCCAAGGCCCGACTTGCCGCCAAGCAGGCGCGCGACCTGACACGGCGCAAGTCGTTCCTGGATTCGTCGTCGCTGCCCGGCAAGCTCGCCGACTGTCAGCTCACCGACCCCGAGAAGTGCGAGCTGTTCGTCGTCGAGGGCGACAGCGCCGGTGGCTCGGCCAAACAGGCCCGCGACCGCGCGACCCAGGCGATCCTCCCGATCCGGGGCAAGATCCTGAACGTCGAGAAGGCCCGGCTGCACAAGACGCTCGAGAACCAGGAGATCCAGGCGTTGATCACGGCGATCGGCACCGGGATCGCCGAGGAATTCGACCTGTCGAAGGCGCGCTACCACCGGATCGTGCTGATGGCCGACGCCGACGTGGACGGCGCGCACATCCGGACGCTGCTCCTCACGTTCTTCTTCCGGAACATGAAGGACCTGATCAACGCCGGCTACATCTACATCGCACAGCCCCCGCTGTACCTGGTCAACATCGACCGCGCTCCGCACTACTTCTACACGGAGCGCGAATGGGAGCAGTTCCGCAAGCAGCACGGCAACGGCAAGCTCGAGACGCCTCAGCGGTTCAAGGGCCTCGGCGAGATGGACGCGTCCCAGCTCTGGGACACGACGATGAACCCCGAGCAGCGCACGCTCCTCCAGGTCGCGATGGAGGACGCCGCGACCGCCGACCGGTTGTTCTCGGTGTTGATGGGCGAGGACGTCGCCGCGCGCAAGGAGTTCATCGAGCAGAACGCCAAGCTCGTGCAGAACTTGGACGTGTAGCGGATGGCGCGCAAGGCGGCGAGCGGTGGAGGCGACGGCACGGTCACGCTGCTGACCGGCCGGATCGAGCCGGTCGAGCTCGAGGAGGAGCTCCAGCGCTCGTACCTGGACTATGCCATGTCCGTGATCGTCGGGCGCGCCCTGCCCGATGTGCGCGACGGACTCAAGCCCGTACACCGCAGGATCCTGTGGTCGATGCTCGAGTCGGGCCTGCGGCCGGACCGTCCGTACCGCAAGTCGGCGGCCGCGGTCGGCGAGGTCATGAAGAAGTACCACCCGCACGGCGACGTCGCGATCTACGACGCGTTGGTGCGGATGGCGCAGGACTTCTCGCTCCGCTATCCGCTGATCGACCCGCACGGGAACTTCGGCTCGGTCGACGGCGATCCGCCGGCCGCGCAGCGGTATACCGAGGCGCGCCTGGCGACCATCGCGATGGAGATGCTCCGCGACATCGACGCGGAGACCGTCGACTTCGTCCCGAACTACGACGGGTACGAGCAGGAGCCGGTCGTCCTGCCCTCACGCTTCCCGAACCTGCTGGTGAACGGCGCCGGCGGGATCGCGGTCGGGATGGCGACGAACATCCCGCCGCACAACCTCGGCGAGGTGATCGACGCCGTCGTCTACTTCCTGGACAACCCGGACTCCAAGCCGAAGGACCTGATGAAGTTCGTCAAGGGCCCCGACTTCCCGACCGGTGCGCAGATCCTGGGCAAGCAGGGCATCCAGGACGCGTACCTCACGGGGCGCGGCTCGATCAAGGTGCGGGCCGTCGCGACCATCGAGGAGACGACACAGGGCCGGCAGCGGATCGTCGTGACGGAGCTGCCGTACCAGGTGAACAAGGCCCGGCTGGCGGAGAAGATCGCCGACCTGCATCGCGCAGGCAGGATCAAGGACATCGCCGACCTGGCAGACGAATCGAGCGGGCGCGGCGGGATGCGCCTGGTGATCGACCTGAAACGGGCCGCCAACCCGCACGTCGTGCTCAACCAGCTCTACAAGCACACCCAGCTGCAGGAGAACTTCGGCGTGATCATGCTCGCGCTCGTCGACAACGTGCCGCGGGTGCTGAACCTCGCCGAGATGATCGGCTACTACGTCGACCATCAGATCGACGTCGTCACTCGTCGGACGCGCTTCGAGCTGCGTCGCGCCGAGGAACGCGACCACATCGTCCAGGGCCTGCTGATCGCGCTCCAGCACCTCGACGAGGTCATCCGGATCATCCGCGGCTCGAAGGACGCCGAAGAGGCCCGCACGAAGCTGATGAGCAAGTTCAAGCTGACGGAGATCCAGGCCAACCACATCCTGGACATGCCGCTGCGCCGGCTCACCCGCTTGGCCCGCACCGAGCTCGAGCAGGAGCACAAGGACCTGCTCGCGAAGATCAGGCACCTGAAGGCCCTGCTGAAGGACCCGAAGAAGATCCGCGCCGTCATCAGGGACGAGCTGGCCGAGATCCGCAAGAAGCACGCCGACGAGCGCCGCACCGCGCTGAAGGCCGACGAGGGTGATCTCGACGTCGAGGACCTGATCGCCGAGGAGGACGTCGTCATCACGGTGTCGCGCGCCGGCTACGTCAAGCGCCAGCCGGTCGAGAACTTCCGGCGGCAGGGCCGCGGCGGTAAGGGGATCCGCGGCGCCAACCTCAAGGAAGAGGACGTGGTCAGCCACGTCTTCACCACGACCACCCACAACTGGCTGCTGTTCTTCACGACGAAGGGCAAGGTCTACCGGGTCAAGGTCCACGAGGTCGCGGAGTCGGGCCGCACCGCGCGCGGGACCTACGCGGCCAACCTGCCGGGCGTCGCGATCACCGGCGACGAGCGTGTCTCCGCCGTGATCGACCTCAAGGAGTACTCCGAGGGCCGCTACCTCCTGTTCGCGACGAAGAAGGGCATGGTCAAGAAGACCACGCTGCCCGAGTACGACTCACCCCGCACGGGCCTCGCGGCGATCAACCTGCGGCCCGGCGACGAGCTGATCGATGTGCGCCTGACCGACGGCAAGGACGAGGTGTTCCTCGTGTCGCGCAGGGGCCAGGCGATCCGGTTCAAGGAAGGCCTGGTCCGCCCGATGGGACGCCAGACCTCGGGCGTGATCGGCATGCGCCTGGCCGAGGACGACCAGGTGATCGAGCTCGGCATCGCCTCGCAGGGCGAGGAGCTGATCAGCGTCACGCAACAGGGCTACGGCAAGCGCACGCCGCTGAAGGACTACCCGGTCAAGGGCCGCGGCGGCAGGGGCGTGATCGGGCACACGCTCACCAGCAAGACCGGCCTGCTCGCCGGCGCGTTCGTCGGCTCGAAGGATCAGGACATGTTCGTGATCTCGTCGAGCGGGATCGTGATCCGGGTGGCGGCCGCCGACATCCGGCGCGTTGGCCGCGCCAGCCAGGGCGTGCGCACGATGCGCGTGGAGGAGGGCGCGCACGTCGTCGCGCTCGCGCCGGTCATGTCGCAGATCGAGATCGAGGACGAGTGATCCTCCGCGGGACCCGTTCGCAGGCACGGGCGGTCTGGTTGTGAGACCTTTTCGGCCAGCCCGTTTAAGGGAAGGGTTGTTGCCGAAGCGCCCCTGGGCGTGTACGAATCGGGAGATCCCATGTCCCAGCGCACAGATCCACCCGGGCTGACGGCCGAGTCGGGCGCGCTCCCCGCGCGGCCCGTCGAGGCCGTGCCCTCGGCGAACGACCGGTGGCGCTTCGGCAAGCGCCCGCGTCAGACGCGGGTCGTGATCCGCAAGGTTGGACCCTGGTCGGTCTTCAAGTTCTCGGTGATCTTCTATCTCTGCGTGATGCTCGTCCTGCTGCTCGCGTTCGGGATGCTGTACTGGCTCCTCGGCGCTCTCGGGGCGATCGACTCGGTAACCAGGCTCGCGCGGGACCTGTTCGCCGACGACTCGTTCGAGATCCATGGTGACTGGCTGTTCACGCGGCTCGGGCTGATCGGGCTCGCGATGGTCGTCGTGTGGTCGCTGATCAACGTGTTCGTCGCGTTCCTATACAACCTGATCTCCGACGTGGTCGGCGGGATCGACGTCACGCTGTCCGAACGTCGCTGACCCCGTTGACGCCCCGCTCGGCAGCCGCCTAACCTGGGCTCGGACGGGGCCCGCACGGGTTTCGGCCATCGTCGGGCCTGTAGCTCAGCTCGGTTAGAGCGCATCCCTGATAAGGATGAGGTCGTTGGTTCAAGTCCAACCAGGCCCACCCGAACGATCTACAGGAAGTCGGAACCTGCTCCCTACCTTCTGACCCCGTCGCCGTTCCTCCGCCTGGCGTTCGCCGTCCCGCAGAACCTGTCAGACTGGGTCGGTCATCGATGCGGAGAGGTTGTCCGAGGTCTCGAGAGCGCACGGTTCGTTGGAAGGAGGGAGCCACATGGGCGAGGAGCAGGGCGAGAAGAAGCGCGGGTTCTTCGGCAAGCTGTTCCGACTCGCGTTCTTCGCCTCGATCGTCGCGGGGGTCGTGGCGCTCATCAAGCGCCGTCGCGGACAGGACTTCGACGACAGCGAGTGGCAGGAGCTGCCGCCGCCGTCGGGCGGGTAACGATCGACCGGAGAGGTTCGTACCGGAGGCGGGCGTCGAGACGGGCGCCCGCCTTCCGCGTTCTTTCCTTTTGCGTTCCTGGCCGCGTTCCCGGCCCTCGATAGACTCCGCGCGATGCGCACGGACCCGTGGGAGCTCGCCCACGACGCGGCCGCGAAGGCCGGCGTGCGGATGCGCCCGCTGACCACGCTCGACGACGGCGACGCGATCCTCGACGTCATGATCGCGACCTGGGGCGAGCATCAGCTGATCCCCAAGGAGATGCTGCGCGCGTTGCCGCACAGCGGGAACGTTCCCTACGGCGCCTTCGAAGGCGAGCGGATGGTCGGGTACGTCCTCGGGTGGCTCGGCGTCGAGCCGGAGGACGTCGCGTTGCACGTCCACTCGCACATGCTCGCCGTGCGTCCCGACGTCCGCCACGGCGGGATCGGGTACGCGCTGAAGCTCGCGCAGCGGGCGCAGGCGCTCGAGCAGGGCGTGCACCTCGCTCGGTGGACGTTCGACCCCTTGATCGCGCGGAACGCGTACTTCAACTTGCACAAGCTCGGCGCGGTGGTGGACCGGTTCGAACGCAACTTCTACGGGGCGATGACGGACGTCTTGAACCGCGGCGAGCGAAGCGACCGCGGCGTGATCCGTTGGGATCTCGACCGCGAACCCGGCCCGCGGGTCCTGACCTCGGAGGTGCGGATCGCGGTCCCGAACGACCACGTGACGCTCCGGACGGACGACGGAGACGATGCCCGCGCCTGGCGCGACCGGGTCGCCGATGCGTTCGAGCGCGCCCTCAGCGAGGGCCGGGTCGCCGCAGCGTTCGACCGAGAGACATCCGAGTACGTGCTGGTCCCGGCCTCGGACCTGCCGGCGTGACCACGGTCCGCGCGATCGAGCTTCGCGTCGTTGCCCTGCCGCTCGTGCTGCCGTTCCGGACGAGCTTCGGTGTCGAGAGGGACAAGGTGTGCCTCCTCGCGAGGCTCGAGACCGACGACGCCGTCGGCTGGGGGGAGTGCGTCACGGGACCGGACCCCGGCTTCAGCGAGGAGTTCAACGAGGGTGCGCGGATCGTGATCCGCGACTTCCTGGCGCCGGCGCTGTTCGCCGCGGGGGACGTGACCGTCGATGACCTCGACCGCGTGTTCGGGGGTGTGCGCGGGAACCCGATGGCGAAGGCGACGCTGATCGACGCCTTCCTCGACGCCGAGCTCCGGGCCGCGGGCCGATCGCTCGCCGGCCACCTGGGCGCCGGCCGCGACCGCGTCGAGTGCGGCGTGTCGATCGGGATCGCCGACTCG
>DATHSY010000050.1:0-6262 GCA_035463715.1 Actinomycetota bacterium | reverse complement strand
CCCCGATCGATCGCACGCCGCACGGGGCCGGCGCGTCGTCGTGGGGGGATCGCAGCGAGCGCCGACAGCGCCTTGATCGCGCCCCAGGCGCACGGCTCGTGGCCGTTCGCGACGCAGCGGAACCCGGGTCCGCTCGTCCCCGAGCGGAAGTACGCGTCGAACCCCTCACCCGTGATCGAACGGGCCTGCCACTCCACGGCGCCTCGGATCCGCTCGTCGTCCAGCCAGCCGAAGCGGATGAACGACCGCAGGAGGTTCCCGTGCAGGCAGTGGATCGCCTCGGCGGGCGGCGGCTGCCCTTCGCGGATCCGTCCCGAGCAGATGAACGCTCCGGTCGCCGCCTGCGTGTTCTGCAGGACGTACTCGCACCCGCGGCGGACGCCCGGGTTCGACGGATCGGCGCCGAGCTGTTCGAGGAACACCAGCGACCAGACGGTGCCGGTGTACTTCGGCGCGTAGCCGGCGCCCGGTTTCACCCACCAGCCGTCGGAGTGCTGGTTCGCGAGGATCGACGCGATCGGATCCGCGCGCATGGCCGCGGCGCGAGCCCGTCGAACCGCAGGTGCGTCGACCGGCTCGTCCAAGAGGTCGCGCAGCGCGAGGTGCCGGACCGCCGGCGTGTCGCGTTCGAGCAGCCACGGCATCGGATCGGTCCGGAAGGCCTCGCGCCACGCGTCCACGTCGATGAGGCTACGCCTCGAGCGTCACAGCTGCGAGAAGACCGAGTCGCCGCCGGTCGGCACCGTGAACGGGCCGACCGTCACGCCGGGCGTCGCCTCCTCGGGCGCACGGATCGACGAGGTAACGGTCATCGCCAGGCCCTCGTGCGTGATGCCGTCGTGCTCGTGCGTGACGACGAGCTCGAGCCGACCGCCGTGGCGGATCGCCCTTCCCCCGCCGAAGTCGATGAAGGACACGAACCCGGTCGCGAACCACGTTCCCTTCGCGTGGAGCGTGCCGTCCGCTCGGTAGTGCTTGAACACGCCGCCCGCCTGGATCATCCCGGCAGACGGGTCGAACGTCCCGGTCCCCGTCACCGCGATCCAGTCGCCCGGCTCGCAGTGCTCGTCACCGGTCGGTGCGACGGCGGTGTTCGCACCGTTCAGACGGAACGCGTACGTCGCCTCTCCCGCGCTCGCGGACGGCGATGCCGCCAGCACCGGCAGCGCCAGGGCCAGGGCCACGCCGAGCAAGATCCTTCCGAACGCCTTCATCGCAAGCTCCCTCCGACGGATGCCTCCCCCGCAGGATGGCTCGGCCCCGGACGCCGTCTCAGGGCCGGACGACCCGATCGGGGGCCGGCCGTTGGTCACAGGAACGGGCCACCCGCCTATGCTCCGGCCGAGAGGGAGGTCGCGGATGGGACGGTTGGACGGCAGGGTCGCCCTCATCACGGGGGGCGCGAGCGGGATGGGCAAGGTCGCGTCGGCGTTGTTCGCGACCGAGGGCGCGAGTGTCGTGCTCACCGACGTCGCGGACGAGGCGGGCAAGCAGGTCGCGAAGGAGATCGAGGCCGCCGGTGGCGAAGCGGCATACATCCACGCCGACGTCGCCAGCGAAGACGACGCTCGCGCTATGGTCGAGGCCGCCGTGGAGCGGTTCGGCGGGCTGCACGTCCTGTACAACAACGCGGGCGTGATGCTGCCCGACGACGGATCCGTCGACTCGACCGACGCCTCGGTGTGGGACCGGACACTCGACATCAACGTGAAGGGCGTCGCGTTCGGCTGCAAGTACGGCATCCCGGCGATGATCGCGTCCGGCGGTGGCTCGATCGTGAACGTTGCGTCGTTCGTCGCGTGGATGGGCGCCGCCACCTCGCAGACCGCGTACACCGCATCGAAGGGCGCCGTGCTGTCGATGACGCGGGAGATCGCGGTGGAGTACGCGCGCAAGGGGATCCGGTGCAACGCGCTGTGCCCCGGTCCGATCGACACACCGTTGCTGGCGGAGCTGCTGTCGGACCCGGCGCGGCGGCAACGCCGGTTGGTCCACATCCCGATCGGACGGCTCGGACGGGCGGAGGAGCTCGCGAAGGCGGCGCTGTTCCTCGCCTCGGACGACTCGAGCTACATGACGGGCGCGTCCCTGATCGTCGACGGCGGGATCACCGCGGCCTACGTGACGCCCGAGTAGCGGTCAGTCAAGCCGTCGAGAACACCGGCTTCAGGGCGTGGTAGACCTCGCGATACAGCGTGTACGTCTCGTCGTACGCCTGCTGCCGTTCCGGATCCGGCTGGTGCTCGTTGGGCCGGTAGGCGACGAACGCCCTGACCGCGTCGTCGATCGTCCGGTGCCCGCCGGATGCCACCGCCGCGAGGATCGCCGCGCCCGTCGCCGTGGTCTCGACGCTCTCCGGGACGCGGACAGGCAGGCCCGTCACGTCGGCCTTTATCTGACGCCAGAGCTCGCCCTTCGCGCCTCCGCCGACGATCGTCAAGCGCCGGACGTCCAGACCGGCTGCCTTCATCGCCTCGAGGATGTCGCGCAGCGCGTATGCGCTACCCTCGAGGATCGCCCGAGTCATGTGCGCACGGGTGTGCGCGAGCGTGAGCCCGTAGAAGACGCCCCGTGCGGCGCCGTTCCACTCCGGCGCCATCGCCCCCTGGAGGCACGGGAGGAACACGACCCCGTCGCTGCCGGCCGGGACGCGTGCCGCCTCGCGAGAGAGAAGGTCGTACGCGTCGCCCAGACCCTCGGCCTCGGCCCCTCGTTCGATCGGTGCGAACTGGTCGCGCCACCACCGCAGACTCCCGCCCGAGACGAAGCCCGGGTTCTCGAGGAGCCATGTCGACGGGTCCGCGTGTGGGTGGCATTCGACGAGCATCGACGGATCCTCACGCGGCTCCGCCGATGCGGCGCAGACGGGCTCGGCCGTCCCGACGACGTCGCAGACCTCGCCGGGCGAGAACACGCCAGCGCCGAGCGTGGCGGCCATCTCGTCGCCGCATCCGATCGCGACGACGGTCGAGGGATCGAGGCCGGTCGCCGACGCGAACCCCGACGCGATCGTGCCGACCGGCTGCGTCCCAGCACCCAGCTCGGGGAGCATCGCGACGTCGATGCCGCACGCGTCGAGGACGTCCTCCGACCACGCCCGCGTCCTCGGGTCGAGCAGCGCGAGCGAGGACGCGTTCGAGTAGTCGACGGCCAGCACGCCGGTCGTCTTCCACAGAACGAACGACCCAGGGGGCATCAGGTGCTTCGCGTCCGCGTAGACGTCCGGCTCGTTGTCGCGGACCCAGAGCGCCTTGAAGACGGCGTGCGAAGAATCGAGGTTCGCGCCCACCCGCGCATAGAAGTCCTCGGGTGGCATGACCTCCGCGACCGCCGCGGCCTGTTCCTCCGCGCGGCGATCCATCCAGATCATCGCCGGCCGGAGCGCCCGCCCGTCGGCGCCGCACACCACCATCCCGTCGAGCTGCGAGCCGAACGAGAGCCCCCTCACCGCCGACGGCCCCTCGGGGACATGCGTGAGGAGATCACGAACGCCGGTTACCACCGCCTCGGGCCAGAGATCCGGGTCCTGCTCCGCGGCACCGGGGAACGGGAACGACAGGTCGTACGGCTTGTAGGACGAGGCCACCAACGTCCCGTCGGCCGAGTACAGCGCGCAGTTCGTCCCCTGGCTGCCGACGTCGCACCCGATCACGTACGGGCCGCTCATGGGACGATCACCATCTTCAGCCCGGCGCCCGAGCGGATCGTCTGGAACGCCTCGGCGATCCGCTCCAGCGAGAACCGGTGCGTCACCACGCGGCCGAGCTCCTCCTGGCGACGGTCGAGGTAGTCCATCGTGATCCGGTACTGACGGTGGGTCGCGCCGTACGCACCCGAGATGACGAGCTCCTTGTAATGGAGCTGGTTGACGTCGAGCGGGCTCACCGGGTCGTGTTTCGGCAGTCCGGCGAAGTACACCACCCGCGCGCGCCTGGCCGCCATCTCGAGCGCCGCCTGCTGCGCCTGCTTGGATGGGGCCGCGACGCTGATCCTGTCGGCGCCCGCGCCGTTGGTCCGCGACAGCACCTCGCCGACGCCGTTGTCGTCGCCGGCGACCCAGGCGTCGTCCACGAACGCGCCGACGATCCCGAGCGCGACGTCGAGGCGATCGCGGTTCACGTCGGACACGTACACCTTCGACGCGCCCCGGTCGCGCGCCATCACGGCCTGCCAGCAGCCGATCGGACCCGTTCCCAGGATCACCACGGAGTCGCCGAGACGGATGTCGAGCTGCTCGATCCCGTTCAGCGCGCACGCGAACGGGTCGGCCGTCGTGGCCAGGTCGGACGGGAGCTCCGGCGGCAGCTTGATCGCGTTCTTCGTTGCGATCGGCGGCACCGCGGCGTAGTCACCGTACGCGCCGGGGAATGGGTCGTACCCGTACAGCAGGTGGTGCTCGCAGAGGTTCTGGAACCCGTCGACGCACCACGTGCACTCGCCGCACGTGAGGATCGAGCCGAGGAAGATCCGGTCCCCCTGCCCGACGCCCGGCGGCAGGTCCGCCTCGGGCCCGACCTCGACGAGCGTGCCGACCGGCTCGTGCCCAAGCACCCACGGGACGGGGGCTCGTGGATCCCCGTTGAAGAACGTCCGTGCGTCGGTCCCGCAGATCCCGCACGCCTCGACCTTCAACAGCGCGCCGGCCGGCTCGAGCTTGGGCTCCTCGGTGTCCCGGACCTCGAGGGTGTCCACCGCCGTCATGAACGCCGCCCTCACGCCGCGCCGCCGATCTCGTCCAGCAGCGCCGCGTGCGTCTTGTCGGCGCTCCACCGCTCGCGGATCACGCGCGAGAGCGCCCGGGTGATCGCCTCGGGCGAACGATGCATGAAGATGTTCCGACCGACCGAGCACCCGATCGCGCCGGCGGCCATCGCCTGCTCCATCCGGGTGAGCAGTTCGAGGTCCTCGAGCCGCGACCCGCCCGCGAGCACGACCGGGATCCCGTTCGCCGCCTCGACGAGCTTGACGAACGACGCCTGGTCACCAGGCCAGTTCGTCTTGACGATGTCGGCCCCGAGCTCCGCGCACAGGCGCACGTTCCGTCGCAGGTACTCGAACCCGTACTGCTGCTTCAGATCCTCGACCGAGGCGTACGTCGTCGGGAACTCGGCCTCCGCGATGAAGGGCATCCCGAGCGACGCGCACTCGCGCCCGATCTCGGCCAGGATCGAGAGCATCTGCGGCTCCGTGTCGCCGCCGAGCGCCGTGAACAGCACGACGGCATCGGCACCGAGGACGAGAGCCTCCTCCACGGCGGCGATGTTCACGATCTCCGGGCGAGTGCCCTCCGGGCTCGCCGACGCCGACAGCAGCAGCGCGAGCGACGTCGTCGGTGAGAACGCGGGCGCCGCGACCCGGATCATGCCCTTGCTCATCATGATCACGTTCGCGCCGCCGGCAACGGCCTCGGTCGCCCGCGCCTGGATGTCGGCGAGCGGTTCGAGGAACGTCGGCGACGTCATCCCGTGATCGAGCGCGCAGATCACCGAGACGCCCGCCGGATCGATCACCCGCTTCAGCCGCATCGCCTTCCCGACCTGTGTCGTCACGTGAACCTCCTCCCCGGCCCACGCCGGATCACGGTGAAGTCGAACGCATCCGCCAGGTGCCACTCGTGCGAGGAGAGCACCGGCCGTCCGCCGTCGTCGAAATCGACCTGCTCCAGGTAGAGGACGAGGGTGTTGCGCCGAACGCCGAGCCTCTGCGCGGTCGTCCCGTCCGCCTTCATCGGCACGAACCTCGCGACCCCGTGGTGGATCGCCACCCCGAACTCGCGGTCCAGCGTCTCGTACATCGAGCCACGGGCGAGCGTCGGCAGCGCCTCGGGTCGCCGGACGAACAGCGTCGCCGGCAGGACGTCCTGCGACCAGACGACGCGGCGACCATCCGCCGTGCGGACCCGGTCGACCACGATGACATCGTCGCCCTCGGCGAGCCGCAGGCGCGCCGCCTCGGGCGGTGATGCGGGTTCGATCCGCGTGATCGCCTCCTCGAACCCCGGCTCCATCCCGGCTGCCCGGATCGCCTCGGTCACGCCGAAGTTCGAATCGAGGGTCGTCAGCATGCGCGGGGCGTGCGAGACGAACGTCCCGGTCCCGCGGGACCTCGTGACGACCCCTTCGTCCTGGAGGGACCGCAGCGCGTCCCGCAGGGTCGCCCGCGAGACGCCGAGCTCGGCCGCCAGGTCGGGCTCCGGCGGCAGCTGCGAGCCAGGACGGAGCTTGCCACGTGCGATGCGGGAGAGCAGCCGGTCGCGGACGGC
>DATHSY010000049.1:0-9877 GCA_035463715.1 Actinomycetota bacterium | reverse complement strand
GGCGATGGGACGTAGGGCGCGACGAGCCTGCATGGTCCAAAGGCTACCCCTCCGGGAGGTATCCGACCTTCCCGGCTCAGGACGAGGCCCGGCTCAGGACGAGGCCGACAGCGGCGCCGCCGGGACCTCCTTGCGCGGGTCGATGAACGGGATGGCGGCGGTGTGGCCCATCAGATGGCCGTTCTCCGACTCGACGTCGAGCTGCGTGCCGGGCTCGGCGAGCTCGACCGGGACCCACACGTACCCGATGTTCTTCCCCAGGCGAGGCGACCAGACGGCGTCGGTGACCTTGCCGACCTGTTGGCCGTCCTTGTGCACGGGCCAGAACCACGTCAGCTCTGCGCGGAGCTCGTCGCCCTGGAGCTCGATCCCGACGAGCTTGCGCTTGACCCCACTCCGACGGATCGACTCGAGCGCCTCCTTGCCGATGTAGTTCTGCGGCTGCTCCTCGACGAGCCGCTCGAGCCCCATGATCTCGAACGGGTTGTTCTCGAGGGTCATGTCGGAGTTGTAGTTCATGATCCCGGCCTCGATCCGCCTGGCCTCGACGGGCGCGACGGCACGGATGTTGAACTCCTCTCCTGCCTCGAAGACGGCGTTCCACAGATCGTCGCCGCGCGAGGGATCGAGGATGTTGATCTCGAATCCCTGCACGGCGGTCCACCCCGTCCGACTGACGAGCACCGGGACGTCCTTGATGTCGAAGCGCTCGCACCAGTAGTACTTCATGTCGTAGATCGCGGCGCCGACGAGCTTCTCGAGCGTCTTCGCCGCCTTCGCGCCCTGGATCTGCATCGGGTAGGCCTCGGGATAGCTCACGTCGACGTCCATACCGGCCTGCGATGCGACGCCCATGGCGTAGAGACCCGCATCCGAGTCCGCGAGCTGCATCCACCACGTGTCCTCGGCGACGTGCAGCAGCACCGGGTCGTTCACGATGCCGCCGTCGGGCGACGTGACGAGCATGTATTTGCCCTGCTTCACGGCGCACCTCGTGAGGTCGCGGCACGTGAGCATGTCGACGAACCGGTCGGCGTCGCGACCCGCGATCTGGACCGTCCGCTCGACGGCCACGTCCCACACCGTGACGTCGTTGAGCAACGCCCAGTACTCGATCTCCGGGTCGTCGAAGTAGGCGGGCAGCAGCATGTGGTTGTAGATGTCGTACGCGCTGCACCCCGCGCGCCGCGTAGCGTCGAAGAACGGCGATCGCTGGTACCACGGTCCGAAGTAGATCCTGGCGCTGTTCTCGAGCATCTCCACCCGCTCGTTGGCCACTTACCCTCCTCCTTCAAGGGACCCGGGACGAAGCCCGCCGCGTGAAGACTGAATCATCGTTCAACGACCGCACGCGCGCAAGCGGCGGCTCAGCCGACCGGGATCTGCTTGCTCGGGTCGACGAACGGCATCTCGACGACGCTCGCCGTCCGCTCCCCCCACTCGGTCTCGACCCTGACCGTCGTGCCGAGGGTGGAACGGTTCGAAGGGAGCCAGGCGTACCCGATGTTCTTGCCGAGACGCGGCGAGTGGATCGCGCTCGTGACCTTGCCGATCTTCGCTCCGCCGTCCTCGCGGACGGGCCACTTGACGTTGTTGAGGCCCGGGAACGGCTCACCGTCGAGCTCCACGCCGTTGATCCGGCGCGAGACCCCCGCCTGCCTGATCGAGCGGAGCGCCTTCAGCGAGATCGCGGCTTCGTCAGGCAGGTCCCAGTCGATCAGCCGGTCGAGTCCCATCTCGAGCGGGTTGTTCTCGTAGGTCATGTCGGCGCCCCAGTTGAAGATCGCGCCTTCGATCCGTCGGATGTCGCTCGGGCCCGTCGCCTTGATGTTGTAGCGCTCGCCGGCCTTCATGATCGCGTCGTACACCTCGGTCCCCTTCGAGGTGTCGGTCAGATAGACCTCGTAGCCGACCTCCGATGTCCACCCGGTCCGCGTCACGACGACGGGCGCACCCGCGATGTCGGCGCGGCGCCACCAGTAGTACTTCAGGTCGAGGATCTCCTCGCCGACGAGATCCGCCAGCAGCTGCTTCGACTTCGGCCCCTGGACCTGGAGCGGCGCAACATCTGCCTCCTTGATCGTCACGTCGAGGTCCG
Organism: Actinomycetota bacterium; assembly: GCA_035463715.1. Taxonomy (GTDB): domain Bacteria; phylum Actinomycetota; class UBA4738; order UBA4738; family HRBIN12; genus DATHSY01. Next base: position 7,779 of record DATHSY010000049.1, on the reverse strand, counting down.
GGTACGCGTTCCTCAGGCCCCGCGCGAACAGCAGCGCGTCCGAGGACGCGAGCGCGAACCAGAAGGTGGTCTCGTCCATCCGCGTGAGCACGGGATCGTTGATGATCCCGCCGTCACCATCGACGATCAGCACGTACTTCGCCTGACCGACCGCGCACTTCGACAGGTCCCGCGGCGTGAGCAGCTGGGCGAATCGGAACCCGTCCGGGCCCGAGATCTCGAGGCATCGCTCGACCGACACGTCCCAGAGCGTGACGTGGTTCAGGAGCGCGTCGAACTCCGCCTCGAAGGTGTCGAAGCGGATCGGGAAGTACATGTGGTTGTAGACCGTGAAGCCCTTCGGGTCGTACCTCTGCGTTGCCTCGTAGTAAGGGGTCCGTCGGTTGCGCGCGCCGCGCTGTACCAGGCTCATGTCGAAGGCCATGCGGGATCCTCCTCGTGGCGGGGACGGCCGGTATCGTGCTTGCCGCGCATCGGCCCGGCAAGCCGGGCGTCTGACTAGGGGTCAGGCGACTCGCGGCCGGTCGGAAGACAGACGGCGGATCAGACCGCGACGGACGTGCGCCTGATGCGCGGCGGCGTGGACACGCGGCCGTCCAGGTACCCGCACGCGACCATCGCCATGAACGAGTGCACCTCGTCCTCCTCTGGCGCGAACGGACCCTGCCGCTGGCCACGCGAGGCGAGCCCCCGCTGCACGGACTCGCACGCGCCCCAGTCCTCTCGGTTCGTCACGTCCCAGAACTCCGAGGCGTATCCGGGCTCGAAGTCCGGCCGCCCGGTTGCCTCGGGCGCGAAGAGCCACTCGCACTCCACATAGGTCTCGCCCGCGGAGATCGGCTCCATCCGGTGCGTCATGACGTAGTCGGGATGCAGGCTGATCAGCAGGTTGGGGAACAGGCCGATGTACCAGACCTCGCGGAGACGCTTCGGGTCGAGGCCGCGGAGGGGGATGCCGCGACTCTCGCCGGTCATCGACATCGTCTCGGCGTGGTCCATCAGCTCCATCGTCCCGCCGACCCAGCACCCGGTCTGCACGAGGTTCTCGCCGGAGTCCGGCGGGGTGACCTTGCAGAGGGCCGGGTGGATGCTCGGGCAGTGGTAGCACTCGTGGTAGTTCTCGGTGATCCCCTTCCAGTTCGCCCTCACGACGTAGTCGTGTCGCTCGGCCGCGACCAGCCGCTCGGGCTCCCACGGCTCGACGACCGTGTCGAGGTTCCCCACGTGTCCGGCCAGCGGCGGGGCATCGCCGGACGCGTTCGCGAACACCCAGCCGTGCCACTCCTCGATCCGCGCCGGGATCAGCGGCCAGTCAGCGCGGTCGAACCCAGGGATGCCGCCGAACCGTGGCGCGCCGGACAACGCCCCGTCGAGCGAGTACACCCACGCGTGGTACGGGCACTTGATCGCCCGCAGGTTCCGGGTCTCGCCCGGTTCGAGCAGCTCGTGTCCCCGGTGACGGCACGAGTTGTAGAAGCCACGGAGCGCGCCGTCCGGCCCACGCACGAGCAGGATCCCCTCGTTCCCCGCTCGGACCGCACGCTGGTCCCCCGGCGCCGCGAGATCCGCGCTGCGACCGAGGCACACCCACGATGCCTCGAAGAACCGGTCGCGCTCCCAGGCGAGCACATCGTCCGACAGGTAGGCCTCGGCCGGGAGCGTTCGGCATTCCTCCAAGGCCGGACGCAGCACGGGCTCGAGTTGCTCGGGGGCGATCGGCGACGTGGCGCGGGTCATCAACATCCCTCCGGCGTGACATGGCGGACCCGTTCGGTTTGAACGGCCATTCAATAGCGTACCGCGCTTGGGCCGCCGGGTAAAGCCGGACGGCTGACCTGCGGTTGCCCCCGCCTCGCGGGAGCTCGGTCAGTCGAACGAGGGATCGACGTGGACCGGCACGCCCTCGACCATGGTGAGGAGCGGCCGCGTCCGGTGGATCTCCTCTCGTGGGTGCTCGAACGGGTTGCGGTCGAGCACGACCAGGTCGGCGAGCTTCCCGGGCTCGATGCTGCCGGTCACATCCTCGAGATGGTTGACGAACGCCGAGCCCACGGTGAAGGCGGCGATCGCGGTCGGCAGGTCGAGCCGCTCGTCCGGCAGGAACGGCTGCTCGACCGCCTCGTCGTCGTCGGCGTACACGTACCCCGGGAACGAGGTCCGGTTCACCGCGACGTGGATCTCCCACATCGGGTTCGGGCTCGAGACGCCCCAGTCGCTGCCCATCGCGAGCGTCGCGCCGGCGCGGTGCAGGCTGGCGAAGGGGTACTGCCAGCCGGCTCGCTCACTGCCGACGAACGGGATCGTCAGGTTCCGCATCTGCCCCTCGTTCATCGCCCAGAGCGGTTGCGCGTTCGCGACCGCGCCGAGCCGGCGGAACCGGGGAACGTCGTCGGGATGGACGATCTGGATGTGCGCGAGATGGTGTCGCAGGTCGTTCGGTCCGTTCGCCGCGCGCGCGGCCTCGAGTGCATCCAGGCATTCGCGGACCGCCCGTTCGGCGAGCGCGTGGAAGTGGACCTGGAACCCGAGCGCGTCGAGTTCGGTGACGTACGCCTTGAGCGCCTCCGGGTCGACGAAGGACATCCCGTACCGCTCGGTCGGTCGGCCGCCGGCGTCGAGGTACGGCTCGATCACGGCCGCGGTGAACGTCTCGACGACGCCGTCCTGCATGATCTTCACGCTCGTCGCGCGGAAGCGTCCCACGTCACCGCGCTCGCGCTTGTCCACGAGCTCGGCGATCTGCTCGGCGCCACGGAGGCGGTCCCACCACAGCGCGCCGACGACGCGGGCCGTCAGGTCTCCACGACCCGCAAGGGCGCGGTACGCCTCGTAGGTCTCGTAGGAGCCGCCGACGATCGCGTCCTGCCACGCCGTGATCCCGAGCGAGTGCAGGTACCGCTGCGCCGCGAGGAGTCCCTCCTCCCACTGCTCCTGCGTCGTCGGAGGGGTCAGCTTCCTCACGAGCGTCATCGCACCCTCGTGGAGGGCTCCGGTGGGCCGCCCCTGCGCGTCGCGCTCGATCCGTCCGTCGGGCGGGTCGGGCGTCTCCGCGGTGATCCCCGCCATCTCGAGGGCTCGCGAGTTCACCCACGCGGTGTGCCCGTCCCGGTTGGGGAGGAACGCCGGGCGGTCCGGCAGCACACGGTCGAGTGGCGCCCGGTCGGGCGTGCCGTTCGGGAACGCGTCCATCGACCACCCCCCACCGAGGATCCACTCCTCGTCTGGGTGGGAGGCCGCGTACGCGGCGGCGATCCGCTCGTACTCGGGAAGGGAGTAGGCCTCGTTCATGTCGCACTGGAGCATCTCGACGCCGCCCGACGGCGGGTGGACATGGGCGTCCTGGAAGCCGGGGAGCAGCATCCGGTCACGCAGGTCGTGGACCTCGGTCCGAGCCCCGATCAGCGACCGGACGTCGTCGTCGGTGCCGACCGCGACGATCCTTCCGCCGCGGACCGCCACCGCGCGCGTCCACCGTCTGGCCGCGTCGACGGTGTAGACGGATCCGTTCACGAACACGACGTCGGCGTCCACGTGCGGGCCTCCTCCGGACTCCGGGCGGGCCGAGCATACGAGCCTGCGCGCCGCCGGCGCTACGGGCCCGGGTCGCCCCTCAGGCGAGCGCCACCAGCTCGAGGAGGTCGTCGCTCCAGAAGGCGAGCTCGCCGTCGGGCATCATCAGCACACGTTGCGGCGCGAGGGCGCGGACGAACCCGACGTCGTGGCTGACGAGCACCATCGACCCGCGCCACGACGCGAGCGCCTCGGCGATCGCCGTCCGCGACGGCGGGTCGAGGTTGTTGGTCGGCTCGTCGAGCAGGATCAGGTTGCGGCGCCCGGCGACCAGCTGGGCGAGGGCGAGCTTGGTCTTCTCCCCGCCCGAGAGCGTGCCGGCGTCCTGGAAGGCAACATCGCCGCTCAGCCCGAACATGCCGAGCAGCCCGCGGAGCTCGCGGTCCTCGGCGAGCGACTCCTGCTTCGCGTGCCACAGCACGTCGCGGCCCTCGACGATCCCCTCGTGCTCCTGGGCGTAGTAGCCGAGCGACACGCCGGCGCCGAGCCGGACCGAGCCCCCGTCGGGGGTCGACGCGCCGGCCAGGATCCGCAGGAGCGTCGTCTTGCCGGCGCCGTTCAGACCCATCACGAGCATCCGTTCGCCGCGTTCGACGTCGAACGTGACGTGCTCGAAGACCGGCGGCCCCCCGTATCCCTTCGTCACGTCGTCGGCTCGGAGCACGACGCGGCCCGAGTGCGGCGGTTCGGGGAACCGGTACGCGAACCGGCGTTCGCGCTTCGGCGCCTCGACGGCCCCGGCGCGGAGCCGTTCCACACGAGTGTCGAGCGTCTTCGCCTTGCGCGCACGCTTCTCCGTCTGACCGCGCATCGAGTCGGCCAGCACCTTCAGGCGGTGGATCTCGGCCTGCTGTCGCTCCGCGATCGCCGCCAGACGCGTCTCGTCCTGCCGACGCGCCTCGCGGTACTGCGAGTACGTCCCGCGGTACGTCACGACGCCGTGGTCGTCAAGGTGCAGGATCCGCGAGATCGACCGGTCGAGCAGCCCGATGTCGTGGCTCACGACCACGAGCCCGCCCTTGTACGCGGTCAGGAACCGCATCAGCCAATCGCGCGCGTCCACGTCGAGGTGGTTCGTGGGCTCGTCGAGCAGCAGGAGGTCCGAGCCTCCGAAGAGGATCCGAGTGAGCTCGAGTCGGCGCCGTTCGCCGCCCGACAGCGCGGCGACGGGAAGGTCGAGCCGGTCCTGCGGCAGTCCGAGCCCCGCGGCGATCCGACGGGCCTCTGCCTCACCCGAGTACCCTCCGGCCGCGCGGTACCGCTCCTCCAGCCGGGCGAAGCGCGCCACGTCACCTTCCGTGTGCCGCTCCTCGAGCGAGAGTCGCAGCTTCTCCAGCCGCTCCCCCATGTCGGCCAGGCCTCGAGCCTGGAGCACGTGCACGAGGCCGTCGTGGTCGTCGGCGGCCCGGTGCTGCCGAGGGTCCTGTCGCAGGTAACCCACGGCGCCTCGACGCACGACCGACCCGGCGAGCGGCTGGGCCTCGCCGGCCAGGACGCCGAGCAGCGACGTCTTGCCGGCGCCGTTGCGGCCCACGACGCCGACCTTGTCGCCTGCTCGGACCGTGAGCGTGAGCCCCCCCAGGATCGGCCGGCCTGCGACCTCGACGGCGAGCGCACGGACGTGGAGGACGTTCACGGCGACCCTCGGGTGGCCGGCGGCCGCGCGGAGACGGGTGAGGGGCGGTGGGGATACGGCTCGTGAGCCATGATCGGTGACCTCCTGAGGCGTGCGACGGCCGGCGGCCTGGGCGGCGCCGGGTGGTGCCCGAGGATGTCACCTAGCTCACGAGCCAGAGTCTAGCGCCCAAGAGACGCCGCGCGTGGAGCGGGCGGGACTCATCGGCCTCGCACCCAGCCGTCGGTATACTCGGTCGCTCTCGCGGGATCGAGGACCCGGATGGACCAACGCATAGCCACCGAACGCCGGCCCTCGACCGCTCTCGGGGCCGGCGTCCTGATCCTCGCCGTCACCGCGTTGTTTACGGCCGTCGGCGTGGAACGCGGTCTCGCGGCGCTCGATCCGGACCGGATCGACCGTGCGACGATCCTGGCCGGGATCGACTTCGGGCTCAGCCCGGAGGCGACGCAGAACCTGACCGGCATCGCCGCCGGCTTGATCCTTCTGCTGTGTGTGCTGACCACCATCCTCGGCGTCGGCGTGCTCCTTCGCCGGGAGTCCGTCCGCCACGCGGCGATCGGAACGTTCGCGATCTTCGCGGTCGTGATGATCCCCCTCGCGATGGTCGGCGTGCTGTCCGGCGAGCCGAGCGTGAGCACGTGGGTCGGGCTGGGCGCCGGCATCGTCGACGCGACGATCGTCTACCTTCTCGCCCAGCCGGACACCACGCGCGAGTTCGAGCTTGCGGAGCGCGGGCGGCAGCGTCGTCGCGCCGAGCGCGCCGAGCGCGCCGGGCGTCGTCGAGCCGCTCGTTCGGGCGCCGCCGCGGGGCGATAGCCAACGGCCGGATCGAACCCGGTGCTGTTCGACGATCTGGCGGCCGCATCCGAAGACGTGGCCGCTGTCCGTTCCCGTGTCCGCAAGGTCGAACGGCTCGCGGCCGTGCTGTCGTCGGTGCTCCCGGATGAGGCCCGGCCCGCCGTTGCCTATCTGTCGGGCGCGTTGCCGCACGCGGCGATCGGTGTGGGGTGGGCGTCGCTGCGCGACATACCGGACCCGCCGGCCGAACGGCCGACATTCGGCGTCCTCGACGTCGACGCCGCGCTGCGCGAGATCGGATCGCTGTCCGGGCCGGGCTCGCAACGGGCACGACGGGCGGTCCTTTCGGACCTGTTCGCCCGAGCGACCGAGCGGGAGCGCCGGTTCCTGATCGGCCTGTTGACGGGCGAGATAAGGCAGGGCGCGCTGGAGGGGGTGATGGTCGAGGCCGTCGCGCGCGCCGCAGGCGTGGCCGCGTCGGACGTCCGTCGCGCGACGATGCTCGCCGGCGACCTTGGGACCGTCGCGGCGGCCGCGCTCGCGCGTGGAGCGGCAGGACTGTCGGGGTTCGCACTGCGCGTCCTCGAACCCGTGCAGCCGATGCTCGCCCAGAGCGCGACCGACGTCGGCGACGCGATGACACGGATCCATCCCGCCGCCGTCGAGTGGAAGCTCGACGGGGCGCGGCTCCAGGTGCACCGGATGGGCGATGAGGTCCGTGCCTTCACGAGGAACCTGGCGGACGTGACGGCGAGGGTTCCCGAAGTCGTCGGGAAGATCCTGTCGCTCCCGGTCGAGGCGATCGTGCTTGACGGCGAGGCGATCGCGCTCCGCGCGGACGGCCGGCCGCATCCGTTCCAGGTGACGATGGGTCGCTTCGGGACTCGGCGCCTCGCCGACGTCCAGCGGGAGGAGCTGCCCCTGGCCAGCTTCTTCTTCGACTGTCTGCACCTGGATGGGCGAGACCTGCTCGATCGCCACGCCCACGAGCGCTTCGCCGCGCTCGATCGGTCGCTCCCCGACTCCCTGCGGATCCCGCGCGCGGTTGCGGCGCGGGAGACCGACGCCGCCCGGGTGCTCGACGACGCGATCTCACGAGGTCACGAGGGCGTCATGGTGAAGGCGCTCGACGCGCCGTACGAGGCCGGCCGACGAGGCGCATCCTGGCTCAAGGTGAAGCGCGCCGAGACGCTCGATCTGGTCGTGCTCGCCGCCGAGTGGGGACATGGACGGCGGAGCGGTTGGCTGAGCAACCTGCACCTCGGCGCGCGCGACCCGTCCGGCGGGTTCGTGATGCTCGGCAAGACGTTCAAGGGCATGACCGACGAGATGCTTGCATGGCAGACGGAGCGGCTCCAGCAGCTCGAGATGCACCGAGACCGATACACCGTGTACGTCCGTCCGGAGCTGGTCGTCGAGGTCGCGTTCGACGGCGTCCAGGCGAGCCGGCGCTATCCGGGTGGCGTCGCGCTGCGGTTCGCCCGCGTCAAGGGATACCGACCCGACAAGCGGCCCGCCGAGGCGGACACGATCGAGGCGGTCCGCCGGATCCACGACCGTGGCGCTTGACGTTCCGGATGGTTCGAATCAGTGGTGCATGATGCGATCCGCGCCCGCCGCGGACACCCGCGTCACGCCACCTCCGTCGCCGGCGGATCCACGCCCGTCCTGAACGCGGTCCCGTCCGGACGGAACCAGCGGGCCCCGTCCTGCTCGCGACGCACCGACCAGTCGAACTCGTGCACGAGCTTGTGGTGGTACCCGCAGACCAG
>DATHSY010000048.1:0-9781 GCA_035463715.1 Actinomycetota bacterium | reverse complement strand
GTCGTATGGGCTCGGAGCCTGAGCGCGTTCGAGCGACCTAAGGCTCACTGCTCCGGCAGTCGCTCTGCAACCCTTGCCAAGTGGGAGGAGGCGCGGAGCTGAGCGTGAGACCGTCGGGTCGACTCAGACGCGGGCTTCGCCGGGTCCAGACCTGCAGTGGTCGGGTTGGACAGCGGCGGCCATGACTTGCGGCGTTCGATCCTGATCCTCCGGTCGGCTGGAATCATCCCCTGCCCTCGCGCCGACCCCATGGCGCGAGGTGGCCAAGGTGGGCCTGCCGACCGATGATGCCGGCGTTGTGCCAGCGCCGAGGGAACCGCAAGTATGGTCTGGCGCCGGTAGGTGCTGGCGATAGGGGAGAAGAACGATGGCCACGCTCGTTGTCGGAACGTTCCTGACCCTCGACGGCGTCATGCAGGGGCCGGGTGGTCCTGATGAGGACCGCAGCGGCGGGTTCGCGCAAGGCGGATGGTCGGTCGGCTACTGGGACGAGGCGATGGGGCAGATCATCACGGAATGGACCGGAAGAGCCGATGCACTTCTGCTGGGACGAACGACCTACGAGATCTTCGCGGCGCACTGGCCGCACGTCCCCGACGACGATCCGGTCGGTGCGGTGCTCAATCGGGTCCCCAAGTACGTGGCCTCCACCACCCTGAGAGCGGTGGAGTGGAACAACTCGACGCTCCTTCAAGGTGACGTTCCGGGAGCCGTGGCGGCGCTCAAGGACGCGCCGAGCGGCGAGATCCAGGTCCACGGCAGCTACGGGCTGCTGCAGACCCTGATCGAGCATGACCTCATCGACGAGTATCGCCTGTGGACCTTCCCGGTCCTGCTCGGCAGCGGCAAGCGGCTCTTCGAGGCAGGAACGATCCCCGCTGGCCTCGACCTCATCGACAGCACGACCTCCTCCACCGGCGTGGTCATCAACCGGTACCATCGGGCAGGCGACGTCAGATACGGCTCGTTCGAGGTCGACGAGCGAGGAGGCGTCGAGGCGCTCTGGTCGGAAGGCGAGCGCTGATTGAGACCATGCGCTCTGCCCGTCACCCGTCATGGACGATGGTTCTGGAATACGATCGACTCTTCGAAGACTCCTCAGTGCCCTCAACTGGACGGAAGTCGCTCGCTTCGAGCGTTTGGGCGGTCGTCACATGTCGCTCGGCTCCGCCGAGGGGTTACCGGACAGGAGACTCAAGAAGGACGCTCGGGCGCTGTCAGAAACGACCGCCATACGACCCGGGTCCGACCTCGCGCACCCGTTCGACCGCATTCGCGCATGCACACAGAACATGCCGTCTCGAGAGGTGATGGTGTCGGCGATCAGGTGATGGTGTCGGCGATCAGCTCCACGAAGTTGGTCGGTGCGTCGAACGGGGCTGCATGAGCCGCTCCTTCGATCCGGTGCGTTTTCGCGGTCGGGATGGCGGCGGCGAGCGACCGCGTGCGGCGGACCATGAAGTCGGGACTCCGTGAGCCGTAACTGCATACGACGGGGACCTCGATGGTCGCGAGAGCCGTCGCGGTTGGATGGTTGCCGATCGTGATGAGGAAATCCCACAGAGTCGCCCTTCCGTTGTCCCTGCCGGCCCGCCGCCACTCCTCAGGGAAGGCGTCCCACGCGCTTCCGCCCTCGCGGTATGCGTAGGCCGAGCGCAACAGCGCCTCTGCGGCGTCGCTCGGGCGGCCGCGGAGAACAAGCGACCCCATGGCGGCGAAGGTCCTGACCTGCGTACCCGTCGGAAGGTGACGGGTGAACCGCCATGGGCCCTCATGCTCGACGACGGCCTGCACTAGGTCCGGACGATGCACGGCGAGGTCGAGGGCGATCATCGCCCCCGCGCTCGTCCCGACGACGACGGCGGGCGGGGTCTGCAGGAGCTCCAGGAGCGCTGCGGCATCGGCCGTATGCGTGGAGAGCTTGCGGACCGGATTTCCGCCGGAGCGCGCGTACCCTCGGCGGTCGTAGGTGATCACCCGTCCGACCCGGGCGAGCTCATCGATCGCGGAGCCCCATGTCGAGGCCGTCGACCCCGAAGGATGGATCAGGAGGATCGGGACGCCGTCGCCCACCTCCTCGTGATAGAGGTCGCACCTGTCCGACGTCACGGAACCCATCATCGGTCACTCCCTTCTCGGGAGCGTCCGAGGCGGACCCCAGCCGCGTTCTTCATGCGAGCTTCACGGCCGTCCCGGACGCGCTGATCATCAACATCTGGGATCCGACGGACTCGTAGTCGATGTCGACTCCGATCACGGCATTGGCGCCGAGCTGTTCGGCCTGCTTCTCGAGCTCCACGAGCGAATCGCTCACACCCGATGCGAGCTCGTTCTCGTAGGACTGCGAGCGACCACCGAAGATGTTGCGCATGCCGGCGGCCACGTCCTTGAAGACGTTGACACCGAGGACGCCCTGAGCCGCGACGACGCCCAGGTATTCAGAAACGCTACGACCCTCGATGCCTGGCGTTGTGGTGACGATCATCCTTGCCTCCTTCCTTCTACCCTTCAGCAGGAGCTGCCTTCCCGAGAGGGACAAGTTCCGAGCGCGCGAGGTCGTCGAGGGTGCTGCGGACGCCCTGGGCGAAAACCTCCACGTCCGGGCAGCCCTCCCGGTCTGCCGCCACGGTGAAGTTGAGCTGGCCCTCGTACGAGAACACGCCGACGACGAGCGTCAGGTTCCCCATCGTTGGCATCATGGGGAACACCTCCAGCAGCTGCGCGCCAGCGAGGTACAGCGGCACGGGCGGACCGGGGGCGTTGGTCACGACTAGGTTCACCGACCGCTGTCGCGGGAACAGCCGGTACCAGACGCGCTGGCCGGCGACGAACCTGAAGATCCCGCTCCCCGCCTCAGGGCGAGCATCGTGCTTGCGCGCAGCGGTCTCGGCGGCGATCAGCTCCAGCCGGTGGACCGGGGCGGCCTCGCCGAGCGGCAGTGGCACCATCATCCACCCCGGCTTGTTGCCCTGAGCCTCCCAAGGCTGCTCTTCGTGCAGGGAGATCGTCACCATCGCGCGCTGGACCAGCCCTCCGACGGCCTCGCCGCGGGCCGCGAGTAGCTCGCGCAGGCCGCCGGCCACCGCGGCGAGCACGACGTCGTTGACCTTCGCGTCGTGGGCGTGGGCTATCTGCTTGGCGAGATCGAGGCGGCTGCGGATGATCGCCAGTCTGCGGCCGGCGCCGACCGGACGGTTGAGGCTCGTCCGTGGGGCGGGCTTCTCGGCGAGGACCTCCCGCCACGCCGGCCAGGCTTGCCGTGCGCTTCGCAGGGTCCTGCCCGGATGGGTGAGGCCGGACCACCCGCGACCGAGCTCTTGTCGGCGCCGGCGTAGGTTGTCGCTCAGCAGTTCGTTCCTGGTCGGGATCGGTGCGGGCGTCCACGGCGAGGCGACCGGAGTGGGAGCGTCGGCGGTCAGATCCAGCAGCGCTCCGAAGGCGGCCAGCGCCGCGGCGCCGTCCGCGAAGGCGTGATGCACCCTGAAGTAGACGCCCACCCGGTCCTCCTGCAGGCCGGGCAGCAGCCACAACTCCCAAAGCGGCCGGGCCGGATCCAGCCGATGCCGGGCCAAATCCTGGCACGCGTGCAGCAGCTCGGCCTCATCGCCAGGGGCAGCCACCTGGTGGACCCGGACGTGGTCGGCGATGTCGAAGGAGGGAGCGTCGATCCACAGCGGCCAACCGAAGCCCAGCCGGGGTCGGAACAGCAGCTGGCGGAAGCGCGGGACCTGGAACAGCCTCGGCTCGAGCTTCCGGCGTACCTCCTCGATCCGGACGCGACCGTCGCCGTCGAGCAGGCAGGTGCCGTCGACGATGGCGAGCCCGCCGATGTCGGTGGACCACCCGTAGTCATCCCAGAACAACAGGAACAGGTCCGACGCGGTCAACCGTTCCAACAGGCGTGTCCCGGCCATCACGTCTCCTTCGTCTCCTCGCTTCGTGTCACACCTGCTTCGGCACGTGCCCGGAGTACACAAGCCGCATCACCTTGTGGCCGAAGTCGGCCGTGGGGCCGAACATCAGGGGGCAGCCTCCATCGATCACGGTGATGCCGCGCCGCCGGCCGTAGTCGGTGGCGGCGGCCGAGACGCTGCCTGTGCCGGGACCCCGATGCATCCAGACCTGCGTGATGCCGAGCTCGGCACATTCGCGCATGGTGTCCTCAGCGATCTCGGGCCGTGTCCCGATCACCACCGCCTGGACGCCGCCGGGGATCGATTTCAGATCCTGGAAGCAAGGGTCGCCCTCGACCACATCGGCGTTCGGGTTGACCGCGAACACCTCGTAGCCACGGTCGCGCAGTCGCTTGTACACGGTGTTGCTCCCATGGTCCTTGGGCGTGCGGGAGACCCCCGTGACCGCGATCCGCTTGTTCGCCAGGAACGTCTCTGCTGCTTCTTTCACGGTCTGCATGGCTCTCCCTACCTCCGGCCTCACTCATTGGACGCTGGCAAGCTCGAGCGCCTGGAGGGGGGTGAACCTCGTGACATCCACCCCGATCTTGTCGATCAACCCGTTGAGTCGAGGTGACGCCTCCCCGTAGAACGCCATCTTGTGGTCGTACGCGAACTCCTCGAACATGACGTCCCGAGCCTCGCGGACGTGGAACGCGTGATCGACCAGAGCATCAGCATCCACGTAGGCTTCGCGGACCTCGCACTGGGTCCCGTCTTCGCTGAGGAACCAGTCGTAGGCGAGTGTTCCGGTGTCCTTCTCCCTCGTCTGGCGCATCATCTCCGCCGCTTGCTGCTTGAACCCCTCCACCTGCCCATCGCGAACCTTCAACCGGGCGCGTACTTCGAACTGGCCCATCGTCTTCCCTCCTCTGTACTCGGGTGCTGCCGATCGCGGCTTGTCGCTCGTCCTCGAGACCACCTCCCCGCGGCCTGGATCGTTGCGCTTTTTCACGCGGACCTCGCCTTCGGTGCGCGGCTGCGGATCGCAACCACGATCAGGACCACTCCGCCGATCAGGAAGATCCCGCCGATCACCAGCGAACCGACGGCGATCCCCAGCAGGGTCGGCATGGTGGCTCCAAGGTCCGCCGCCACGTCGACGGCCGGCCGCCCGTCGGCGTTCATCACCACAACGGTCCACGATCCGTTCGCCGGGTCCCACGTCAGGGTCTGGACCCCAGATCCGGTGACGGAGGCGACCCAGAAGTCCTGCATTTCGGGAGCGGATCCGGGTGTGCCGCCGCCGATGACCTGCACCCTGTTACTCCAGAAGTCGGAGATCTCCGTGTGGCTCACCCCGGCGATGTAACGATCGACCTCGCCGGAGGGCCCGATCCCCACGAACGTGGTCGAGCCGGAGCTCGCCGGCGTGACCCGGATCCGAACCTCGCCGAGCACGACGGTGGAGTACAGCCAGCCGACCCCAGGCGAGCCGAGCTCGATCGGCGCGGTCGTCAAGGCCGATCCCGAGGTGGAGAACACGTGGGCGTCGGTCGTGACGTAGCCCGCCGAGTCGCGGTAGCTGAGATCGGCCCACAGCGCCGCTCCACCACCGCTCAGCAGGCCGATGGACAACAGGACGAACAGGGCCGCGATCACGAGCGCCGTGATACGGCCCCCCGTCCATCCCGACGGACGGACGGCGGCCGACGGCGGTGGCGGCACCGCGGCCGGGCGCCCCAGCCCTCTCTCGCGCTCCGCGAGGTCACCCGTGGATGACGCCGTTCCTGAAACACTGCTCTCGATCATCGGTACCACCCCTTCCAGGCTTGGCTCATGGGATCTGAACCTCGTTGACGCGCGTGATGGTGGTGCGCTCCGCGACGTAGAACGGCAACAGCCGGAGCGCCTCCTCTTCGCTCTCGACGTCAACCGTCCACCAGATCGCGTGCCCGCCGGAGCGGCACGAGGCCAGGGTCGCGCGGTGGCGAAGCGCGCTCTGGTGGCCCTTGAACGAGGTGAACACCACGCCGCACTCGTCGGGCGTGTGACGGTGGTGAAGCAGGTAACGAGACATGGGTGGAGCTTGCCGTGGCATGGCTCTGCACACATCGGGGGATCACCCTGAGCCGGACCCTGAATTTCCCCGGAAGCTACGGATCTATCCCGACTCGCTCGGCCGCGCGCCCCGGCCAAAGTCCATAGCTGGCTCGATAGCGTCCATCCGTTCCGGTTGGCGTCGAGCGCAACTGCTGCCGACTCATCGACGGTCCCGCCGTCGGCAGGACCTTCGACCCTCCCCCAGTATCTGCACGTGGCTTACCGAAGCGTATGGTCCAGATCAGCGAGCACATCGTCGGACGTGCCGACGAGCTCGATTCGCTCGAGCGGCTCCTCGACGAACTCGATCGAAGTGGCCCAGGCGCGATCGAGGTGGCGGGCGAACCCGGGATAGGCAAGACGCGTCTCCTTCGGGAGCTCGCCGCTCGCGCCGAGGTCCGTGGGCACCTCGTTCTCGGCGGGTCGGCGTCGGAGCTCGAGCACGATCTTCCGTTCTCCGTGTTCGTCGATGCGCTCGATGAGTACCTCCGGGGCCTGGACCCGGAGCGGCTCGCCGTCCTCGACGACCGGGTTCGAGCGGAGCTCGCGCATGTCTTCCCGTCGCTGTGGGCGCTTGCCGACGGCCGCGAGGTCGCGCTCCAGCACGAGCGCTATCGCAGCCATCGCGCCGTGCGTGAGCTCCTCGAGCGGCTCGCGGAGCCGAGGCCACTGGTTCTCGTGCTGGATGATGTCCACTGGGCCGACTCCGCATCGGTCGAACTGCTGGGGGCGCTGCTGCGCCGACCACCGGCTGCATCTGTGCTGATGGCGCTTGGGGCGCGCCCGCACCAGACCCCGGAGCGCCTGTCGGGAGCGCTCGAGCGCGCACATCGCGAGGGCGTGCTGAACCGGATGGAGCTCGGAGCGCTGAGTCCCGACGAGGCGCGCGCCTTCCTCGGCGAAGCTCTCGAAGCGACGCGCGCGGCGGCGCTCTACGAGGAGAGCGGCGGCAACCCCTTCTACCTCAAGCAGCTGGCGCGCGCGTTCGACCGCGCAACCGGTGCGGGTTCGGCCGATGTCGAGCTGTCGTTGGCCATTGGCGTCCCGTCTGCCGTCGCGGCGGCCCTGGCGGAGGAGCTCGCGTCGCTGTCCGAGCGAGCGCGGCTAGTGCTCGAAGGCGCGGCGGTGGCGGGCGATCCGTTCGAGCCCGAGCTGGCCGCCGTCGCGGCGGGTACCTCGGAGGACTCGACGATGGAGGCCGTCGACGAGCTCCTGCAGCTGGATCTCATCCACCAGACGGACGTGCCCCGACGGTTCCGATTCCGGCACCCGCTCGTGCGACGGGCGGTCTACGAGACCACGCACGGGGGGTGGCGGCTCCGAGCGCACGAGCGGTGCGCCGAGGCGCTCGCCGAACGAGGTGCCGCCGTGGCGGCGCGAGCGCACCACGTCGAGCGATCTGCGCGCCAGGGCGACATCGGGGCCGTTGCGCTCCTGCGCGAGGCCGGCGAGGCAACAGCACGCCTGGCACCCGGAAGCGCTGCGCGGTGGTTCGGTTCGGCGCTACGCCTGCTGCCTCAGACCGCGCCGGGGGCGGACCGCGTCGAGCTCCTGCTCGCCCGCGCCGGAGCTTTGGCGGGGGCGGGTCGCTTCGCCGATAGCCATGAGGCACTGCTGGAGGCGATCGCGGTCGTCCCGGAGCGCTCGAGCGCGCTCCACACGAGCCTCACGACGGCGTGCGCCAGGGTGGAGCGGTTCCTCGGGCGATACGAGCAGGCCCACGGGCGTCTCGTGTCGGCTCTTCGCGGGCTGCCGGAGCCGGCCACGGTCGAGTCCGTCGGGCTGCTGATCGAGCTGACGCTGAACGAGTTCTACCGCTCTCGATACGAGGCGATGCATGACTGGGCCGGCCGCGGGGTGGGTGCAGCGAGGGTGCTGGGAGATGCAGCCTTGCTGGCGACGGCGCTCGCCATGCCCGCCCTCGCGGACGCCATCACCGGACCGACCGAAAGAGCTAGATCCCACCGTGCCGAAGCCGCAGCCCTCGTCGACAACCTCTCCGATGACGAGCTCTCGCTGCGACTCGACGCGGCGGCCTGGCTCGCTTCGGCCGAACTGTACCTCGATCTGTACGCCGAGGCGGACGCGCACGCGAGCCGTGCCCTGACCCTCGCTCGGGCGACGCGGCGAGGGGATCCCTTCGGCCTGTATCAGATCCTGCCCCGAGTCTGGTACATCCGCGGCAAGCTGGCGGAGGCCGCCGAGCTCCTGGACGGCGCCATCGAGGCTGGGCGCTTGCTCGGGACCCCGCCGGCTCTCGCCGGGAACCTGTTCAACCGCTCGGTCGTCGCGGTCGCCGTCGGCGATCTCGACATTGCGCTCGCCACCGCGGAGGAGGCCTTCGAGCTCACGCACGATCTCGACGAAGGCTTCGTCACGGCCTGGGCTGCGGTGAGGCTCGCCAGCGTCCTGCTCGAAACCGGCCAACCGACCCGAGCCGTCGAGCTTCTCCTTGGCCGAGCCGGCGGCGAGGAGCTGACGCTCATCCCCGGTGGCTGGAGGGCCTACGGCCTCGAGCTGCTCACCCGCTGCTCGCTCGGTCTGGATCGCCGTACCGAGGCGGAGCGCGCGGCATCTGTTGCCGAGGTCACCGCGGCCGCGACGGGGCTTCCCCTCGCCGACGTATGGGCCGACCGCGCCGCCGCCGCCGTGGCTCTTCACGCGGGGGACACCGCGCGCGCTACCGAATGCGCACTGGCCTCGGCCGATGCCGCCGAGGAAGTTGGGGCCCCGATCGAGGCCGCGCTGTCGCGCACGCTCGCTGGCCGAGCGCTCGCCCAGGGCGGCGAGAGCGGCCGCGCCGTTGCGGAGCTTCAACGCGCCGCGGCAGCGCTCGACGCGTGTGGCGCGCTGCGCTACCGCGAAGGTGCGGAACGAGAGCTGGGGAAGCTCGGCCATCGCCCCCACCGCCGCACGCGGCCGGGCAACACGGACGGATCCGGCATCGAGTCGTTGACCGAACGCGAACTCCAGGTGGCGCGGCTAGTCGTCGACCGCAAGACCAATCCCGAGATCGCTGCGGAACTGTTCCTCAGTCAGAAGACGATAGAGACCCACCTGCGCAACATCTTCCACAAGATGGACGTGACTACTCGCGCCGCCCTCGCGCGCGCGGTCGAACGCGCCGATCGAACAGCGAGCGCGCTACCGAGCTAGGTCGGCTCGAACTGCCTGGGTCACCCGGATCAGGTAACGGCGTCCGGGACACTCGAAGCCGAAAGCCAACGTGCACGGCTCGGGCTTGTCCGCTTGCGGCACGATCTCTCTTCGGTTGGAAGGGCCAGCGGTCCGCCCGGCAGCACCGAGGACAAGACACAGGTCCGCACACCCGCGTGACAGCTCCCGGCACGGTGGTCCACTGGCCGCACTCCTATCGGTGGACTCGACCCGTGCACCTGTTGAAGCCCGTGCCTCAACCACAGCGTGGTTCGGGGTCTTCGGAAGTGCGAAATCAGGGTCTGGTTCAGGGTAACGCCCCGATGTCGGCAGAGCCGCGCGCACGGCAAGCTCCATACGTCGACGGGCAAGAAGCCCGGGGAGGTGTCTTTGGAGGAAAGACGGTACTCCTTCCGAGCGGCCGAACCCCCGTTCGTGGAAACCTCAGCCCCTCGTGGGGGGTATTCGAACCGAGGTTGGGTGTATCCGTCTCGCCCGCTGGATCGTCCTGGACGACAGAAGCGGCGGCCAGACGCAGGCGCTGCCAGAGCAAGGAGGTGAGGACGATGATGTGGGGTTGGGGGGCCGGATGGTGGTTGGTCGGCGCCGTGTTCATGGTCATCTGCATG
>DATHSY010000047.1:0-1943 GCA_035463715.1 Actinomycetota bacterium | reverse complement strand
GGCTTCCCTGCGGTGGGGGTCTCGGTGGCGCTGGTCGAGGCGGGCGAGCCGGTCGTGGGCGTCGTCCACGCGCCGCTGCTCGAGGGAGCGACGTGGGTCGGCTGGAAGGGCGGCGGGGCCTGGCTCGGGTCCGAACGGCAGACCGTCTCGAGCCGGCCTGTCGCCGAGGCCGTGCTCGGCACCGGGTTCCCCTTCCGCCGGAAGGACTCCCTGCCGAGGTACCTGGCGATGTTCCAAGGTGCCTTCGAGCGCTTCGAGGACCTGCGGCGCCCGGGCGCGGCGGCGCTGGATCTGTCGTGGGTGGCGGCGGGCGTGTTCGACGGGTTCTTCGAGCTGTCGCTGGGGCCGTGGGACGTGGCCGCGGGGGCGCTGCTGATCCGGGAAGCGGGCGGCGTGGTGACAGACTGGGAGGGGCACGAGGACGGGTTCCTCGCGTCGGGCAACATCCTGGCGGGCCCGCCCGGCGTCCACGAGGAGCTCCTGTCGCTCGCCTCCTCCTCCTCCTCCTCGTCCTCCGACGTGTCAGCCACCTGACGCCATCCGGGCCGCACCTGGCTCCGAGCTGTCAGGGTCCTGACGCTTTTCGTTCTGGGGCGGAAGGGTCAGGTTCCTGACAGGTGGGACCAGGATGCGGCCCGGATGGCGTGAGCTTCCTGACACACTGGGGACAGGGACGCGACACGCCGGCGCGGGTGGTGTCGGTGCCTCGCGCTACAACACCTCGTCATGGCGGATCCGCCATCGGGCCAGGAGATCGCGGCGGTGGTTCGGCGCGTGTACCACCTGCTGATGTTTCGCCTCGACTCGGCGGTCTCGGGGGCGTTCATCTCGTTCGCGCAGTACGAGGTCCTGGCGCTGCTCGAACGCGACCCGAACATCCACGCCGCCGCCATCGCTCGGTCGCTTCGCGTGACGCGGCAGACGACGCACGGCCTCGTCCGCCAGCTCCTGCGCGCCCCTCTCGTGGAGCTCCTGCCCGTCGACGGCGGGGTCCGCGGCATCGAACTCACCCGCGAGGGCGAGGACCGGCTCGAGTTCCGCACAAGGCGGCGCCGACATCGGCGTCGCCGACCTGGACGCGCTCCCGCCGGAGGACCGCATCCAGGTCGACGAGGCGCTCAGGCTCCTCGAAGGCCAGCTCCGCTCGAAGGCGGGTTGGTACCGGCAGTGGGGCTGAGCCCCCTGCCGCTCACTCCTCCGGCGCGAACGAGGACGACCGGACCGACCCGCCGAGCATCTGCTCGGCCTCCTCGCGCGTCAGACCCGTCAGCACCGGCTCGGCTCCCTCGGCCGCCGCGGCCGCCGCCAGCTCCCGCTGACGCGCCAGCCAGTACTCGGGGATCGCCTCAGGCTTGATCCGGACCGCCACGTTGCGGTACCGGCTCATCCCCGTCCCCGCCGGGATCAGCTTGCCGATGATCACGTTCTCCTTCAGACCGAGCAGCGAGTCCGACCTGCCGGCGATCGCGGCCTCGGTCAGCACCCGAGTGGTCTCCTGGAACGACGCCGCCGACAGCCACGAGTCCGTGGCCAGCGACGCCTTCGTGATCCCGAGCAGCTGCGGCCGGGCCGAGGCCGGCGTCCCGCCGTTCTCGACGGTCTCGCGGTTGCGAGCCTCGAACCGCCGACGGTCCACCAGGTCCCCCGGCAAAAGGTCGGTGTCGCCCGGCTCGATGATCTGCACCTTGCGCAGCATCTGCCGCACGATCAGCTCGATGTGCTTGTCGTGGATCGTCACGCCCTGCGAGCGGTACACCTGCTGGACCTCCTCCACCAAGTGCTGCTGCAGCGCCTGCAGACCTTCGACCCGCAGCTTCTCGTGCGGGTTCACCGAACCCTCCGTCAGCTGCTGACCGACCTCGACCGTGTCGCCGTCGCTCACCGACAGCCGCGCCCGGAACGACACCGCGTACTGCTCCTGCTCGCCGTCCTCGGAGGTCACC
>DATHSY010000046.1:0-2032 GCA_035463715.1 Actinomycetota bacterium | reverse complement strand
CGCGCCGCCGCCCTCGACGCCGCCCTCGAACGCGGAGTTGATCTTGCCGGACCCCTCGCCGGGGATCTCGACCCACAGATCGCGCGGGAACGAGACGAACGTGGCCTGCTTGTCGTCCGGAGTGACGTGGACGAGCACGATGGTGTCCGAACGGAACTCGCCTCCGATGTCCTCGTTCGTCCCCGTGTACCGCTGCTCCTCGGGCGTGAGCCCCTCGCGGCTGTCGCTGCCGAGGAGCAGGTAGTTGCACGACCGCTCCGCGCATCTGCCGGTGTACGCGGCGGGCTGGGCGCTCTCGCCCGGTGCCGGCGACGGCTCCTGAAGGAGGGTGTCGCGGTTCGCATCTCCCCACACCAGGAGCCCGAGGCCGACGGCCGCCACGATCATCACGAGCGCCGACAGGCTCGCGGTCGCGACGAGCAGCGCCCGGCGGAGCCGGTGATTCGACCTGGATGGCTGCATGGGTGGTTGGTCGGACATACGCTTCGGTGGGAAGGGTACCCGTACCTTTCCCACCGGGCAGGAGGGGCCTCGTGACGATGGTGTGGCGACCGACCCAGGACTACGTGGAGCGCGCGAACGTGACCCGGTTGATGCGCACACACGGGATCGCGACCTACGACGAGCTCCTGGGCAGGTCCGTCGAGGACATCGAGTGGTTCTGGGACGCGGTCGTGGAGGACCTCCACATCGAGTTCTCGGCCCCGTACCAACACGTCCTCGACATGCGTGGCGGCCCCGAGTGGGCGCTGTGGTTCATGAACGGGAAGCTCAACCTCGCGCACAACTGCGTGGACCGCTGGGCCGAGCGTACGCCCGACGCGGTCGCGGTCGTGTGGGAGGGCGAAGAGGGCGCGACGCGGACCGTCACGTACGCGGAGCTCCGGGAGCTGTCCGACCGTCTCGCGAACGGCCTCGCTTCGCTCGGCGTGAACGCGCTCGACGCCGTCGGCATCTTCCTGCCGATGACACCGGAGGCCGTGGCCGCCGTCATGGCGTGCGCGAAGCTCGGCGCGATCTGGCTGCCGATCTTCTCCGGGTACGCGGCCGACGCCGTCGCGACGCGGCTCCAGGACGCCGGCGCGGTCGCCCTGATCACCGCGGACGGGTTCCCCAGACGCGGCTCGCTCGTGACGATGAAGGAGATTGCCGACCAAGCCGTCGAGGCGTCACCGACGGTCCGACACGTCGTCGTGTTCGATCGCGCGAACCGCACGGACCTGCCGTGGACGCAGAGGCGCGACGTGCGCGCCGACGAGCTGCTCGCCGCGCAGCCGGAGCGCTTCGAGACGCGCGAGCTCGACAGCGAGCACCCGCTGTTCCTCGCGTACACGAGCGGCACGACGGGTCGGCCGAAGGGCGCCGTGCACGTGCATGGGGGGTTCCTGGTGAAGATCGCCGAGGAGGTCGCGTACCAGGTGGACCTGCATGTCGGCGAGCGACTGTTCTGGGTGAGCGATCTCGGCTGGATCATGGGCCCGTGGGAGATCGTCGGTGCGACGGCGCTCGGCTCGACGGTGTTCCTGTACGACGGCGCGCCGAACCACCCCGGTCCCGACCGGATCTGGGACATGGTCGAGCGGCACCGCATCACGACGCTCGGCGTTTCGCCGACGCTGATCCGCGCGCTGATCCCGTCCGGCGAGGAGCCCGTGAAGCGTCACGACCTGTCGAGCCTGCGGATCCTCGCCTCGACCGGCGAACCGTGGAACCCGGCGCCCTACCGGTGGTTCTCGGACGTCGTCGGCGGAGACCGGCTCCCGATCATCAACCTGTCGGGAGGCACGGAGGTGGGCGCGTGCTTCCTGTCGCCGCACCCGGTCACCGAGCTGACCGAGTGCACGCTGCGTGGGCCGGCGCTCGGGATGGACCTCGACGTCTTCGGGCCGGCCGGGCAACCGGTGGCCAGGGGCGAGGTCGGCGAGCTCGTCTGCAAACAGCCGTGGCCGTCGATGACCCGGGGCATCTGGGGTGACCCCGAGCGGTACCTCGACACGTACTGGCGGCGCTTCCCCGGGGTGTGGGTGCACGG